>JBBSRB010000046.1:0-20480 GCA_038243445.1 Chitinophagales bacterium | reverse complement strand
TGAAAGCAACTTCGAGCCAAACACCGTGTACTCCACAAGTGCTTTTTTTTCGGTAAGGGGCAGCACATAAACAAACGCCGTATCTCCGGCCTGGTGCACCCTGAAATCCATAAGTGTAGCAACATTCGGATTAAATGCGGCGTTTTCTGTTTCTATTACCCGACCTTTAAAATGTTGCAACAAATAATAATGATGGCTTTGTACACTTATTTTTGGAGGTAAGCTGCTAAAGATAAAATCAGCGCTTACTTCTTCATCATCAATAAGCAAAGAGGCCCCTTTTTGGGATGTTTTCACATTGGAAATAGTTCCCCATTGCCACGTAAAATTTTGGTGTTGGGCTAACTCTTTTTTGCAGAAAGAATAGAAGTCTTCTCCACGAATCATTTTATAAGCATACGGCGATATTGCAGACGTTTTTGCAAAGTCATCGGAGTAAACAGATAGTTGATGCCAACTTTTACAAACAACTGGTTCAAAAAGCCCCGCATCTTTTTCCCAAAAGCACCACGTTCGATCGTTTGCAATTTTTTGTTCTTTATCAACAAGTAAAATTTTTTTTTCCGCAAATGCTCTGTGTTGCGCAAAATGCATGGCAAGGCTCAAACCTGCACAACCCGTTCCTGCTATTATAAAATCGTAATGCCGCATGGTTAATTCCCAAGGTCTTTCATTATTTCTTTTGCCGCTACTTCGCCCGAAATAATGGCTGGCGGAACGCCCGGACCAGGTACTGTAAGCTGTCCGGCAAAATACAAATTTTTTACTTTTTTACTTTTTATAGATGGCTTTAAATTGGCTGTCTGCCAAAGTGTATTGGCAAGGCCGTAAGCATTCCCCTTAAACGCATGATAATCTTTTTTAAAATCTGCGTGGGCATAACTTCTTTTGAAAATTATATGATCCCTAATGCTTTCACCACATTTTTCTTCTATACGTTTAAGTGCCAGTTGGAGATAGTGTTCGCGCAAGTCATCTGAATCGTTTTCCAGTTCAGTAGAAACCGGTATTAGTATGAATAGATTTTCACATCCAACAGGTGCGGCATTCTCATCGGTTTTAGAAGTACAGGAAACGTAAAAAAGAGGCTCTTTTGGCCAAGCTGCTACTTCGTAAATAGCGCGGGAATGCTCGTTAAACGAGGTATCAAATAAAAGAGTATGGTGTAGCAAGCCGGAAAGTTTTTTATTAACGCCTAAAAAGTAAATTAGACAGGAAGGAGCCATTTTACGGGTTTTCCAATATTCATCGCTATAGCTTTGATAGCTTTTTGGAAGTAAATTTTTTTCTATATAATGATAATCGGCTGACCCTAAAACAACATCTGTTTCATAAATATCCATTAACGTTTTTACTTTTTTGATGGCGCCATTGACAAAATCAAAAGACGTTACTTCCTCATTAAATTGAACGCGAACGCCGAGCGAAATTGCCAGCTTATACATGGCATCTACAATTTGATACATGCCGCCTTTTGGGTACCAGGTACCCAATTTTATATCAGCATAATTCATCAGACTATAAAGTGCGGGAGTGTTTTTTGATGTAGCGCCTAAAAAAAGTATTGGAAACTCCATTAACTGACGCAGCTTTTCCGATTTAAAATACTTGTTTACGTGCCGCTGCATAGAAGTAAAAACATCCAATTTTAGTACTCCGGTAATTACTTCGGTATCCAATAATTCGGTAAGTTTTCGGCCAGGTTTATGCACCAATTTTTGCATGCCCACCTTGTATTTAAAAGCGGCTTCCACCAAAAAAGCATCAAGCCGTTCGCCGCTGCCTTCTTCTACTGAGTTAAAAACTTTTCTTAATTCTTCATAATTCGCCGGAAGATCTATTTTGTCGTCCTTCCAAAAAACACGGTAGGAAGGATTTAGTCGTATTAACTCGTAATAATCCGAGACTTGTTTTCCAAACTGCTCAAAAAATCGTTCAAAAACATCGGGCATCCAGTACCAGCTTGGGCCCATGTCAAATGTAAATCCGTCTTTTTCAAATTTGCGGGCTCTTCCGCCAGGCGAGCTGTTTTTTTCCAGCACCGTTACGGCATAGCCTCCTTTAGCTAAAAAACAAGCGGCAGATAAGCCAGAAAAACCGCATCCAATAACAACCGCGTTATGTTTTTTCATTATTATTTAGAAAGATAAAAGGTGGCAATGTAGAGGTAAATAACGAAAACATTTGTTTTTAATTGATTGTTGTTACGAAAACATTAGTTTTGTTAAAGAAAATTCCACCCCATTAATGAACAATACTGAACCTTTGTATGATGAAGTTATTGAATTGATAACGAACTGGAAGATCTTTAAAAGATTGCATCCAAAGGGCGGTGTACGGCAGTTTGGAATTTTTCTTTCACAAGAAAAACCAGAGAGTAAATGGGGACAGGAAACAAAAGATTTTATTGCAAACCGGTCAAAAAATGTGGGCGAGCCAACAATGGTTCCAAACGTTGCTAACCGGGCACTTGCCGGATCGCTAATTGGAAGACTTACCCTTTTTGCACGGAATTACACCAAAGTTCCGTTTCAGAAAATAGGTTTGGGAAGTATGGATGAATTTAAAGTGCTTTCGTTAATTGACCGGATGAAAAACCCTAATAAATCCATGCTTAGCCAAACTTCGTTAATGGAGTTTACCACTATTAACGATATGCTGAAAAGAATGGAAAAAAGGGGCTGGATTGTTCTAACAAAAGACGAAAAAGACAAGCGCCTGAGCCGCGTAATGTTAACGGAAAACGGCAAAACCTTTGTGAAAGAAGTATATGGCGTAATGGCAGATATTAAGCCAGGGCTTTTAGGCGATTTGTCGACTGAAGAACAGGCCCAGTTATTGGCGCTTTTAACGCGGTTAAACAATTTTCATACGGACTACTTAAACCGCGGCAAATAAACAAACATCTTTTATGTATAAAGATCCGGTAAAACAGTTTCAGCAGGTAAGCCTCGATTGCTGTAAGGTTGTAACCTGTTCGTACAGCACATCGTTTTTTTCGGCCATCAAATTGCTGCACCCACACATTCAAAACCCCATTTTTTCTATATATGGTTTTGTGCGCCTGGCCGATGAAATTGTGGATTCGTTTCATGGCTACGATAAAGAGTCTCTGCTGTTACAGTTTAAAGAAGAAACTTTTTTATCGCTATCCCGGGGAATTAGCCTAAACCCGGTTTTAAATTCTTTTCAAATGGCTGTAAACGACTACAACATTGATACAAGGCTGATTGAATCTTTTTTTCAAAGCATGGAAATGGATTTGAAAAAAAAGGTATACGACAGCAGTGTGGACCTGGAGGTTTATATATACGGTTCGGCAGAAGTAGTTGGTTTAATGTGCTTGTATGTTTTTTGCGATGGAAAGAAGGAAACGTTTATGGATTTGCAACCGTATGCAAGGGCTTTAGGCGCAGCATTTCAAAAGGTAAATTTTTTAAGAGATTTAAAGGCAGATTACGAAGGTTTAAACCGGGCTTACTTTCCCAATTTTGATTTCAACAACTTTAATCAAACCACAAAAACCAAAATTGAAGAAGAAATTGAAAAAGATTTCGAAAAGGCTTATTCTGGTATTCTGATGTTGCCCATTAAAGCAAGATTTGGTGTGTATGTAGCTTATAAATATTACGTGTCCTTATTCCGAAAAATTAAACGCCTTCGTCCTGAACACGTTATGGAACGGCGGGTGCGCATAGATAATTACAACAAGGCAGCGCTGCTGGTAAGCGCCCGCATAGCCAACCAATTGAATTTAATAAAATGACCGCATTGGAGCACATAGTATTGGTAAATGAAAAAGACGAAATGACCGGCACTATGGAAAAATTGGAAGTGCACGAAAAAGGTCTGTTACACCGTGCCTTCTCGATATTTATTATTAATAGAAATGGAGAATGGCTGCTGCACAAACGTGCGGCCGAAAAATATCATTCTGCCGGCTTATGGACAAACGCCTGCTGCAGCCACCCGTTTCCTGGCGAAGAGGTGCTAAACGGCGCCCACCGAAGGTTGCAGCAAGAACTGGGTTTTGATTGCAAGCTGAAGAAAGCGTTTCATTTTACCTACAAGGCTCATTTTGAAAATGGATTGACAGAGTTTGAGTTTGACCATGTTTTTTTAGGTGTTTACGATGGCGAAATAGCATTTAACCCCGCCGAAATCAGCGAGTATAAATATATAGGAACAGATGAACTTGCCGCATGGATAGAAAAGGCTCCAAATGAATTTACGCGCTGGTTTTGTATTGCTTTTCCGCAGGTGCTGGACTACACCAAAAACTTAAATGTAAACCTTTGAAAAGATGAACTACCTTTTATATCCGCTCCTGGTTATTGTCACTTTCTTTGCCATGGAAGGCGTTGCGTGGCTTACGCATAAATACGTCATGCACGGGCTTCTTTGGGTTCTTCACAAAGATCACCACCAACCAGAACCAGGCTTTTTTGAAAAGAACGATGCGTTTTTTCTGATTTTTGCTATACCTAGTTTTTTGCTCATGCTGTTTGGTACAAAAGATGGGCAACACTGGATGTTTTGCATTGGATTGGGAATTATGATTTATGGGTTTGCTTATTTTATTGTTCATGAAGTGATTATACACCAGCGCTTTAAATGGTTCACCCGCTCCAATAATCGATACATCCGGGCAATTAAATGGGCGCACAAAATGCACCACAAACATTTGGGCACAGAAGAAGGGGAAAGTTTTGGAATGTTGCTGGTCGCATCAAAATACTGGAACAAAATTCGTCGCGACGAAAACATGAAAGCGACCGCTAAAAGTGCAAAAGCTAATCTTACTTAAATTCAATTATGCACACAGTTTTAGTAACCGGCGGAACAGGAAGCATTGGAAAAGAGTTGTGCGAAAACCTTCAAAAAAGGGGGTACTCTGTTATTATTTTAACCCGCAGCCCAAAAGAAAAGAAGAGCACTAAAGGGGTACGCTATGCTTATTGGAATCCGGCAAAAGGCGAAATAGATGAAGCAGCTTTTAGCGAAGCAGATCATATCATTCACCTGGCCGGGGCATCCATTGCCGAAAAACGCTGGACAGAAGCCCAAAAAAGACTCATAGAAGAAAGTCGTGTAAAAGGGTGCGAACTCCTGGTGCGTTCAGTTACAAAATTTCCAAATAAAGTGCAGACAGTTGTTAGCGCATCTGCCATTGGCTACTACGGAACGAGTAAAGAGGGCGCCGCGCCCTTTAAAGAATCCGATCCGCCGGATACAGGCTTTTTAGGACAAACCTGCAAAGCCTGGGAAGAAAGCATTGAGCCAGTGGCGGCGTTGGGTAAGCGCCTGGTAATATTACGCACCGGAATTGTGTTAGATGCAAAAGCGGGAGCGTACCTTGAATTTCAAAAACCGATCGCTTTTCGTGTGGCCGCTGCTTTAGGAAAGGGAACACAAATAATTAGCTGGATTCATGTAGAAGACATGGTGCGCATTTATTTGCATGCATTAGAAAATACAGAACTAAAAGGGGTGTACAATGCCGCTGCGCCGCACGTGGCAACAAATAAAGAATTGATGGTGACGATGGCCGAAAAAAGGTACGGAAAAGAGTATTTATCCATTAACATTCCCGGCTTTTTGCTGCGTGCAGCACTTGGAGAAATGGCTGATGAAGCCTTGTTGAAAAGTACCGATGTGAGTGTGAAAAAATTGGAGGATACCGGATTTTCATTTTGTTTTCCAACGCTTAACGAAGCGCTTGCCCAATTAGATAGCGCGGTAAAATGATATTTTTGACCCTTTTTGAAAGGTTTTTTGTTGCGTTTGCGAAAAGCCACGCACATCTCCCACTTACACCAACGGCGCAGTACTTACACCCATTGCCCGGTTCGGTTACGACTCTTTTACCATAGCAAGCGTTAATAAAAAAAATGTTTCTTCAAGTGCCTGTACGCTGTGCGGAATATTGGGCTGCAAAGCTACCATGTGTCCTTTTTTAAGTTCTTCTGTTTGAGGTTCGGCGGTAAATTTTAAATAGCCTTCAAGCACCTGCACACTGATAACACCATTAGCGGTGTGCGTTGGTAACTCAGCGCCCTCGTGCAAACCAATCAGCACAATACGCATTCTTTCAGATTTGAAAATGGTTATAGAGTTGCGGTCGCTTTCGCGCCAGGTAGATTCATTTTTCAAATGCTCTATAAATTGCGGTACATCCATTGCTACTAAAGAGGCGTTTAAAATCCGGTCGCCTTCGGGGCGTTGTGGTGTTGCCTCGTTTGCTTTATTTTCCATGTAAAAGTTATTTGTAAAAGATGTAAAAAGGTTTCAAAAAGGGGTGCTTTCATTAATAGCTGAAACAGAAGGTACTCTTTTTCTTGCCTTTAGTGGCGCTGCAGTTTTTGCATTAATTTGTCGGAGCCTTCGTCGGAATAAATACCATAGCCATTTACCAGCGTCCCTTTTACCCCAAATTTTGGCGATGAAATGGCATACAACACTGCTTCATCATCGGGGTTCGATTCTCCTTCAAAGCGATAAATTTTATCAATCTCAAAATCGTCTGTTGAAAGAGAAGCGTTGTTTACGTGACACACAATACATTCTCCCCGGATATTGAAATCGAGGTCATAACCGTCCCCCTTTAAACCATTGATGGTTTGCGATAAAGTGCCATAACTTTCTTTCATAATTGTAATTAAAAGTGTTCTAACAAGTTGCCTGCGCTGCAATCAGCAATCAAAAACCACTCGATAATTTTAAAAATCGGGCGTTGTTAAAATCACGTGATTGCCAGGGTAAGAAACAGAGGCATCGTATTCTGCGGTAATAAATATTTTTGTTGGTTTAAAAGATGAAACCGTTTCTATGGACGCCTTTAAATTGTTTGATAAAAAGCCTGATGAACTTTTAATCTGTCCGATGTTTTTTGTGGTATTATCAGATGTAATTAACCACACTACATAGGCATTTCTTGGCGGCTCAAGCCGATTTGGTTCTGCAAGATTCCTTATCTCTACTTTAATTGTATAGTTATTATTATTGTCCTTTTTTACTTTTACGTCTCCTCGTGCTGCCGGAACGACTGATGAGCTAGAAAATGATGTTTTTCGGGCGCACGAACTAAAAAAAGACATCATTAATACTGCTGAAGCGGCAAAAAACAGTGTTTTTGCTGTTGATGACGAAGATCTGAATTTCATATTTTTTTATTTTGTTGAAGGTACAGAATTTTAACTATTTGGGTTGTAATAAAGGATTGAGTTTTAAGTTAGTACCAATTTTGTACACCCTTTTTATTATATTTTTTGCTCCGTAAAAACTATCCGGTTAAAAAAGCCAAACCATTGGTTACTCCATCACATAAGTCTTTTATTTTTTTTTCATTAAAAATCATTTCAAGTTTATCACGGGCAACTTTATATTCATCGTGTATAGGGCAGGGGTGAAGTGCCGAACATCGTGTTAAACCTAGTCCGCACTCTTTAAACACTTGTTTGCCTTCGATGGTTTCTACAATTTTTACAATAGGTTGTTGCTGCTGCGCCTCGTTTATAAAAAAGCCTCCGGATGGGCCTTTTACGCTGTTTATTATTTGATGCCGGGCCAGCGTTTGCAAAATCTTTCCTACTGTGTGCTCGCTTGCGTTTATGTGCAAAGCCGTTTCCTTTATGCTCTTTTTTGCGCCTGCTTTGCTGGTTGAAGCTAAATATATGACGGCTTTAATGGCGGTTTTGCAAGTGTAGCTTAACATGGTTAACGGTTTAAAAATTCTTGTCCTTCGGGCGAAATCTTGTCGGAGTTCCAGGGCGGATCGAAGGTAAGATTTACTTGCACGGCATATTCTTTAAAAGTACCCGAAAGCGATTGTGTTACATCGGTGGTGATGCTTTCGCCCATAGGACAGAACTGCGTTGTGAGCGTTATAGTTGCTTCAATTCGTTTTTCGTCTTCTATGAAATCTATTCTATAAATCAATCCAAGGTCTACCACATTCAAACCAATTTCCGGATCAAACACATTGTATAAACCAGCTAAAGCAATGGTACATTTAATTGAGTTATTAGTCAGTTCATTCATTGTTTATTTGGTTTGTGAAGAAGTGTTTTTAATACATTAGTTACGTACAGGAGCGCTGCAACCAACAGGAGCGCAGCACCACCAGTTAACAGAAAGTTGATGTAGAAGAGAACGCCAGAAACAAATGATATAAACCCGGCAAGGTAGCATAAAGTAGTTGCGTTGAAAAGCTTTTCGCTGAACAGGTCTTTCGGTACCGGCGTTTTTCCCAAAGCACGTTTTGCGTATACTTTATTCCACACAATAAACGGCAGTGTTTTAAAAGTCATTCCGAAAATTATAGCGGTTATCCAGCCAAAAAAAATGCAAAAGCCATACAGAAAAACAAGAGATGTTGTTTTATTTAATGCAACAAAATAGATAACGGCTGCCAACGTAATCAACGGTAAAAAAAGAAGCGCAACCGACAGCAACGACAGTTTCATTTGCACATCTACCTGCCGGCGAATACGCATTTTATATGCGTTAAAACAATAGTGCGCGAAAAAGATAACGGCTGCCAAAAGAAGCAAAAAAGGGGTGTATAAGGCTACTGCCGTTACCTTAAACAACGTAAACGCAATAAAACAAAGAAGCGAGCCATTAACCAACGAAAAGATCCACCATAGGTTTTTTGTGTTGGTGTATTTTGAAATTAAAAACATAGGTATTAGCCGGGATGCTACGCCAATAATTAACAGAAGAAACCAACCTGCAAGTCCCATATGGGCATGCAGCGACAAGTACTCAACCGAAGACTGCGGCAACCAGGATCGCGTAAAATTAAACACCAATAAAAGCCCGAAAAAAACAGTGGCAAACAGCCATACCGAAGCAGCGAGTATAAAAAAAGAATATACATCCTGCCGTTTACTTTGGTGAATGCTGCCAATAACATTTGCCATATAGCAAACCACCGCAATATTTACAAGCACAGCACCCCATTGCAAAGGCCATCCCACATTAAAAACATAAAAGCCGCTAACCAAAAACGGAATGCCAGCCGCGGCGAAGAAAAACGATAAATAACCAAGACTGTTACTCCATAACTTTCCTTCAATCAGCACCGGAAGTAGTTGATGGCTGGCACCTAAAATAATCATAGTGCCCCAGCCAAGCGCCATTAAGTGCGTTATGGCCAAGGTTTTTGGGTGAAAGTGATGTTGGTATACCACGCCTGTATGTAGCAGCAATAAGGCACAGGCAATTAAAAACGAAAAGGCTGCAAAAATGTAAAACGGCAGCACTACTTTGTACGATGTAGTTTTTTGCAGGCCTGCACTGGTACCGGAAAAAAACATAGTTTTTAAATTGTTCTATACTAAACGCCAGCCTTAAGTTTAAAAAAACATTAGCACTTTTGACGAAAGATCAGTAGAAATACTTCGCCGTTTTCCACTTCTTTAATTCGGTAGTCAAATCCTCTTTCGTTTAATTCGGTTAGCAAAAAAACAGGAATGCGTTTGTGGTGTACGTGCAAAGCCTGATCAATTGACATCTTTTCCAATGTTTCTAAAATGGTTATCATGGGTAAAGGCATTTCCAAATGCCGTACATCAATTTCTTGCAACCTTTTTTCGTGCTTTTTTACAAGCTCGTCCCAGTCGTTGGCATTACTTGTTTTTGCTTCTAACGAAATTTTTTCTGTTTCGTTCTCTTTATAAAAATACGTTTCTAATAATCCTTCTTCCACTACATCTACATAACAGGCAAAACCTTGCTTTTCCAATAATTTAATTAGCGGCGTGGGCTCAAATGTATTTATGATTTTTAGCGTCTGGCCTTTTTTCAAGCTTTTTACTGTCTGTTGAATCAATCGTAACGGATCGTTTCCCGCTGCTAATGTGGAGCGTACATCGAGTGTAACAGTATCCTGCGCTGTTCGTTCTTTTATAAAGTCAGGCGGTACTTTTTGCTCTGTTATATGTTCTTCATTTTTAAGTACAAGATCGTTTGCTTCAAAATCGAAAGCCTTCAGCGAATCAAAAAAGTTTTGTGGCGTGCAGCCGCCAATTTTCGATGCCATGGCAATAGATGTTCTGCCGGCCATTAACTTGCGCAGCACCGGGTTGCGCAGCTTTTTAAAATCGGGACTAAGCTTTATAATGGCTTCTAAAGCATCGGGTCTGTGCTTTATTAAAGCAGCAATTTTTGTTTGAGCATTTATGTGCATCACTATTAAGATTATTGAAATGCGTGAAGTACCCTTTACTTAGTGTTGCATAGATAAACAGTTTTAAAACTTCAACCACTACCCGAAAAACCTTTAAAAAAGGGGTAGAGAAAGCAGTAATAAAAGGCAAGCATTAACAAGCGTCAATGCTTACCTTTTTGTTTTCATATTTTAAGCAGCTAAGCTTTTTTCCATTTCAACCGCTTTGGGAAACAGGATGTTGTTTTCTAAATGAATATGAATGTGCAAATCGTCTTCAAATTCCTGGATCATTTTAAAAAGTAATTTATAGCTGGCGCAAGCGTCTTCTGGAATTGCATACGAATTACTTGCCGCTCTTATTTTATCTAAGCAACGACCAACATAATCGTGTTCTTTTTCCAAATCTTCTATTTCGGCGTTTAAGTTTGTACCGCCGTTATCAAAAGCCTGGCCGCTGTTTTTTGCCGCAACTATTTTTTTTATATTAGCAAACAATATGTCTTCTTCTTCGGTCATGTGCGCTGTCAACTCGGTATTTATTTCTTCTACAAGCTTTTGAATTACAAATAATTCAGGATGTATATCGCCGTGTACCTGCGCTACCTTCAACGCATAACCTCTAAGTTCGGGTAAATACTTTCGTACATAGCTATGATGATTGTTTACAATGTAATCGGCTAAAAAATCAAGGTTCCAGTCGTTATACGAGTTGTTCGATGTTTTTGGCGCCGCTTGCACCAAATTTAATTCCTGTTCTACTTTGGTAGCATCAATTCCTTTTTCCGCACACACCTGGCGAACTGTTTTTTTACCACCGCAGCAAAAATCAATTCCGTATTTTTTAAACACTTCGGCTTTTCGCAAATCTTTCACTGCAATTTGTCCAATTGTTTCTTTATCGTCTTCTCCTTTTTTTGTTATTATAACGTCCCACCATTCTGGTCCTTGTTGCAGGTATTTCCAGGTAAAAATTTCACCCCGTTCGCCCAATAGCTGGTAGTAAACCGGCTTTGGATCGTGGTCGTTGTGAATGGTTAAACTTTCGCCACCGATCAGGCTGTCAAACACATCGAAAATGGTTGGATGTTTTAAGCGCGGCTCAATCAGCGTAACATCTATAAAGTTCTCCTGTAATGTTTCCATGTAATTGTTTTTAGCTTTTTAATGATGAAAGACAAAGGTAAACCAAATAGAAGTATTAAAGTACTTTAATTCTTACTTGATGCAAAAACTTGACGATCATCAGGATTTCACCACCGAAAGAAAAGCTGTAAAACCTTTAAAAAAGGGGGCCATTAAATCTTTTGAAAATGCAGGAAAGAAGTTTAGTCAAAAACATGTGAAAAAGGGTAGAGAGATGTAACGTAAACTAACAGTATTTTGAATGAAGAAATTTGTAATGTAAAGAAGAGTTTTATTAACCAACCGACTCGCCGCCGATAACGTGAACTACCGTATTTGCAAGACTTTCGTCTGCAAGAATTTGGCACGAAAGACGCATGCCTGTGAATTGCACTCCCATTTTTGCAAGTGTTTGTTCTTCGTTTCGTTGCAGCGCAGTAATGGCTTTCCGGAGACCAGTTATTTTTACCACGCAGGTTCCGCATCGTCCCATGCCTTTACATTCGCCAAAACTTTCCACGTAAATCTTATCACATAAAAGAGCCATCAGGCTGCGGTATTCACCGGTAAAGGTTTCAATTTCATATTCCTCCTTTTCTACAATAACGCTAAACCGAATAATCGTTTTTGTTTTGTTCATGTCGAAGCGTTGCTCGCCTTTAACCAAAATTCATCTTCAAAATCATCTTTTAATGCCGGATTGTGATCAGCTGCTAACTGTGCGCCAACTTTTTCCAACTGGTGAAGGGTTAATGCTGTTTCTAAGTAAGGAAAAAGGTCGCGTTCCTCGTATCGTACATGGTTGTCTACGCTGTCGGCAAGTTTCACAAGCTGCTCAGCCAAAGGGTTCGGACTATATATTATCGCTTGCACCTGTTGGGTTATTTCTGTATGTTCATTCAGCGCCTTTTGTACTTTGTCGTCTTTTAAAAGAGCAAACAATATAGTTTCTTCTTCTAAAAAATGAGGCTTCATGTGGTATTGCCAAAAATATGCTACGTACTCTTTTATGCGAATGGGCGCTGCGTTCAACTTCAGTCCGTTTCTTATCTTCCAGCAAAAAAGCAATGTAAAATGATGATCTTTTGATAACGCAACAATGTGCTCGTTTCGTTTAATAGGCTTTGCCATATTGTTGAATTTAATGTTGAAAAAAAAGAGGTGAAAGGGTAAGAAAATTGAGAACAAAGAAGAATGTTAGGCCGTAGCAAATTGTTTTAATAAAGCATAACCCAAAATTAGTAGCAAACTAAATTTTATTATTTCAGCACCTACAAAGTACCAATGAAGATTGGATGGAGCAAGCGTAGCGCCGCTGATAACGCCTGTAGCCCGAGCATCTAAGGCTGGAAGTAACCAAAATGTTTGTGCAACCAATAAAAAAACAGCCGCTGCAAAAAGTAGGACTGTTCCCCTTTCTGGCGATTGTTTTAAAACAAAGAAACCTGCAACCGCAGCCACCGCAAAAAACCATTCCATTTTATTAAGTGCGCTAAATACCAGTTTTCCAATGCCCAAACCAACGGGAAGGGTTACGCCAGGCGCTTTAAACTTCAGCCACGATTCCATAAAACTTATGGCAACAATGCAGCCCGCCCAAAGCAGCAGTGGCAGCAGCACAAAATATTGTTTCATCATACCAGCGGTTCAAATTTTTGGCTTTTAAAATGGGCAATTTTAATTTCAAACATTTGCGCCATTTTATTAGCACGCCATAAAGCTTCAGAGGCTTTTTCGCCGGTAAATAGCTCATCAAGTGTTTGTGTAAATAGCGAAAGCCATTGTGTGAAATGAGAATGATCTACCGGTAGCTTTGCATGCGGCGGAAAAGGACTTCCAAAATAAGTGTGTTCGCCCAATAAAACAGTTTGCCAAAAAGTGTACATTTTTTCTAAATGGTGCGGCCAACGATCTTGTATTTGCGCGTTAAAAATGGGCGCTAATATTTCATTCTGGCGCACTTTATCGTAAAAAGTGTTCACCAGCAACTTTACATCATCAAGGTTTTCTATATCTTTTCGTTCGTTCATTTTATAATAAAATTTACCTGCAAAGTGTAACTACAAAGTCTAGCGTTGTTTTAAAAAAAAGATCCCGGTTTCGGCTGATGCCGTGAGGCTGTTTAATTTAGTCTGCTCCAACATAGCGTATAGGCTTTTTCGTATCTGTTGAAACTGATGATGAATAGGACAAGGCTTTGCTTCCGAACAATAATGAAGGCCAAGTCCGCAGCCCAAAAAAAGCTTATCACCATCAACAGCCTTTACCACGTCTGCTACCGAATTTTGAATGCTTTTTTCATTTAAAAAAAAACCACCCATCGGTCCCTTATAAGATTGCACAAGCTTTTTCTTGCTTAAATCGTTTAAAATTTTTGCAATAAAAGGTTCGGGCGCATCTATGCCAACGGCAATTTCTTTAATGCCTGTTTTGCTTCCTTCTGCCGACCGGCGGGCAATAAAAAAAAGGGCACGTAAAGCATACTCGCAGGTTTTAGAAAACATGGTTATTAATAGAGTGTAAAGATAGGCTTTTTGATAATAAAAGAGTTTTTTGTCATCTATTTTGTAGTTGCGTGTTTACAATAATTATTTTAGCAATTAAAAAGCTATGAAAAAGGGGTAGAAGTTGGGCTGGAATATGCTTAATCTCAAAAGTTGACATTCGTTGCCATAAAGATTAGTAGTTTGTAATTTGTGCGCCAATTACAGTTTTGCCGCCAACGGTTTTTTTTGTACCTATAGAAGCCATTCAATAAATTACGGATAATAATACAACGCCATTATTTTATTTAAATATGTTTTTTGGAGCCATAAGGAATGAGTTGATTGGATTGTGTAACAAGCTCAAATCTTAATATTATCAGATGTTTTTCAACGTATTCTCCCATTTAACACAGAGCATAAAAAAACTCTTTGCGCAGATATAAAATTGGTTGCGCAAAGAGTATTCATTCCTTATTTCAAAACGTCGCTTACCGGTTCGGATTGGTTGTAGTGTGCCGGGTATGATCGTCTTTATCTTTATTTTTAAGTCCTAAAAGCCCAAGCAAACCTAACAAACCTGCTAAACCCCATTTTCCACCATCGTCATCATCGTCATCATCGTCATCGTCCATAGTTGTGGTAGAGGTAGTGGTGTTGTCGGTAGCTGTTTGAGCCACTACGGGGCTGGTAAACCCTAAAAACGCGGTAAGAGTTAATAAGCCAATGGCTTTTGTTACTTTTTTCATTTTGTTGGTTTTTGTTAAGTCCAATGGCATTCAATTATTATACCACCACAATTTGCCGGTGAGTTGAACGTATCTAAGTATTTATCCTTTGCACTACTTGCCATAATCCTTTATCAGCTGCAAATTGTAATTTTTTAACCTTGTTGGTGGATTTTGATTAAGAAGCAGCAAGTGGCATCACTTCTCTTTTACACGCAAAAAGAAACCCTATAAAAAGGGTTATAAATAATCAGCTTTCGGTTTGCTGCAAGCCATTTTCAATAGCTATGTTATGATCGTGCTTTCGGCTGTTTTGCCGGCCAATGGCTTTATGCAACATTTTTTGAAGTGTATCTACTACTTCCACTACTGCGTGCTCAAACATTTCGCCGCTCTTTTTCACAAAGTGATCATTGCCTGGCACTTCCAGGCGTATTTCGCAATATATTGTTTTGAGGAATAGCGTCAGAGGCTTTAAATAGGGTGACGTTCGCTCTCACTATGCTATCGTTTGGAGTTAGTTTGCCCAACTTCTCACGTACAAGCTCTTCCAGGTTGGTAATTGCTTTAAAACCTAACGACTGAATTATATTATCCTTAGAATTTACGTTTATGAAAAGGAACTATTATCATATCGTATAAAAACCTTTGAAAAAGGGGTACGTTGGCGTTTTGTTCTATTTCTTTACTGCTGAAAAAGTAAGCCCAAATCCACCGAGCCGGAAAGGTGTTCTTTACATACATAAATAGTAATGCTTCCAATACTGTTTTTGGAAAACAGTTGCTGCGTTTTTTTTATTTCTAAAGCGGCCACTTCCAATGCTTTTACATGATAGCCCCTAATTTGTGTTTTACCGGAAAGTACCGATGCAAATGAATGAAGGTATTGATTTGAAGAGGCTTCAATCTGGTTGGCTGATAGCGGGCGCAATTCAAGTGCAGCAACCTGCAAAGTAGCCGCGTCGTTAGATTTTAAGTTTTCTTCGGCAAGGGCATGAAAATGATCACCCATGCGCAAAGTGAAAATCGTTAATATAAGAGAATCTAACAGCTCATAATTTACCTCGTTTAAGGCCACTTCTCTAAAAGTGTATAGTCCTTCTATACCCGAAAGTAGCAGCAACGGGTTTATGCCGAGGCTTTTTGCTTTTGCTGTAATGGTCTGTATAAATAACTTTTCGTCCATGCAAAGAAGGGAATTATTAATAGATAAAAATAATTAGTGAACGGTTGTTAGACAAAAGTATTGCGCTGCCTTTTGAATCCTTTTTGGTTAACAAACCAGCGATTATTCGCTTTATTTTAAAAAAGAAAACTGCTGTACTTAATGCATTCTTAAAACGCCAAATAATTTTTTTCGTGTAGCATATTTAAATAAAGTTTTTATGTACTTTCATGGTTCACCAAAAAAAAGGAGGTATTCATGACATCTACAGAATATTCATGGAAACCTGCGGTTGGTTTCGCCTAACCGGGTTGCTCCATCAAAATATCTGAGGACGCTAACAACGTCGGAGGCCACTAATATTATTTAGTGGCTTTTTTTGGCTGTTAACTAATCAAAAAAAATAAATGCTCCTTTTTAAAATAGATTTGGTCCTGAATCTAAGGTATCCCTTTAAAAAGTTTCGAACCTTTCTTTTCATTTGTAGAGAAAGGTTGCCACCGAAATAAATTAATATACGAGCAACTCTGGACTTTGTATTTTCTGATTACCTCATGTGCATTTTTTAAATGTGCTCATCCACGCTTCGTTTCTACGGAGTTAGCTCTTTTTGTCTGTTTGATTTTGATCCCTTTCTTGAGCCTTTTGTCCTTTTCCACCTAATTGTTTGATCAGCTGTATTTTTAATTTTTTAAACAGTTTTTTCTACATGGAGTTTCATACAATATATACCGATAAAAGGGTGGGGGCTGATAAAATTCCGACTGGCGCTCGCTCGGGTTTTCAACGAGATTTTGACCGGCTCATTTTTTCATCAGCGTTCAGAAGATTGCAAAACAAAACACAGGTGTTTCCGCTGCCTGGCACAGCGTTCGTGCACAACCGTTTAACTCATTCCCTTGAAGTAGCTTCAGTTGGACGGTCGCTGGGTAAGATGGTGGGTGAGCGGCTTTGCGGGCTTTATAAAACCACAAATGAAGACGCGTATGAATTTTACAAGTACGAGTTTGCTAACGTAATTGCCGCTGCCTGCCTGGCGCACGATATTGGAAATCCGGCTTTCGGCCATTCGGGTGAAAAAGCTATTTCGGCTTATTTTATAGAGCGGGCCGGCGAAGAAATTGCAGGGCGCAACCTGAAGTCTTTTTTTTCTGAAAAGGAGTGGAGCGATCTTTCCAATTTTGAAGGAAACGCAAACACTGTACGCATTTTAACGCATCCTTTTCGTGGACGGTTTAAAGGCGGCTTTGGGCTCACTTACACCACCGTGGCTTCTGTTTTAAAATATCCATGCGAATCAACTGCCATCGAAAAAGAGCAAAAACACCGTAAAAAGTATGGCTTTTTTCAAACCGAAAAAAACACTGTTTCTGAGGTTTGCACCAGCTTAAATATGATAATGGAAAGCCGCGAGCCGCTGATTTTTGCCCGCCATCCTTTTGTGTATTTAGTAGAAGCGGCAGATGATATTTGTTACTCTATTGTAGATATGGAAGATGCGCATCGTCTTCGTATTTTATCGAAAGATGAAGTGGTAAGCTCCTTTATGGAAGTGATAAAAAACCTGGAGCAAGAGGACGGCGAAGCGGCTAAAACTTTCGGTTATTTTAGCGAAATTAAAGATACCAATGAAGGGATTGCATTTCTTCGGGCAAAAGTTATTAACCTGCTGGCAAACGAAGCCGCGTCAGTTTTTTTAGATAACAGCAACGCTATCTTAAACGGTTCGTTCAACAACACGCTTGTAGACAACATTCAGCAAAGGTGCGGCGCATTAAAAATCGTTCAGGAGATATCGGTTCAGAAAATCTATGGCCACGATTCTGTGGTGCAAATAGAAATCGCCGGCTTTAATGTAATGTCGGAATTGTTACAATTGTTTGTGCCTGCACTGTTAAAAGAAGCACCGTCTCATAAAGAACAAAAAGTACTCCGGCTTATACCATACCAGTTTTCGGAGTTTGAAGTAACAGGCTCGAAATACGAGAAAGTAATGAGCGCCTTAGACCATATAAGCAGCATGACGGATGAATACGCCACTGAAATTTACCGCAGGCTAAAAGGTATTGTTATCCCGGGTCATGGTTAGAAAAACCGAAATGCGCTTTTTTAGATTTGTTCTGCCCCTTCGGTTCTTTATAACTTATACCTTTGCCAAAAACGGTTTTTGAAGCATTTAAAGCATTTAAGTAAATATTTTTGGAAGTATAAGGTGCGCCTGAGCGTGGGCATTTTTTTCATTCTTCTGTCGAACTACTTTGGCGTACTGGCGCCGCAGGTTACCGGTTTTATTTTAGATTTTGTGCAACGAAGTCTGAACCTTCCGGGTTACCGGCCAGGAAACGGCAGGGAAAATTACGACTTGCTTGTTCAAAAATTTATTGTGTATTTAGAGGGGCTGGAACTTTCAGTTTCCGACGTAGTGGCCATTTGCGGCATTACTATTTTAGTGCTTGCCCTGCTCCGCGGCGTGTTTATGTTTTTTATGCGGCAAACAATTATTGTGATGAGCCGTCATATAGAATTCGACCAAAAAAACGAAGTGTACAACCATTATCAAAAACTGGACGCTAACTTTTACAAGCAAAACAGCATCGGCGATCTAATGAGCCGGATGGCCGAAGATGTAAGCCGGGTACGGATGTTTACCGGACCCGCCGTAATGTACCTGGTTAACCTGGTAGCGCTTATTTCACTGACCGTTTTTTTTATGTATAAACGCAGCCCCGAACTGACCATTTATGTACTGGCGCCGCTGCCTGTGCTTGCCATTACTATTTATCTTGTAAACAGCATCATCCAGCGTAAAAGCGAAGCGCTTCAAAGCACGCTGGCTAGCCTTACTGTAAATGCGCAGCAATCGTACAGCGGCATACGCGTAATCAAATCTTTTGTACAGGAAAACGCCATGTTTGACTTTTTTAAAAATAACAGCGAAAAGTACCGCAGAGAAGCCACTAATCTTGCTAAAATAGAATCGTTATATTTTCCTACAATGGGCTTTTTTATAGGGCTAAGCACACTGCTAACTATTATGATTGGCGGCTTGCAGTATATCAATGGCTCCCCCGATATTGGGCTTGACACGATAGTTGAATTTGTAATTTATATCAATATGCTTACGTTTCCGGTTAGCGCCATCGGCTGGACCGCGAGTATGATACAAAGAGCTGCAGCTTCTCAAAAAAGGCTGAATGAATTTTTGCATACAACGCCCACAATTGAAGATAGCAAAGCACCTCTTGTAACGGGCATCAATGGTAAAGTAAGTTTTCGTGGAGTAAACTTTGTTTATCCAAACACCGGCATACACGCACTAAAAGATTTTAACCTGAAAATTAAAAGGGGCGAAAAAATAGCCATTGTTGGCCGCACAGGAAGCGGAAAAACAACCATTGTTCAATTGCTGCTTCGTATGTACGATCCTACTTCGGGCGTAATTTTATTGGATGACAAAGACATAAAAAGTATTTCGCTGAATAGTATCCGGTCGGGCGTGAGTTATGTGCCGCAGGATGGTTTTTTATTTTCCGATTCAGTTGAAAAAAATATAGCCTTTGGGGTAACCGAAATGGATGCCGAAGCAGCACGCGAAGTAGCCAGGCTTGCCGTGGTAGATAAAGACATACTGTCATTTCCGCTGGGTTATAAAACGCTGGTTGGCGAAAGAGGTGTAACCTTAAGCGGCGGCCAAAAGCAAAGAGTATCTATTGCAAGAGCATTGGCTAAAAAAAGCTCGTTGCTAATACTCGATGACAGCCTGAGCGCTGTAGATTCGAAAACCGAACAGGAAATACTTCGCAACATAAAAGGTTATATGAAAGGACGCACAGCCATTTTAATTACACATAAAATAACAGGACTGGCCGATTTTGACAAGATAGTAGTGTTGCACAACGGCCGGATTGTGGAAGAAGGCTCGCATCAAACGCTGCTGCATAAGAAAGGATTATACACCGCAATGTACCGGCGACAAAAAGTAGAGCAAACAGGAAAGTAAAGAGCAAATTTGGCTGTAATAAAAACTGGATTATATTTGTAACAAGTACAAATTATCAAAACGTCAACTAACTGTAAACCTTTAAACTGTGGAGTACGAAAACAACGAAAAGAAAATGGAAAGCATCTACAGCAAACGGATACGTGCCGGAAAACGGAGAACGTATTTTTTTGATGTAAGGGCCACGCGTGGAAACGATTACTTTCTAACCATTACCGAAAGCCGCAAACGATTTAACGACAATGGTTACGACCGCCACAAAATATTTTTGTATAAAGAAGATTTTAATAAGTTTATTAAGGCTCTGGGCGAAGCGGTTGATTACGTAAAAACCGATCTGATGCCAGATTTTGATTTTGATGCTTTTAACCACGAAGAGTCTGGAGAAGGTTACGATGGTGAAGGCGCAGTGATGGCTGCTCCGGAAAACCAACCGACTGAGGTTATTAAGGAACCTGTTGACGTGTCGCCGGTAACAGTAGCTTCGGTAGCAACCACAGAGGTAACAGTGGTGGATAACGCTACCAATGACGAAGCAGATAAATGGTAAATACTTTTATATAATTTGAACCCTGCACCTGCAGGGTTTTTCATTTTAGGCAGACAGCAGATATACAATAGGCAATTAGGTTGATGAGCCGACACCAAACCTTTGAAAAAGGGTAAGCAGTTGTTTGAAAACCTTTAAAAAAGGGGGTAAGAACCGTATTTAAAATAAAGGATGAACGCCTGTATAGTTATGTGGTGTTATTAATTTCAATTCTGATTTAACTTCTTCGTTAACCGCTAACGATTCAATAAACGAATG
>JBBSRB010000045.1:0-20530 GCA_038243445.1 Chitinophagales bacterium | reverse complement strand
CAATTGGCGATGCAATGACCGAAGCCGAAAAGCAACTTGCAAAAAAAGACTATCTCAAAAAAGTTGAAGCGGCCGACTGGCGGCGCCTTGAAAACACGCTAAAAACGGGCTTTGAAGAAATTGACTGGGACAGAGTAACGGCCTCATTAAATGAAGTAATCACCTCTGCGAAGCTCGATAGCCTGGATGCCACCTATTCTAAAGCTTTGGCTGAAATTGAAAAGATTAATGCGGCAGCCGTTTCGGAGCAATTGCTGGTGCCTGATGTTTCGGAGCAGCAACTTCAGACTTTAAAAAGCCATTTAAAAGAGGCATTGAGCCAAATAAAAGCCCTTCGTTCAAAAAAAGTTATTCACTTATAAGACATTGATACCAATTGGCGAATCCTTCTTTTAGCTTCGCCAAAACCTGCAGCTGTTTATAAGTTTAAACGGCCTTTACAGCAGCTCTGTTACATCTTTAATTTATATTTCTTCGTATATTTCAGAGGTTATCACCTCAACTTTCAGGCTTTCTTTCCTTTTTTAAACTTATTGGTATAATTAATGTATAAGCCACCAAATTAAAAGTTGATAAAGAATGAACCAATAATGAAAAAAACATTTTTAGTGCTTTCATTCTCGTCTGCGGTACTCTTTTCATGCGGACAAAGCCTTTCTACGCTCCCTTTTCCTGACCATTTTCCTTCAGTTGCAGACCATACAAAAGGCTTGCTGCTAAAGCCAGTTATGCCTTCTTCGGGTGTGGTTTTTAAATACACCGGGCCTACCCAAATAAATCTTGCCTCAACAACTCAAATGGAGCTTTCCGGCGGGTTTCAACTGAAACCGGGCGTGCCTGGCACGCTACTTACGCCGGTTCGGTGGTGGAAACTTTCACGTAATGGCGCCACTGGCGGAAAAGCAGTTGGCAGCCCAACAGCAACCATCAACAAGTTAAAAGAAGGTACGTATTATTACCGGTGCACGCAAAAAAAAGATGCAGATAAAGACACGATTTTCTATGCAGACTTTAAGGTAGTTGTTCGGCCAAGCTTTAGGTCTGTTTACATTTCTGCCGGAAACGATAGTATTGTTTATAAAAATGCGGAATCTCAATACCTGGTATCAAACCAGTGGTTTACACCACCTCCCCAAACATTTTTTTTGGATGGAACCGCCAGCAAAGGAGCTACTTCGTTCAAGTGGACAAAGACCAAGGCACCCGATGGCGATGAAGCGGTCATTTCAAACCCTTACGCTGCCTTTACTGAAGTAAAGAAAATTAAAGAGGGAAAATATGAATTTACCCTGACGATCAATGGCGCCCTTTCGAAAACCGTAAAGCGTGAGTTTTTGTCACTTAAACACGCGTATATGGCTACCGGATGCCGAACAGGTACGCCCGTAGTGCATGTGCTGCCGCCGAGCTCGGCTCCTTCTATGGGCCCAAATCATCAAACCTTTGCCCGATGGAAATACCCGGAACTGGCAAAATGGATTTACGAAAACACGGGTAAAACGCTCATGGGCGGAGATCATATTGCTTTGCAGACAGAATATTCGAAAGGAGTACCGATTGACAGTGTACCCGAAGTTATTTTGGATGGCTTTGGTGGCCGGCCCGAATGCAGGGTAAAGATCAGAACACTTACAAAAGCCCCGATGATCATTAAAGGGTCGCTGGCAGCATTTCAGTTTGGAACTACTTCCCTCACACGCTCGTGCGCTTACTTTGATGTTGATGGAACCTTTTGGAGAAAAAGCGGCACGCCATGGGGCTTTTTTCTAGATAATCGCTGGTTTGTGAAAACTTACCCCGAATTTAAAATGAAACGGGCCGATGGCTCGTATTACAGCGCTAGCACAACCAACACCTATTTTGGATTTGCTACCAACTTTTCTTTTAAAGGTTTTAAAGCTGTTGGCACAGGTGGTATAAAAATGAAATGGGAAGGCGAAATGCGCCCTCCAAAACAGTTAAGAGCTTGGACCTGGGACAGCGTAACCTTTGAAGACATCTGGATATCGAAAGTACACAACGAAGCCTTTTACGTAGGTTCTACAGATGCAAGCGGCACAAAGGAAGTGGAAGACTACACTCCCGCTCCACGTGGCAAAAACATTACATTTAAGAATATCATTTCCGATAGCTGCTCCTGGGATAACCTGCAGGTATCTTCTATGAACAGTGGTGTTTTGATGGAAAATTTGTTTATCTGGCGCGCAGCTCGCGAAAATAGAAGCACCCAAAGGGCCGGACTTATGTTTGGGGGTGGCACTAATGGCAAGCTCATAAACTCTGTATTTAAAGATACACGGGCGGCGGCTTTAGAAGTTTTAGGCCACGGCGGATTTGATTACAATGAAATAGCAGGGAATGTAATTGACTCCTTTAACACAGGTGAAAATAGAAATCCTGCGGCGATATACGTCAAATCGGGTTTTCAATATCCCGAGTACTTTCCTCACAACCGGGTAAACATTCACAACAATGTAATTACGTTGAAAGGTCGGGAATTAGCCATTAATCTGGCTTACGTCAGCCCTTATAAGCTTAATTCAAGCCTTATTAACAACAACCTGTTCGTACATCCTACAGCAACCATTGTAAAGTTTTCGGGCTACAATGCCGAGCCTGTGGCAATAGGTTATAGCAAAACCAATGCTCCGCTTACCGGTAACGGCGGCGGCTATATCCGAAACTTTAAATGGACCGTTATTGACGTGGTTGATAATGCATTAACCGGCTATAAAATAAAGGGCACCATTAACGGAGTGTATAAGGAATGGACCAGCATAGCTCAATGGAATACTGATTTAAAGGTTGCGGCAAACAAGGAAATACAATATCCTCCGGTAAACATCACCACATTCGTGCGATAAAGGAAACAGCTTTAGCTTTATTGAAAACCTGATTGTTTGTTGGTAAACCTTTTCATCCTTTTTTATAACTCCTGGCGCTTACCCTTTCTTCAAGGTTTGTGCCGTAGTAGATTTGACCACGTGCCCATTCCTTTGTTGAAAACGAGCAGCTCCTTAAATACTCGTTTATTTTCTGCCCACCTGGCAACCTGAAAACCAGGTACAAAAAGCTACGTTCCCTTAAAGTTTGAATTGGCACATGTCATTTTGTCAATTTCTCTTCTCCTTGTCGTTATTAATATATTCTCGTTTTCAACTCCCTTCCATTAACTAAATTCTTCAAACCAAACGAGGTAAGGTGGTCTTACGTATTCTATTCATCGGTGCGGTAAATAAAATTCCCCCTTGTACACTGTAGAGTAACCTTCCCCATCCTTATTATTAAAAGTGAAATACAGGGTCGAAAGAGGCGAATGCGAATTTTTACATTAAAGAAAATCATCCACCACTTTCGTATTAAAATCTAGATTGAGCAAACTACTGCAACCTTAATTGAATCAAATAGTTACATTATTATTATTGTACAAAGTCATCTCATTTAAATAATTGTATGTAATCCTGCTATTTAGGGCTTTAAGGCTCCATTAAATATTTAAATTGACGCTGTAACCTTTTGACAATTATTGTAATAAGGCATTATCATACAATAACTAATTTAGCATTGTTCTTCTTAGTTACAAAATCGATTACACTAAATACTTTAGCTTGTTTAAAAACATGTTATTAGGTGCTTTTGCAGTTAGCACCATTCTTGCATTCGACTGTTCTGATGAAAAAACCGATTTTAATTATTGTAGTTTGCCTCTTGGTTCTTGCCTCCTGTAGTAAAATTGTAGAGCCCACTTTTAAACGCATTGATGGCTTTGGATTGAAAAAATTAGGACTTACTGAAACTGTGGTGGGTTTCAACATTGCTTTTTTCAATCCAAATAACTTTGGGTTGACTGTCAAAAAGACAGCTATCGATGTGTATGTAGATTCGGTATTATTGGGGCGGTTCACTCAACCCCAGGAAACCAACGTAGCAAAGAAGTCTGAATTTGTAATTCCGCTGCAAGGAGCAGTTTCTCTTGGCAGAGCGCTTGAATTAAATCTGCCTTCCTTAATTGGGAAAGAGGTATTTGTGCAGGCTATAGGAAATGTTAGGGTGGGAAAAGCAGGTGTATATGTAACTAAAGACGTGAAGTATGCAGGCCGGCACGTGTTGGACGTAAACCTAACAAAAAATCCAGCCAGAGCTGGATTTTAAAACTAATTTTTCTTCATACCGCCGCCGTCTTCAGGCTTTTTGCAACACAGGGGAAGCTTTTTATAAGCATCTTCCAACGCCGGTATTTCAGCGGCATCGTAGCCTGCAGTCGAAATCGCTGCTTTAATTTCCTCCTCGTTAATGCGGTCGGTAAGGTATTTTATTGTAGTCTCTTTTCGTTTCACGTTAACGTTTACCGAAATAATTCCATCGTAGCGGTTTAAATAGGTTTCAATTTTCTTTTTACACATTTCACATTGAATGGTTGGCGTGCTCAATTTTGCCGTTTGCTGTGGTTTCACTTGTGCAAACGGTTTGAGGGAAAAAGCAAGTATTAAAATCAGCGAACCTAGCAGTCTTTTCATAATAGCCTTATTTGTTGAACGAATTTACGCCACTCCCTGCCAGTTTTCGGGCGCCTCTCGCCAATTTAACAATACTTCCTCTTCTTCTTGGCTTATCTGTCCGGTTTCCTGAGCCGTTTTAAGGAGGCTGGGGAAGTTTGTAAGCGAATACAATTCAACACCAGCAGCGGAAAACGCTTCTTTCGCCACTGAAAACTCATAAGTAAAAATTGAAATCATGCCCACCACGTGGGCACCTTGAGCCCTCAATACGTCCACCACCTGTAAGCTGCTTTTTCCGGTTGAAACAAGGTCTTCCAGAACCAGCACTTTTTGTCCCGCCATCAACTCTCCTTCTATTTGGTTGGCTAATCCATGCTCCTTTGGCTTTGGACGAACATACAAAAAAGGAAGCTTTAGCTGGTCGGCAACCATGGCACCCCAGGAAATGCCAGCTGTAGCCACGGCGGCTATAACTTGTGCAGAGTCAAATTTCTCAAATGCAACATTGCAAAGCTCACTTTTAATAAAATCGCGAATATAGGGATGCGAAAGAATTTTGCGGTTATCGCAATAAATAGGGCTTTTTAAACCACTTGCCCACGTAAACGGCTGCTGCACCGAAAGCTTTACGGCGCCAACCTGTATTAATTTTTTTGCTGTGAGCAACGTATCTGTCATGCTGCGAAGGTATTAGAAACCCAGTTTATTAGTGAGTACTTTTGCAGATGCTGAAAATATATTTTGATGAGGCTGTGCTAGTAATTACAAACGGCTCGGATGATAAGGTTGGGCTGCAGCCAGTAGCGGAACCGAGGCACTTTGAAGCGCCCTCTCAAGACAAACTACGCGCAGTGATAAAAGAAATGGAAAAGAAACAGCAACATACAACCATACACACTAACAACGTGCAAGAAACGTTTGAAATGCTGAAAAGAAACTTTGTAATTATACAGGCGGGCGGCGGATTGGTGTATACGCAGGGCGTAGAAGTACTTTTAATTTTTAGAAGAGGGAAATGGGATTTACCGAAAGGTAAACTAGAAGAAGGGGAAAACTTGCCAGAGTGCGCCTTGCGCGAGGTAGAAGAGGAAACAGGCTTGCAAAACATCACACTTGGCAAAAAGCTGGCGGTAACCTATCATACTTACGAAGAAAAAGGAGAAAAGATTTTGAAAGAATCTCACTGGTACACAATGCAGGCATCAAAACAAACGCTGACAGCCCAAACAGAAGAAGACATAGAAGAATGTAAATGGGTACCGCTTACTGAAATTGCCTTTTTCGCCAGTAAGGCGCACCCATCTGTTGCAGATGTGTTGGCTATAGGAATACAACAGTTCAAAAAATAATGCTACTTACTTTTGATGAAAGCCTGA
Organism: Chitinophagales bacterium; assembly: GCA_038243445.1. GTDB lineage: Bacteria > Bacteroidota > Bacteroidia > Chitinophagales > Chitinophagaceae > Flavisolibacter. Next base: position 14,655 of record JBBSRB010000045.1, on the reverse strand, counting down.
ACAATTGAAGGAACAAACTGAGCCACGTTTCCGCCGTTTTTAATTACATCCCGAACCAACGTAGAAGCCACAGAAGTGTACTCTGGCCTGCAGGTTAAAAATATAGTTTCAATCTCCGCGTCAAGGCTCCGGTTCATATCGGCAATGGCTTTCTCGTATTCAAAATCGTTTACATACCTAATACCGCGCAAAATATGGCGGGCGCCAATCTTTTTGCAGCAATCAACCGTGAGACCTTCATACACAATCACTTTTACCTTCGGTTCGTTTTTGAAAATCTCGTTAAACCACGCCTGCCGCTGCTCCGCAGAAAACATTGGTTCTTTATTTGAATTAACGCCAATACCAATGTAAAAGGCATCAAAAAGGGGTAGCGCACGGTTTACAATATCTATGTGTCCAAATGTTACAGGGTCAAACGTACCAGGAAACAAACAGTTGCGCATACTTTAGTTAGTTCGGTTTGATAACAAGTACAAAACAGCCATGCGCACCGCTACTCCGTTTTCTACCTGTTGTAAAATTATAGACTCGTTGCCGTCTGCTACATCGCTATCAAGCTCCACTCCCCTGTTAATTGGTCCGGGGTGCATAATAATAATTTCTTTTGAAAGGCTTTCCAGTAACCTTTTACTAATGCCGTACGCTAAATTATATTCGCGTAAAGAGGAAAACAACACCTGGTTCTGCCGCTCCAGCTGAATGCGTAAAACATTAGCAACATCGCACCATTCTAGGGCTTTTTTAAGATTGTACTCTACTTTTACACCAAAGGCTTCTTCCATGTATTTTGGAATTAGCGTTGGTGGTCCGCAAACAATCACTTCAGCTCCCATCTTCTTTAATAGATAGATGTTGCTTTGCGCCACCCGGCTATGCATAATATCGCCAATTAGCGCCACTTTAATTCCCTGCAGTGATCCAAATTTTTCAATAATAGAAAACGCATCCAGCAACGCCTGGGTTGGATGTTCGTTAACGCCGTCGCCGGCGTTGATGATGGCTGCCGGAATGTGTTTGGCTAAAAAGTGGGGTGCTCCACTTGCGCTGTGACGCATTACCACCATATCTACTTTCATAGATAAGATGTTGTTTACTGTATCGAGAAGCGTTTCCCCCTTAGACACAGAGGAACCGGATGCGCTAAAGTTTACCGTGTCGGCGGAAAGCCTTTTTTCTGCCAGTTCGAAAGAAATGCGAGTGCGGGTAGAGTTCTCGTAGAACAAGTTGACGATAGTGATATCGCGAAGCGAAGGAACCTTTTTAATGGGTCGTTGTAATACTTCTTTAAACTGTTGGGCTGTTTGCAGAATTAAGGAAATATCGGTTGTGGTTAAATCTTTTATCCCGAGCAAATGTTTAGAGGAAAGCGCCATTAATGTTCAAAGTTATTGATCGGGCATTAAACGGTGTATAATTTTTTTGCGGCTGTAGTGCCTGCGCCTTTTTGCTTAATAGACTTATAGAAAGTTTTCTCATTAAAAACCGAAATGCCCTTTTTGAAAGGTTTTAAGTCTTTTGCCGTTAAGCAACATCGCAAAAGATTTAAAAAAGGGTTACGAAAAGTGGATGCTTTTTGCGGTTGACTATTCATCCAGCAAAACCACTTCTTCTTTTCCTTCTTCCCAAAGCACTTTTACTTTTTGAGAAATAATAGAATCTATAGACTTGCCGGTATAATTTGGTTGTATGGGAAGCTGTCGGCTGTAGCGACGGTCAATAAGCACCAACAATTCTACACCTCCAGGCCGGCCAAAATCCATTAGTGCATCAAGCGCGGCACGAATGGTTCTTCCGGTGTATAACACATCGTCAATCAAAATCACCCGTTTGCCTTCTATCGAAAAGTCAATGTCGGTTTTGTTGGGTATGTGTATTTCTTTCCTCAGATCATCTCGATAAAATGTAATGTCGAGCTTACCATAATGCAGCTTAACCTCCTTTGTTTCGTTGTAAATTTCGTTTACAATCTTATCTGATAAAATTATACCCCTTGGTTGAATACCAATAATTACGGAGTTGCCAAAATCGTGATGATTTTCAATTAGCTGATTGGCAAGGCGTTTTACCGTTAGCGAAATTTGCCTGTTGTTTAAAAGAGATTTCAATAAAGCTATTTTGCATTAAAAGTAGCACAATCACCCAAAGCAAGCCGTTTAAAGCAAAAAAAATCCCGCCGAAGCGGGACTTTTTCTTTCTTAAAAGAAATTATTTGTTTGCACCAAAATGATAGCTCAAACCAATAGAGATAACCCTGTTTTTTTGCTCAGGACCATCTTTGCTGCCACCATCATCTATAATATTAGCCAAGCCAAAGTTGTAACGGGCGTTAATACCCAATCCAACTCTTGAAAGATAACCAATACCAGCAGCGCCTGCAATGTCAAAACGATCGTATCCTCCTTCGTTTTCAGTTTCCATATTGCCAGGACCGTCTTGCTTTGCCTGAACTAAATAACTAACCTGCGGTCCGGCTTCGATGACAAACCCGCCTAACGACTGGTATTGAAACATCATTGGAACAGCAATGTAGTTCAAATCCTGCTCGTAACTTTGGTTGGTAGTAGAAGCTCCTGTAGTTACATTTTGACTGATTTTACTTCCGTGCCCGCTATACAACAATTCGGGTTGAAAACGCATCATTCCACCAAGCGGTACATTAGCCAAAAAGCCAACATGGAACGATGTTTTATTGTTTGTGTTGATGTTGTCCGCGGCAGGATAATGATTAAAGTTCAACGTGGCTAAGTTCACGCCACCCTTTACACCAAACCTAGCTGCGGTAGACATTGGCGTTCTTAACGTTGGGCTCGTGGTCATTCCCATTCCCTGATCTTGTGCATATACCGACATACCGGTAGCAAATACTAATGTTAACAGACTTAATTTTTTCATAAACGTATTTTTTCGTTCAATGGGTATTTACAAATTAAAGGCCACAATGAAACGGGTGAGAAAACTGTGTATTATTTACACATCTTTTTTTTATCTTGATTTTGCTTTGTGATCGTTGTCAAACATATAAAAAACACTTGCCTGGAAAACTCGGTTCATTATATCAGGCGTTGTTTCATTTATATTGCTCAATCCTAAATTATAACGGCCGCCAACACCAAATCCCGAATAGCTCAAATAATTTAATCCGAAACCAAGGCCGACGTCTACTTTTTTATATCTGTCGCCGACATCTCCAGACACGTTTTCTTGTTCGGCATTAACCATAAAGCCTAACTGAGGTCCAGCTTCCACTCTAAAACCATTATTAAACATGTATTGAAACATCAACGGAACATTGATGTAATTAAGCTTTAATTCGTCATTGTTTTTATACTCACCACCCTGCGCCGAAAACTGGATTTCGGGTTGAAACGCTACCTGATTGGTTAGGTGAAAGTGGGCCAGTCCACCAAAATGAAGCCCCAACTTGGTATCAAATGCATTGTTTTCACCTTGAACTTTAAGATCGGAAACATTTAAACCGGCCTTTACTCCAAACACAGGCTTTTGCTGTGCCATAACTGCAGTGCCAAAAAGTACCGCAGCCATTAAAAATCTCATCTTTCTCATTTTTTTCAATTTGCACCTCCAATGCAAAAAAAAGGCCGCAAACACCGCAAAGCTAATTTACGCCAAATTGACAAAGAAGAGCGGCGCCAACTTACGCCTGAAACCAGCAAAAAAGAGGGATTAAAAACCTAAAAAGATTAAAAAAAGGGTGCAAGTAAAGCTTGATTGCTGCCTAAGATTATGGTTGGTATTAGTCGTGAGCGGCGTTCATTGCGGCTTTTTTCATATCGGCAGCAAGCGGCTTACCCAGGTATATTTCTATTTGATGGTGCACTATATAAATAACCGGCGTCATTAAAAGTGCAATAAAAAACTTATATAGGTAATTGCCAGTGCCGGTTATCATTACCTGGTTAAACGTCCATTGCCTTGCAACATCGCCTTCCAGCCGCGGACCAATGTAAAAGGCAATCAGTAGCACTACAAACGAATCAATTATTTGAGATATTAAAGTAGAACCGGTTGTGCGCAGCCAGATCTTCCGCTCGCCGGTAATACGTTTAATTTTATGAAAAACAGCCACATCTAAAACCTGTCCAATTAAAAAAGCCACCAGCGACCCTACAATAATCCACAAGCCTTGTCCGAAAACGCCCTTAAAGGCAGCGTTTGCGTCTGCCACATCTGCACTCATCCTAAAAAACTCAGAAGGAGCCAGATGAATAGCGCCAAAAACTACCAGGAAAGCAAAGGAAATTAATCCTGCCGCCAAAAAAGATAAAAACCGAACACCTTTTGGGCCGTAGTATTCGTTTATAATATCCGTCATTACAAAAACCACCGGCCACAATAAAACACCTGCGGTTAAATGAAAAGAAAACGATCCTCCGAATAGCCCAATATTGGCCCGGGAAACGCCCAAAGTGTCTTCCAGCGAAAAAATCTTTACACCAATAAATTCTGCAATTAGCGCATTGGCAATAAAAAAGCCGCCTAAAATAATAAACAGCCGTATGCCCTTGCTATTAATAATTGAATGTATCATGAACGAATGTGAAAAAAGACTGGCTTCATGGAAGATAAAAATAGTTGATGAATGCGGGAAACTGAAACAAAGAATAAAGGCCTTAACTAAACAAAAATAAAAGTACGTCGCATACATTCAACACTTTCTAAAAAATGTTTGGGTGAGCCAAAAGAGCAAAAGATGCAAAAAAGGGGTTCGCACCTGAGGGATGTTACTCTAAAATAGCATTATTTTGTTCACCATCTTAAATACGAAGTATGAACAAAGGGAAGTTTCAAAAGCTCCTGCCCCACCTGATTGCTGTTATTATTTTTTTAGTTGTTGCGGTACTTTATTGCCGCCCCGCACTGCAAGGCGAAGTTATTAGCCAGCACGATGTAACGCAATGGAAAGGCGCCATGCAAAACTCGGTTGATTATAAAGAAACTCATGGCGAGTTCCCTCTTTGGACTAATGGAATGTTTAGCGGCATGCCTGCATTTCAAATTGGATATCCATCCAACAGCTATATTCCCTGGATAGCACACAACATTTTAACGCTAAGCCTTCCCAAACCTATTCAGTTTTTTTTCCTGGCGTGCATTTGTTTTTACTTTTTATGCAATGTGCTGCGGGTAAATCCATACGCGGGCATTTTTGGCGCTCTTTCCTTTGCTTATGCAACCTATAATCCCATCATTATTGTAGCTGGTCACGATACAAAAATGTGGGCTATTGCATATATGCCGGCGTTACTTGGTTCTATTCTTTTAATTTTTGATAGGAGGTACTGGCTTGGCGCGGGGCTCACGGCTCTTTTTACATCGGTTATGATTGCCATGAATCACCCGCAAATTGCTTACTACTTTTTTATTGCTGTTAGCATAATGGCGCTCTTTTTTATTGTTCGATGGATTAAAGCTAAAGAGTACGGGCATTTAACCAAGGCTTTGCTTTTTACTTTGGCAGCCGGACTCATTGGGCTTTTATCAAATGCTGTAACAATTTTATCTACCTACGAGTATCAAAAAGAAACAATTAGGGGCGGCTACTCAGAACTAACCGAGGCCGCCGCAGGCGATGCAGATAATGGTCTTTCGAAAGACTACGCATTTAGTTACAGCATGGGTTTAACCGAACCTTTTGTAATGTTAGTTCCGCGGATGTTTGGTGGCAGCAGCGGCGGATCCGAGGTAAAGCAGGAAGACTCAAAAGCGTTAGAAGTTCTAAGCTCGCTTCCGCAGGAGTTGCAGCAACAATTACCCATGAGCTATTACTGGGGCGGCATCTCAAAATCGGGACCTACCTCAGGCCCGCCGTACGTTGGCGCAGTGGTTTGCTTTTTAGCCCTTTTAGGAATGTTTTTGTTAGATGGAAAGCATAAATGGTGGATGCTTACTGCTATTTTGCTTTCCGTTGTTATGTCCTGGGGCGATTATTTTGAAGGTTTCAACACATTTTTATACCATTACTTACCCCTTTACAATAAATTTCGGGCGCCATCCATGATACTCGTTATCCCGCAATTGTTATTGGCTGCAATGGCTGTAATGACCATTCATAAAATTGCTTACTATGAAGATAAAAAAGCGCTGTGGCCACATTTAAAGAAAGGATTGATAGCCACCGGCGCAATCGTTTTGTTTTTATTGGGTCTATACTTCTTTTTCGATTTTTTAAGTGTTAATGACAGCGCCGTTTTAAAGCAAGTGGCCGCTGCTGGTCAGCCTCAATTATCGCAATATATTGATGCTTTTTACAATGCTTTAAAGGACGACCGTAAGTCCTTAATGCTCGGCGATATTTTCAGAACACTTGGGTATATGACCGTAGCCTTTGGAGTTATTTACCTCTTAATTAAAAAAAACATCAAACCAACAGTTGCCTTTGGTTTAATTGCGCTGTTAAGCTTGGTAGATCTTTTAAGTATAGATGCCCATTATCTGAATAGCGAGAGCTATATGGAAGAAAGTGAAAACGAAACAGTATTTCAACAAACGGCTGCTGATGTCGCCCTATTGGCCGACAAGAGCTATTATCGCGTGTTTAATGTAGCCGGAAATGCGTTTGCAGAAGCCGTTACTTCTTACAATTACAACTCCATTGGCGGCTACCATGCTGTAAAATTGCGTATTTACCAGGATTTGATTGAGCACCAGTTAAGCAAACAAAGTTTGAATATGCCGGTGCTGAATATGCTGAATGTAAAATATTTAATTCAAAAGGATGCTGCCGGTATAACGCGGAATTACCAGCTTAATGAAAGCGCTTTAGGTGCCGCGTGGTTTGTAAAACACATCAGTTTTGTGCCCGATGCAAAAGCAGAAATGAATGCGCTGGATGCTTTCAATCCACGAGATACGGCAATTGTTCAAAACAAATTTAAAGATCGCATACAAAACGCCGCTGCGTTAACTGGCGAGGGAACCATTGAATTAGTAAATAATGAAAATGACGTAATTACGTACAAATCTTCTTCGCCTTCGGTGGGATTTGCCGTGTTTAGCGAAATTTTTTACAATGCCGGCTGGAAAGCTTTTATTGATGGTGCAGAAGTACCCATTGTAAAAACAAATTACGTGCTAAGAGGCTTGTCCGTTCCGGCTGGTGCGCACGAAATCATTTTCAGGTTTGAGCCGCAGGGCTACTTTACAGGTAAAACGTTAACTACCATATTTTCTATTTTAATGCTGCTGCTTTTAGCCGCGGGAATTTATATGGACTGGAGAAGAAGAAAAAGTATTGAAAAAGGGGTAACAGGTAAGAATAATACTGCCTGATGGTTTATGCTTCTAATAAAAGGCAGTCTTTCAGCTAAAGTTTCATAACGGTTCGATAGCTGTGACAAAACTTTTCGCCGCTGAAAGTGGTTAAAGCATAATTAAATGCATTGGCAGACATTTTTGCCAAATGGTCACGATTATAACACAGATAACTAATGTGTTCTACTAACTGGTTTACTACTCCATCTTCGTTTGCTGCATTGTAAATTAATAACCCATTTTCGCCGCTGTTTATATGTTCCGGAACACCATCAACGGCGGTGGAAATAGGTACCACACCATTTATCATTGCTTCCATAATCACCATGGGGAATCCTTCAAAAGCTGATGTCATCATTAACACGTCCATTTGTTGATGAAAACGGGTCATTGCTACACCGCCTTTTATTTCGCCATGATAAGAAACCTGTTTTAAAAGAAATTCAGGCAGTTCATCTTTAAAATTACCGGCCAGATGAAACCGAACGGGCAAATTTAAAGCAATGCATTTTTCAATGGCTTTTAATAATAACGGAATGCGTTTTTGCGGCCCGCCTCTGCCGGCATAATATACATTTAACAAGTTTTCATAAGTACGTTTTGGCCCGGCGAAAGGCGGAACCTCTACCCTATTTAAAATTTTTATTATCTTGTTTTTATAAGCAGATGAAATCCCAAGCTCGTCATAATATTTTGAATGATCATGAATGTGGCAATCGGTAATCATTATCCGTTTATCTATAAAAGATATGTACGGAAACGTAACCCAGGCAAACCTTTTAAAAGAATTATGAATCAGTTCAATTTTAAGAACAGCGCTTCGCAAATGAGGAAAAAGCTTATAAGCAAAATTGCATTGCCCATTAAAAACAACAGGTTCTTTTTTTTGATGGTTAATGTAATAAGCGCAAACGCCGCGATAAAAAAAGTTATTCCAATACTGCCACTTATTGTCCGTCCATTTACTTATGTCGCGGATGGTTACCTGTTCTTTTTCAAAAAGATGCAGCATGGTACTATCTTTCGAAGTACGGGTAAAAAAAATAATTACATTTCTATCTATTACACATTCAATTATATCTGCGTTTACTTTTTCGGCACCGCCTAAGCCGTAAATGGGAAAAAAAAAGAAAATGTCATATTCTTCGCGTAAAGGATGCTTTTTAGCCCACCTTTTACCTGCCTGCACAAAAGGCCACATAATCAGCTCTTCTAATTTTCGTTTAAATGTAATCAGCGGATAAAGCTTCATTTTCGTAACCTTGCAGTATTGTACATCTGTAAAAGGGTAAAAATAGAGGAGTTTCGGAATACTTATTTAATCGTAGTTGAAAACACTTTTTTTTAATACAAAATGCCTATAATTTCTGTTGTTATACCTTGTTATAATTCGCATCAATATCTTGATGAAGCTATTCAATCTGTCAGAAATCAAACAATAAAAGATCACGAGATCATTGTTATTAACGACGGATCTACAAGTGAGGAAACAAAAGAGTTTCTAAACAATTTACCTACAGATATAATTGTATTGCATAAAAATAATGGTGGGCCTGCGTCGGCACGCAACGTTGGAATAAGACACAGCAAAGCAGAAATTATCATTACGTTAGACAGCGATGACAAATTTGGCAACACATTTTTTGCAGAATCTATTGCCATTCTTCTAAAGGAAAAAAATGTAGGGGTAGTATCCAGTTATGTTCAGGAAATTGGCAACAGTTCAAAGATTTGGCGCACAACTGCTTCCGATGATTTTAGTTTTTTATTAGACAACAGGATTGTGGCTTGTTGTGCATTTAGAAAGCAGTGCTGGGAAGAAATAAACGGTTACGATGAAAGTATGCATTTAGGTTTAGAAGATTGGGATTTTTGGATACGGGTAACACAAAGAAGCTGGAAGGTTTATATAATTCAAAAACCTTTATTTTATTATCGAAAAAAAAACTCTTCGTTAATGGTTGATAAAACCCGGCCCAACATGTCGGTAATAATGAATTACATGATGCAAAAACATCAGAACTGGTTTCTGGCTAATTTAAAAAAAGGAATTGTTGAGAAAAGACTGCTTAATAAAAACAACCTCTCCTTACGCAGAACTTTTGGCTTATTTATAGATAAATTCAAAGGAAATTTTTAATCATTTGACTACTCCTTTTATTAAAATATCAATAATAATTTGCAGCTACAACAGGCAGGATTATATTCTGGCTGCACTGGATAGTTTAAATAATCAAAGTATACCCAAAAATATTTATGAAGTAATTGTGGTTGACAATAACAGCACTGATAATACGGCTGCCCTTTGTCATCAGTATATATCTACTCATACCACATTTAATGTACGTTACGAATTAGAAAAACAACAGGGAGCATCTTTCGCCCGCAATAAAGGCGCTGCCCTGGCTCAAACTCAGTTATTGGTATTTATGGATGATGATGCAATAGCCGAAAAAGATTATCTGCACACAATACTTCTATTTTATAAAAACAATCCTGAAGTGTCGGGTTTGGGCGGTAGAATCATACCATTATACATTCCCGAAAAACCAAATTGGATGTCCTATTATGTTTCCTCATTAGTAGGAAATTTTGATTACAGCACTCAAATAGAAGAGTTCAAACCCGGCAAATATCCGCTTGAATCAAATATGATAATTAAGAAAGAAGATTTTGATTTGGTTGGTGGTTTTAACACCGCTTTGCCCGGCGTAGTTGGCACTTTACGTATTGGTGGCGAGGGAAAGGATTTTTTTTTAAAGCTACAGAAAAGGGGTAAAAGAATTTTTTATCATCCTCAAGCTGTCGTTCACCACGTGGTGGAAGTGGCAAAACTTACCCCAGAATACATGTATCGTGTTGCGTCGGGCATTGGCAGAGGCGAACGGGTGCGTATGAAACAACAAGGTGGTTTTGCTTATTTTAAAAAAATTATAGAATACATTTTTAAATTAGGGGCTTCACTGATTATTGGTTTCGGTTACATTTTAAACGGCAATTACCAGCAAGCAGGTCCGGTGATTAAGTTTCGGATTGATGCGTTAAAAGGTTTGGTAGGAAAATAAATTTTACCCTTTTTCAGACAGTTTCCATTGTAAATAACCAAACGTCATTAAGCTTTTTGAGAAAATTCCTTGTTTGAGCATAACATAAGTAAAGTGATTTTGTAACTCTATCATCTTTTTTATTTTCGGCAATCAATTATTCGGATCTATATCAAAGTGTTTTACCTGCTCAATTGATGTAATTTGAAAATTTCTTATCAGACGCCAGTAATAATCGTACAATTCTATATCGAACAGTGCTTTTTTTCCCAACTTATTTAAAACTAAAATATTTTCTTTAAAAATTATTTGATTATTTGCACGAACAAATTCAGTTGTTTGATCGGCATGAATACCAATTGTTACCAGGTGCTCTTTTATGTAATGATACTTGTACCCGGCTTTTAATATTCTTATATAATAATCAACATCTACAAGCCAAATTAGACTTTCGTCGTACCGCACCGTAACCGTTTTACGAAACATTACGTTGCTTGGCGGGCCAATAACGCAGCGCATAACAAGATAATTTGGACGTTCCATTAAATTCGGAATAACTTCTTTATCCTGAAACGGAATAACTTTTCCCTCTGTGTTTTCACCAATATTTTTACAAAAAACAAAATCAATATTCTTATCTAAAAAGCTTTGTACAAAACGTGTAATAGCGTTAGAAGTTGACAGCCAATCATCCTGATGTAGCAGTATTATTAATTCGCCCGATGCGTTATCTAATGCCGCGTTCCAGTTTTTAGGACTTTTTAATGCCGGAACATTGTGTTTATATTTAATTAAGAGGCGAGGAAACTGATCTGTTACTTGTTTAATATCTTCGTTTGGGGAATCATCGGAAATTATTATTTCTATATTCTTGTAGTCCTGATTATTTATAGACGTTAAACACCTAAGAACATAATCTGGTTTTTTATACGAAGGAATGCAAATGCTGACAAGTGGATCCGCCATTTTTACGATGAAAAGAATTTCAAATATAGTTAAAGGTATTGTTGGAAAGCTTCCGTTAAAAAATCAAAAAAACTTATTTGAACGAATATCATGGACAAATGAAAAGATTTTAAAACACCAGGGAGGCAGCTTGGTGAAACAAATAACGGTAAGCGGATTGAACATTTCTTATCGCCGTCCATACGAATTGTTGCACACCTATCATGAGCTATTTGTAAACCAGATTTACCGGTTTAAAGCCGCCTCCGACAAACCCGTAATTATTGATTGTGGCTCGAACATTGGCGTTAGTGTTCTTTATTTTAAAACGCTGTACCCAGGCGCTTTAATCACAGCTTTTGAGCCGGACAAACAAAACTTTTCGTTGCTGAAATTGAATGTGGAAACTAACAAACTTTCAGGCGTCACGCTTTGCAACTCGGCTGTGTGGATTCACAACGATGTTATTTCATTTTCCTCTTCCGGTTCCGAAGCAAGTCACATTTCTGATGGTGCGGACAGTAGTTCCACCACAATTAAAGCCACCCGACTTAACGATATGCTGGAAGAACACGAGACCATAGATTTTTTAAAAATTGATATTGAAGGCGCTGAATGGGAAGTACTGAAGGATTGCGCTAAAAACCTTCAGAAAGTAGAGCATCTTTTTTTAGAGTACCACGGAAAGACAGGTGAAAATGAAAAGCTAAACAACATTTTATCGATAATAAACCAGGTTGGCTTTTCTGTTTACTTTCAAAACGCAGCCGACTTACTAACGCAACCCTTTTTACATAAAACCACCGGCACTTTGTACGACGTGCAGCTAAATATCTTTTGCTTTCGGTAAGTTCCTGTTGTTGTCGTTTTTTCGAATTTTATAAACATTGCCTTATAAGATTTTCAGCTCTAATGCGTTACTATGTTGTTTATATAACAAGTGCACGAAACACCCCTTTTTAAAGGCTTATAAATTGTAAAAAGGTTTTTATTCCTTCTTTTTTCTGAGTGTTAAAATTATAGCTGATATATTTTGTATAATATTCCTTTAAATCAAAACCAGAAAAAGGATTTTCTGCTATTACTTCGTCTAAATGATTAAAACCAAGCCCATTAGCTTCGTTGAAAGCGGCGATGAAATCGTTGGGCAACTTTTTATTACTTACCCAGGCAGCAAATACAAACGGTAATCCAGTAAAAGCTTTCCAGGCTTCGCCCAAATCATAAATATAAGCCGATTGTAGCCGTTGCTCCAGTGCCCTATCACCAATTATAACGGCTGCGGTTGTGCCGGAGATTTTACTTCTAAAATCTTCGCTTGTCGCTTTAATAATCTGCACTTCACGCTTCCAGTATTCTTTCAATAATATCTGTGCAAGTTGTACCGATGTACGCGACTGATAATCCAAATAGAGCTCCGTTATTTCTTCAATCGGCACATTGCAGAAAATACAAACAGAAGCAACTGCTCCATCGCAACCAATGCAATAATCGGTTATAATATGGCTTTCTTTTAGTTGAGGAATAACGGCCACGGGAATAAGACCAAGGTCTGCAGAACCATCTAAAACCATTTGCGCCACTTTCGATGGATATACCTCAATTAAATCTATTTGCTTTAATACGGCATGCCGTTTTATACCATAAAGCAATGGTTTTGTGTTCAGGTAATTTACAGCCGCGACCTTTATCTTGTCCAAATCGTTTATTTTTGCCCGCAAAGATAGAGAGCGTTTTTAGTTTGAACTTTTGGGTTTGGAATTAAACCTTGTCCACCTTTAATTTCCTGTTCGCCTCTTCTTTTTCATCTTTTATTATTCACCTGTTTTATGCACTTAAATTCACTTACTTCAATATCTGCCATAGATGGCCGCTACCGCAAACTAGTAGAGCCGCTTGACGCTTATTTCTCGGAATATGCGTTAATTAAATACAGGGTAATTGTTGAAATAGAATACCTTTTTTTTCTGGCCGGTAGAAATTTCTTTCAACTTTCGACTGCGGCCACAGAGCGCCTTTCGAGTGTGAAAGAAGAATTTAGTTTGAGTTATGCAGAACGAATAAAAGCCATTGAAGCTACCACCAACCATGATGTAAAGGCTGTTGAATATTTTTTAAAAGAAGAACTTGACGCCGTAGGTGAAATGGGCGCAAAAGAATGGGTTCATTTTGGATTAACCTCACAAGATATCAACAATACAGCTATCCCGCTTTTGTGGAAAGAGGCACTGAAAAACGAGTACATTCCTTCTCTTACACACCTAATTACAGCATTGAAAAGTTTAGCGGAGCAGTGGAAAGAAGTACCTATGCTGGCCCGAACTCACGGACAACCTGCCTCGCCGACAAAATTAGGTAAAGAGCTAATGGTTTTTGTGGAGCGGCTGCAGGTGCAAACAACACAGTTAACCAACATACCCTTTTCGGCAAAGTTTGGCGGCGCCACCGGAAACTTTAATGCGCATGTAGTTGCTTTTCCTAAAACAGATTGGGTTCAGTTTGCAAACAACTTTGTTGATGAAAAGCTTGGTTTGAGCCGATCGCAATTTACTACACAGATAGAACACTACGATAATTTGGCGGCCCACTTTGACGCGTTAAAACGTATCAATACTATCTTAGTAGATTTTTGTCGTGATGTGTGGACATATGTTTCAATGGATTACTTTAAACAAAAAATTAAAGCCGGAGAAGTGGGTTCATCGGCCATGCCACACAAAGTAAACCCCATAGATTTTGAAAATGCAGAAGGAAATCTGGGCATTGCCAACGCCCTTTTTGAACACCTTTCGGCAAAGCTTCCTCTTTCCCGGCTGCAACGCGATTTAACCGATTCCACCGTTTTGCGCAACATTGGAACCCCGGTGGCGCATACATTATTAGCAATGGCATCAATTAAAAAGGGCTTGGGAAAGCTGGTGTTACATAAACAAAAATTAGAGCAGGACCTGGAAGATAACTGGGCCGTTGTGGCCGAAGCGATTCAAACGATTTTAAGGCGCGAACAATATGCAAACCCTTACGAGGCTTTAAAAGAACTTACCCGCGGAAACAACAAAATAAATAAAGAAGCCATTCATTCGTTTATTGAATCGTTAGCGGTTAACGAAGAAGTTAAATCAGAATTGAAATTGATAACACCACATAACTATACAGGCGTTCATCCTTTATTTTAAAAACGGTTCTTACCCCTTTTTTAAAGGTTTTCAAACATATGCTTACCCTTTTTCAAAGGTTTGGTGTCGGCTCATTTATCTAATTGCCTGTTGTATATCTGCTGTCTGCCTAAAACGAAAAACCCTGCAGGTGCAGGGTTCAAATTATATAAAAGTATTTACCATTTATCTGCTTCGTCATTGGTAGCGTTATCCACCACTGTTACCTCTGTGGT
>JBBSRB010000044.1:0-20678 GCA_038243445.1 Chitinophagales bacterium | reverse complement strand
AGTTGCCTGTACTACTTTCGGGTTGTAAACATCGTCACAACCGGCGCTGCACACAATACCTTTTACTCCAAACCAATCGGCAATCCTAATAATAGTTCCCAGGTTTCCGGGGTCTTGCAGTGCATCTAAATATATGCACCAACCTTTTTCTACCAGCGGCTCGGTTGCTTTTATTTGTTGCACCACGGCTACCACTTCGTTCGGCGTTTGCAGCGTTGAAATGCGTCCTAACTCTGCTTCAGTAATTTGTTCAACCAATGTATGAGGGTTACTTTCTGCCCACTTTGCCGTAGCATAAACAGCAACAATTTGATGGGGCAATAAACAAAGTAATTCGGAAACGAGTTTTGGACCTTCAGCAACAAACAAGCCCTTTTCCTGCCGGTGCTTTTTTAGGGCTAAACTTTGAATATCTTTGATCACTTTTTTATTCAGCATAGCAGCGTAATAATATTATGAATGTTTCGGCGGCAAAATCATTTTCTGGTTATCTAAACTCGCTATTGTTTGCCGTATCTTTTTTGTTTTTTAGCTCGTGCACCATTGTTCAAAACTACCCGCCGCGTACACCATTTGTGTACCAAACCAACATTGGACTTGAAGGTAATTTTAGCAAAGATGAAAAAAAAGAATTAACCCAGCGCCTGGAAGAACAACTGCACGACAGCATCAGAGTGCGCAGCGTGCAAAAAATTATTGGCTGGGATAACGGCCCGAAATTATTCTACTCAGTTATTAAAAGTCCTGCTGTTTTTGATACGCTGAATATGGGTAGCTCGAAAATATTTATGCAGGCTTTGCTAAATGCATTGGGCTATTACCGCGGACAAATTAACGGCGATACAACGCTTGCTATCCGTGGCGATGAATACCGCACTACAGTAAACTTTGATGTAAACCCCGGCACACTCTTTACGTTGGACTCCATTTCTTTTAACATTGGTAAAGATAGCTTGCAGGCTATTACACAGGAGGCGAGAGATACATTGAAACGAGTAACCGAAATTGCTACTCAGGAAAGCCTTGTGCAGAAAGGCAGGGCCTTTTCGAAGCCTTTGCTTTCTGCGGAGCGCGACCGCCTTGCAGACATGTACCGGAACAACGGCTACCTGCGCTTTTCCAACGACGACATTCGTGTGCTGTGGGATACGGTGGGCATTGCTTTGCTGCGGCCAACCTTGAACCCATTTGAGCAGGCGCAGCAATTAGAAGCTTTACAGCAACGCCGCCTGAACCCGGTAGCCGATGTTGAGTTTCGGTTAAAACCAAATGTGGACGAATCGCATTTAATACGTTATTACGTAGGAAACGTTACTTTTTACCCTGATCTTACTGCCGACACGGCACAATTTATTCCGGTTATAAAACAAATTCGAAACAACACCATTATTACCTACCACAACCTGTTTAAATCAAAAGTAATACTGGAGAATACTTATTTAAACAGGGGCGAGCTATACCAGCAGCGAAACTATTTAAAAACCCTCAACCGCTTTAACTCCTTAGGTACTTTTAGACTGGTAAGTATAGATGCGGTGCCGCGGGATGGAGTTGACACAGTAGATTTTATAGTAAAACTAACGCCTGCCGATAAATACGTTTTTGAAGGTAATATAGAAGGAAGCCAGAACTGGGGAAACGCTGGAACCATTTTTACATCGGGTAACCTGGTGGGAATAAACCTTGGTTTGCAAAACCGCAACTTTGCCCGCGGCGCCAATTTAGCCAGCACTAATGCCCGAATTGGGGTGGGCTTAAGTTCTAACAGAAGCCTTCAAACCTTGCAGTATTCGCTTGGCCATATAATTACTTTTCCAAGGGTTATTCCACGGTATAATTTTCTTTCGCCACAGTTAAAAGAAGGTGCGCAAACATCGCTGGCGCTTAATTTAAATATACTCGACATTGCCGATCTTCTTTACTTATCTACCATCAATGCTTCATGGGGATACCGGTTTAATTGGAAGAAGTATTTGCTTTCGCTTCGCATTCCAAACATCGAATTTGCACAGTTAAAAAGAAGAAAAGAGTTAGATGCGCTCATTGCCAAAAATCAATCGTATAAATATATTTTTAATGATGGTTTTATTGCCTCAACAATAGCAGGCTTGACGATTAGCGGAGGCAAAAAAGACGTTACCAACTTAACCCGGTTGAACCTGGAATCGTCGGGGCTTGTAGCCGGCCTGTTGCACACGAGATTTATTGATAGTAACTTAAAACGATTTATAAGGTTAGATGCGGATTTCAGACAAAATTATAAAATTAGACGATCAGCTTTTGCGTGGCGTGCATTTGCCGGCGTTAGTTATTCCATACCTCTTTTTAAAACCGATACATCTAACTTCTCGCTACCCTTTTTTAAAGCTTACAGCGCAGGCGGCGCAAATAGCATGCGTGCCTGGCAATTGCGACGCCTAGGGCCGGGTTCTGCTATCCGCTCTTTTGCCCCAACCGAAGCACCCGATAGATTTGGAGATATTCAGTTGGAATTGAATGCCGAATACAGGTTTCTGCTAACGCAGATTGGCGTGCTTAAAATTAATAGCGCAATTTTTACCGACATCGGAAACATTTGGACACTTCGCAAAAATGCCGACTTTCCGGGCGGCGAGTTTCGGTTCAACAAACTATGGCACGACCTTGCCATTGGCGCTGGCACCGGCCTTCGGCTGGACTTTGGATTGTTTTTGATACGGGTAGATGCAGCTTATAAAATTAAAGATCCAAGTCCCGCCGACATTCGCGACCAAAACAAATTTTTTCCGTATCGAAAGCTTACCGATGTACAAATTCAATTAGGCGTTAACTACCCTTTTTAAAAGGTTTTTTCATTATTAACATGGTTTAATAAAGGGTATCAACTATCTTATTAAAAAAGATAAAAACCTAAATAAAATTACGTTCGCAGCCGACATTAACTACCCCTTTTTGAAAGGTTTTTGCAACCAGAAAAGCTACAATTTTATAGTCAGTCAATAGTGAATAAACGTTTACTTAACTTGCTGGAACGTGTCCTTAAACTGCTCTATGGTTACAGCATCATCTACCAAAAAGGCGCCGATGCGTGTTCTGCGCAAGCTGCTTAAATGCCCGCCGCAGCCAAGTTCTGTACCAAAATCATTAGCCAGGCTTCTGATATAAGTACCCGTAGAACACACTACTTTAAAGTGTACAAGAGGCAATTTTATTTTTTCAATTACAAATTGCTTGATGGTTATTTGGCGTGGCGGCAGCTCTACTACTATACCTTTACGAGCTAAAGAGTAGGCACGCTTTCCCCCTGTTTTTATAGCAGAATGTATTGGCGGCATCTGCAGAATAGTTCCGGTAAATAAACCGGTTGCCTGCCGTATTTTTTCTTCGGTAAGATGAGCTGTTTGCTGAAAGTTTTGAGGCTCACTTTCCAAATCAAATGTTGGTGTAGTGGAACCTAAAGTGATGGTGCCGGTGTATTCTTTTTCCTGCACCATGTACTCGTTTATTTTTTTTGTGAATTTACCTGTGCAGATAATCAGCAAGCCGGTTGCAAGCGGATCTAACGTGCCGGCGTGCCCTACTTTTTTGGTTTTTACAGTATCTCTTATCTCTCTCACTGCAGCAAACGATGTCCACCCAAGCTGCTTATCTATCAGTAACATCTGACCTTCATCAAAACTATTTAACGGTGTATTCATTTGCGGTGCAAGATAGAAAATGCCAGGGTTGTAAAAGAGTAAGTCTAAAACATGTGAACGCGTATACTTCTGGACTTCCGAAAGTTACACCCGCTGTCGGCTTTTCAACTCCAAATACTTGTTTAATGAATTTATTGTGAGGTCTTTCGGCGTGGTTAGTACAGCTACAATACCGTTCCGGCGAAGTTCTTTAACCATCATCCTTTTTTCCAGGCTATACTTTTCAGCAATAGTTTTAATGTAAATGTCTTCCATTGTTTCCGCCTCTTGCTCTATTAGGCTTTTCAGCTCAGTGTTTTCAAAAAAAATAACCATTAATAAATGGTAGTGCGCTATTCTTTTTAAAAAAGGCAGTGCTCGCCTGAGTGCTTCTAACGATTCGAAATTGGTAAAAAGAACCAACAAACTTCGTTGCGTAATTTTGTTGCGAATAGCTGAAAACAACTGCTCAAAATCGTTCTCTAAAAAATTGGTGATTTGCTTGTACAAGCTTTCCAAAATTAGACTTAGCTGCGCTGGCTTTTTATCCGCCGTAATAAAAGAGTCAAGTTTTTCTGCAAAGGTTATTAGCCCAACTCTATCCTGCCGCAGCAGTGCTACGTTGGTTAAAACTAAAGTGGCATTAATGGCAAAGTCTAACAACGACATTCCTTCAAAAGGCATCTTCATAACGCGCCCTTTGTTTACAATACAGTAAATCTGTTGACTTTGTTCATCTGTAAAATTATTGGTCATCAGGTAGCTATGTCTTGCGGTAGCTTTCCAGTTAATAGTGCGGTAATCATCTCCGGGCACGTACTCTTTTATTTGCTCAAACTCAATGCTGTGCCCTATTTTTCGCGTTCGTTTAACGCCGGCTTCTTGTAAACGATGCGCGACAGGCCCTAATTGGTAACGCCGCATTTGAAAAATCGAAGGATATACTTTAACTAGTTGCGGCTGTCTGAAAATAAAACGGCGGTGAATAATACTTAATGGACTGCTGACAAAAAGATTGATGTTTCCAAAATAATATTCGCCGCGCTCATGCGGCTTTACATAATAATTAAGTTCAAAATGTGCACCCGCCGCCAGATACTTTTTTCGTTGCCAGGCACGCTGTTGAAATTGAAAAGGCAGCTCGTCGATAATTAGAAAGAAGGCTTTGAAACGATAATCGTTTTGCAATTGGAGGGTTACTTTATTTTCATCGCCGTTACTAAACCGCGGTTCCAAAACACGGACAGCTGTAACGCCGCTGCGGGTACTGTAAAGCAGCACTGCATCTGCAATCACCATCATCATTATAACTGCAATTACCAAAAAAGCTACACTAAACAGGGGTGGAAAGAAAAAGCTAAGCACAAACAATCCGGCGGCAAAAAGGCTGCTGTAATAAACTTTTCGGTTAAGGTAAAAAGATGAAAACACGTTACATTATTATCTTGGAAAATCCATTGTTTGTAAAAGCTGCTTTATTACGGCGTCTTCCGTAACGCCTTCCATTTCTTTATCCGGCGATAAAATTATCCGGTGCCGAAGCACCGGCGGGGCCACTTCCAGGATGTCTTCAGGTGTTACAAAATCGCGACCGTTAATGGCTGCCATTGCTTTAGATGCGTTCATTATAGCCAGTGATGCACGCGGCGAAGCGCCAAGGTAAAT
This sequence comes from Chitinophagales bacterium, assembly GCA_038243445.1. GTDB lineage: Bacteria > Bacteroidota > Bacteroidia > Chitinophagales > Chitinophagaceae > Flavisolibacter. The sequence continues at coordinate 15,357 of JBBSRB010000044.1, read as the reverse complement.
AGACCTGTGGTTGCGGGTGGCATGAATGAACTTTGCAATAAAATGAAGCAGTTTATCATCTATAAATAAGGTTTTTACCTGCTGCCGGATAGCTGCAATCTGATCGGCGCCTAAAATAGGTTGGATAAAGTCAAGCACGTTTTTATTGCCGGCCTTGTGGAACTGCTGCAATATTTCCAACTCCTCTCCTTCGGTTGGGTACGGCACTACTATCTTAAATAAAAACCGGTCTAACTGTGCTTCCGGCAGGCGGTAAGTGCCTTCCTGCTCTATTGGGTTTTGAGTAGCAATAACCATAAACGGCTGCTGCATAGGATAGGTTTTTCCATCTATGGTTACCTGCCGCTCTTCCATTACTTCAAAAAGCGCAGATTGGGTTTTTGCGGGCGCGCGGTTAATTTCATCAATCAACACAATGTTGCTGAAAACTGGTCCGGGTTTAAAATGAAAGATTCCTTCTTTGGGGTTGAACACCGGCGTTCCCAACACGTCGGAAGGCATTAAATCGGGCGTAAATTGTATGCGCGAAAAAGGTACTGACAAACTGCGGGCCGTTAGTTTAGCGGTTAGCGTTTTTGCTACGCCAGGTACTCCTTCCAACAATACATGTCCATCCGCAAGCAGCGCGGTTATCACCAGGCGCACCATGTTATCTTGCCCAACAATAATTTTTTTTATTTGCTGCCGTATTGCCATTACTGCGTTATTCAGTTCCGCTAAATCCGTTCGTTGCTCAAATAAGTTTGTTTCCATTTCAGGTATTTTTATAAAAATGCTCCAGCTGCAAATAAAAATTGCCAAGTTGCACTTCGTTTACAATTGGATCGCCAAAAGCAAGTTCAACAAAGTCAATTATAGCTGCCAAATCACTGATTGCGTAGCCACTCTTTAGATGTAATGTAGTGGTAAATGCTTCATCAAGGTTGCCCGTAGATATATTATACCGGGCGCGCACATGATCTAAAAAATAAGTACTCATTTTTTGGGCGAGGTCTTTATGATTTTTCTGATCATAATACAATCGGCCAATTGTTTGTACAAAATGAAGCGTTTCGTTTTCGGTTTTTTGAACTATCGGTATGGCGCGTTGCTTTCGACGTGATTCAAAAATTAAAAATAAAAGTAGCGTTACAAGAACGGTTATGAATGCAGCTTTAAAAGATTTGAATTGGAACAACACTCCCAGCCAGGATGGCTCTTTTTCTTTTGAATTTTCTTTTTTAAAAAGATAATATTCGTTCCATAGTACAGAAGTAACGTTTGCCGGAATGACGGAAAAAGCCTGTTGGTAATACAAAACGTTATTTTTGTGAAGAATGAAGTAATTAGAAAATGCCAGCGGCGCTGTGTGTACATACACCGAACCTAAGCCGGCTTTGTATTGCAAAAAATTTCCACGACCGTTCTCGTTAGTGCCCAATATTACAGCCTTCGTTGAATCGGCCGGTGCAAGTGAGTTAGAAAAACGCCTGCCAGGATAAACGTAAGTCGTGGTGTCGTTAAAAAAGGGTGAAGTAAATCGTAGTTTTAAACTGTCATTAGAAACTGCGTAATAATCTTCATCGGAAGAGAAAGAAGAAGCGTTAAACCCGAAAAAGTATTTTGCATCGTATGATAAATTTTTACAAATAATAAAAACGTAATTACCCTTTCGGGCAAAACTCACTATTTGTTCGAGTTCTTTTTCACCGGCATTCAAATCGCCAATTAGAAAAACAGCCTGGTTTCTCCTACCGTTAGAAAGGGACTTCCATGAATACGGCGAACTCTTGCCGGTAGAGATTTCAGCTTTGGGAAAAAGCGATGGCAATAAGGATCGGGCAGCATAAAAACCGTACGGAATTTTATCTTTTTGTTTTAATGTAATCCGCTCGTTCAGCGTTCTTTTAGGCTTTTGCAACGAAAAAACCAACAGCAATGCCAGAACCACAATAGCTACGCCGCCAACAATATAAAACAGGTACTTTTTCATTGTAAATACCGTTTTGTAAAAGAAAGAAATTCCTCTTCTATTCGTTCAAAAGCGTCTTTTGTAAGCCAAAATTTTCCATACCAGGAATACTCAAATGACCGGGTTAAGCTAAAGAACGGAGTGTAATAAACCGAGTTGGCTAACTGGTGTAAATAGTCGCTATTGGTGCGTTCGGAGCTATAACTAATTACAGCCAATGCATCCAACCTCTCCAGTAAAGAAAGATAATGTAGCCTGACTGCCAGCCGGTAATTTTTTGCAGCAACAGCCGTTCTTATCTCTTCATCAAAATTAATGTCAAAAATGTTTCCGGCAGCTCCGCCCTTCTCGCCTGTAGCTTTAATTCTTTTGGGCTTTTTTATGTAGAAAGGATTGTTGCCAGCAATAATAAACCACCGTAAAATAGCTATAAAAACGCCCGTTAAAACTACCCACATCAACGTACGAATCCATTCATTGGCAAAAAAGCTACCATAAGAATTGGAATTTTCTTTGGGCGCCGGTTTCGCCCGCTTTGGTGCTTCGTTTACATACCAAAATTCATCTTCTGCCTTTAGCTTTTCTAATTGTTGGCGATTTACTTTTCGGGTTTGCGTCAAAGTCTTGTCTGTTGTGGAAAGGGCATCAAAAGCGTTGGTGTTTTTTTTGGTTTGCCATTCCTGTTCGCCTTCTGGTCTTGCACTGTCTCCCTCCTGGGCAACACACTGAGCACCAAAAAATATAAACATCAAAAAAGCCACAAAGCAGCGAAAGAAAAGTGGTTTATGGCACTTGCACTTATTCATTATCAGCAGGCAAATTATGTAGCCGAACAGACCTCTTTCGATGCTTCAACTTAAGTGGCAAAACAACAAAATACCAAACCACAAAAGCGGCGCTGATCAATAAAAAGGGAATGCTTAGGTATAACGGCATTTTATAGTGCCGCGTAATAAAGCCTTCAAAAAAGGCTGCAACAATAAACACCGGCATTAATCCAATAACAATCTTAACTCCATCTTTTGCACCCTGCCTAAAAGCATCGAGTCTTTTGCCGGTGCCCGGAAACAAAAAACTGGTGCCCATTACAACGCCTGCACCGCAGGTAATAATAATTGAGGTTAACTCCAGTATGCCGTGTAGTAAAATAGTAACGACCGCCTGCACACCGAGACCATTAGAAAAAAATAAATGCTCGAACGCCCCAATGCGTATGGACTCTTTTGCAAGTGAAGTAATGGACGGAACACCAAGCAGCAACCCTTTAAAAAAATAAGAAAAAGACACCATGATGTTGTTTATCATAATACGAACAAACATGGTAAACGAGTTGCTGTCTGCATACACGTTAAAAGGGTTTCCTTCGCTGATGTTTTTCTCCGTCATATCCACATAACCATCGCCAAGCACCTGCCGCACAAACGTATCGTCCTGAATAGAAGAAAAAAAACCTACCGCAAAAAACAAAATGAAAACAGATAGAGCAAAAAACATAACCAGGTGGTGCTTGCCAATGGTTTGCGGCACATCATGCCGAAAAAACTGAGCAATGCGGTTAGAGCCTTCTTTACGTTTTTTATAGATGTTTAAGTACATGCGTGAAGCAAGTGCATTGATGTACCCTGTAACGCGGCTTGTCGGATAAAAAGTTCTGGCATACGCCAGGTCATCTGCCAACTGTGTAAAATCGGTTGCCAATTCATCCACGTTGCCGCTGTGGCCCCGCTGCAGGCGCTCCCACCGATCTTTATTCTTTTTAATAAACAAACCTTCCCGCAAGTGCACCATTTTAAGAGTTGTAAAATACCACTTTTTATTTTTACCCAAAGCAACAAAGGGGTAGATCAAAACACGTTAACTTGTTGCCTAATTGTGCTGTATGTCTGCAATTAAGGTATCAACAGCGTTTAATATACACCTTGAGTTTACGGCTGCTCCTTTTCACAAAAGGCTTTTTGCGTGGCTGTTGGATGTGGTGGTATTACTGCTGTATGCAATTGGCGCTTTTAAACTGGTTTGGTTGCTTACAAGTGCAAACGCGCCCTTTGCCGTTTCGAAAGAAACCATTTGGGTGCTGATGATGATACTGATGATACCGTTTTTCACCTACCATGTTGTTTGCGAAATAGTACTGAACGGGCAAAGCATTGGCAAACGCATTATGCGGTTGCAGGTAGTTACCGAAAAAGGCGGACGGCCAGGGATTGGACAGTTTATTATCCGTTGGGTTATTCGCACATCCGATTACATGGTGGTTGTAATTGCCATTTACGCACCTATTGGTTTTGGCGGCAACGCCCGTTTTTTTTGGCAGGTAGCGGCCGCCTTCGGCTTGCTGGTAGCAGATATTATTTTAGTAAACACATCGAAAAAAAACCAGCGACTTGGAGATATACTGGCGCATACCATTCTGATCAGCACCAGCGAAAAAGCAGCTATTGAAGACACTATTTTTTTAGAAGTGGACGAACATTACGCCCCTACTTTTTCGCAGGTAATGGCCCTAAGCGACCGTGATATAAACTCGTTGAAAAGTATTCTTGACGCGGCTAAAAAGCAGGGCGACTACAACCTTGCCGAAAGGGCATCGGAAAAACTTAAGGCGCATTTAAAAATAGAAACTCAATTATCCCCGTTTGAATTTTTGGAAGTGTTGCTGAAAGATTATAACCATTTATCGGCTGCCTGATACCCTTTTGTGTATGTTTTTGGTTAGAAAAAGATAGCACCAATAATGGCAACCAAAATACCAATAGCATAGGACGATAAGATAATAACTGTAACAATACCCACAAACCGAAAGCAAATCTTTAAGGCTTGTACTGAAGAATTTAAGGCTTGCTGATCATTTCCTTCAAGCGCCACTTTTAGCCTGTTTGCAAAACGCAAAAGAGAGAGTATTGGAAAAAACCAAATACCTAACATCAAAATATAAAAAAAGGCAAGTCCCACTCCAAAGCCCGAAGAAAAAAATGGATTACTGCCCATGCCCTCTTCCATAGAACTTGCAAGCGAAGTGACGTAAAAGGCAAAGAACAATATACCAAGTACAGCAAGCGAATTAAACACCAGTCCGGCAATGGCTAAAAACCTGGCCCATTTGGCGGTTTCAGAAAGGTGCGCTTTTGTATCGCCATCAATGTAAAGATTAAAAAGAGGAGGATTGTTTTCCATGTTGTTGGTTTGGTGCTTTAGTAAAAACTTTTTAAAATAGTACCCTTTTTGAAAGGTTTTTTGCTGCCCGACGCAGCCAGGTTTCCAGTTATTTAATACGCTCTTGCAAATACCACCCGCTGAGTAGATGGCTTTCCTGTTAAAACGCACTCGCCATCTTGCTGTTGATTAACTAACGGAATACACCGAATGGTTGCTTTTGTTTTTTCCTTTATCAGAGCCTCAGTTTCGGCTGTTCCATCCCAGTGGGCTAAAACGAAACCGGTTTTCTCATCAAGTGTTTTAATAAAATCATCCCAGGTATCTACCTTGGTTGTATGCTGGTCTCTAAATGCCTTTGCCCGGTTAAATAAGTTTGACTGAATATCCTGCAACAGCGTTTGTATGTGTTCTACTAAGTTATTAAAAGCAATGCTTTGTTTTTCTTTTGTATCGCGCCGCGCTACTTCCACTACTCCGTTCTCTAAGTCGCGGGCACCAAGCGTTACCCGCACCGGCACGCCTTTCAATTCGTACTCGGCAAACTTCCAGCCCGGACGATTGTTATCGTTATCATCGTACTTAACCCGAATGCCCAGGGCCTTTAGCTGGCTTACAATTTCAGCTGCTTTTACATTCAATTCATTCTTCTGCTCTTCGCCTTTAAAAATAGGTACTATAACTACCTGCAAAGGGGCAATACGCGGTGGCAACACCAGGCCTTCATCATCGCTGTGGGCCATTACAAGGGCGCCAATTAACCGGGTGCTTACGCCCCAACTCGTAGCCCACACAAACTCCTGTTTGTTTTCTTTTGTTAAATATTTTACATCAAACGCTTTAGCAAAGTTTTGTCCTAAAAAATGTGAAGTACCCGCCTGTAAGGCTTTTCCATCCTGCATTAGTGCTTCTATACAATAAGTATCTTCTGCGCCGGCAAACCGTTCCGAAGCTGATTTTACACCTTTAATAACCGGCAGAGCCATGTACTCTTCGGCAAAGGTGGCATATACATCAAGCATTTGTTTTGTTTCCACAATAGCTTCTTCTGCTGTTGCATGGGCGGTATGTCCTTCCTGCCATAAAAATTCTGCGGTGCGCAAAAAAAGCCGTGTGCGCATTTCCCATCTAACTACGTTTGCCCATTGATTAATTAGGAGCGGCAAATCGCGGTACGATTTAATCCAATCTTTATAAGTATTCCAAATAATGGCTTCGCTTGTAGGCCGAACAATCAATTCTTCTTCCAGTTTTGCTTCCGGATCTACCATTAATTTGCCTTTATTTGCAGGGTCGGCCTTTAAACGGTAGTGCGTAACAATGGCGCATTCTTTTGCAAAGCCTTCGGCATTTGTTTCTTCGGCTTCAAATAAACTTTTAGGTACAAATAATGGAAAGTAAGCGTTTTGATGACCGGTATCTTTAAACATTTTATCTAACACATCGCGCATGTTTTCCCACAGCGCATAACCATAAGGTTTTATAACCATGCATCCACGAACGGCCGAATAATCGGCCAGTCCACCTTTAATTACAAGGTCGTTGTACCAGCCCGAATAGTCTTCTGCTTTTGATGTAACTCCTTTACTCATACTGTTTAATTAGGTGCGCACATTTACAAATTGTTTAACGCAATCAGGCGTAAATTACACTCCGGTGGCAAACATTTTGGTGCAAGCAAATGTAGCACATCTCATTAAACACATTTTAAAACATCTGCCATGAAACCTATTTTACCTTTACTTTCCTCGTTACTTGTTTTCGCAAGTTGCAGTACAGCGTATCAGTCCGGACAAACGCCCGATGATGTTTATTTTTCGCCCGCACGTCCGCAGCAAGAATATGTGCAGGTACAAGATGATGATAACCGAAGCTACCGCCGCGGCACCGATTACAACAAAACAGACGACGATTATTACAGCTATAACGATGATCGTTATCTGCGCATGAAAATCCGAAACCGAAATCAATGGGCTTACCTCGACGATTATTATCGCGATCCATACGCATATAATTATTACAATAAATACAGCAACAACTATTATTACAATGGCTATGGGTATAGTAATCCGCGTGGGTACTGGAACTCTTATTACAATCCATATATGAATTCGTACTACAATGGTCATTACTCGCCTTACGGTGGACATGTAATTGTAGTTGCGCCCCGAACTCCCATAAAAAGCACACCGCGCACTTTTAATCTGCATGTGTTTGACTCGCCGCAAAACAGCACCAACAACAGGGTGCCCGATACCAGATCGAGAAGGTACAACAGCAACACAAACCGCAGCTATACCACTCCATCCCGAAACACCGGCAACGACCTGCGTGATACTTACCGCAGAACCGAAAACTCAAATAGAAGTTCTGAAACTATGAGTACGCAAAAGTCCGTCACGCCGCCGCCCGCTTCTTCTAATTCAAACAAAAGTTCGGGCAATAGTAACGCGCCCCGCAGAAAGTTCTAAATAAAAAATTTATTTTGGTAAATGGCAACAAAATTTCTATGTAACAACTGTTGCCACGCTCGCTTGTACAGCAGTAAGTAACAGGAGCTATCGTACAAAGGTGGCAGGTGACCAACCCTTTTTTAAGGGTTTTTGTTGCCGCTTTTATTGAAATACTTCTGCTCTGTTGCATCCAGGTAAACAACGATTTTATAGACTAACGGAAAGACCCTTTTTTGAGTCATTAACGAAAGAAATAACAACTTTATGAAACGGTTTTTTATTTTACTAGCCTTTGCTCTGCCCTGTACCATGGTTTGGGGGCAAGAGCCGGCCGATGCGTTGCGCTTTTCTTATATTGTTCCTTCGGGTACCGCACGGCAGCAAGCAATTGGTGGCGCTATGGGTTCGCTCGGCGGCGATATTTCAGCCACGTTTGTAAACCCCGCCGGCCTGGGCTTTTACAAAACCGGCGACCTGGTTTTAACTCCCGCTTATCATTTTCAAAAAAACAAAGCAGCTTATTTAGGAGATGTAAAAAGGAGCAAGACCAACAAATTTGATGTGGGTACCACAGGTTTAGTTTTTGCCGGCGCATCTAACGGTAAAGCCCGAAGCCATGCGTTTGCACTCGCGTTAAACACAACCGGGAGCTTTAAAAGTGATATCTTTTACGGAGGCGAAAACAACCGTTCTTCTTATGCCCAAAAGTATATTGAGGAACTAAACAATTCCGGACTTCGCGACAGCACCATCACCTACTTATTTCCACATGGCGCCAGCCTTGCTTATAATACGTACTGGTTAGATGTGGCAAAAAACGGGTCGGGCGAGGTAACCGGTTTTACCACACGGTCGCCCATTGCAAACGGTTTAATACAGCAACAAAGTGTTGTTAACCGTGGCGGTATTTACGAACCTTCGCTTGCCGGCGCTGCCAATTTTAACGACAAACTAATGCTTGGCGGTTCGGTTAGTTTTCCGTATTTGCATTATTCTAAAAGCTCGGTTTATACAGAAGCCGATGCTACTAAAAACCTTTCCAGTGCTTTTGACTATGCTGAGGTAGAAGATAATTTAACAACAAAAGGAATGGGCTTTGGTGCAAAAGCAGGTGTTATTTACAAGCCGCAAGAGGCGTGGCGCATTGGTTTAGCGCTTCATTCACCAACAGTTTATAGCCTTACCGATGTGTACAGCACAATACTTACAACCGATACCACTCAATCGGCCGATGTAAGCCTTTCGGATTATTCCGAAGATTACAATGATGGTCAATCGGTATTTAAATACACGCATATTACTCCGTATAAAATTGTAGGTTCGGTTTCGTATGTGCTGCGCGAAATTGAAGATGTAACCAAACAAAAAGGCTTTATAACTGCCGATGTGGAATATGTAAATTATAAGGCTTCGTCTTATCACCCCGAAAGCAGCGAAGAATATGAAACCGAACAATCGGACATAGATTATTTAAAAGCGCTGAACGGAGCTATTGACAAGGCGTACAAAGGAGCGTTCAATGTAAAAGCAGGCGGCGAGTTAAAATTTAATACTGTGATGGTGCGGCTTGGTGCTGCTTACTTCGGCAATCCTTATAAAAACATCAGCGGCGAAAAAGGCAGCCGGCTTAATTTATCGGGCGGTGTAGGCTACCGGAATAAAGGCCGTTTTATAGATCTTACGTATGTGCACAGCATGGCTAAAGATGTACATTTTCCGTACCGGTTACAAAATGGTTTTTCGCCGATGGCAAATATCAGGAGCAACGTAGGTAACGTGTTATTAACTTTTGGCGTTAAGCTTTAATCTTCGGAGCGTTCTTAAACCCTTTTCGATGCCTTTTGCAACGATTGTAACCAAAAATTTTTTTTATAGAACTTTTTTATTCACAAAAAAATTACGTTTACTTTTTATTTAGCGTAATAGTTAGAGTGTAGGTCTTACCGCTTTCGATCTCGGTTTCCCCAACCTTTAAAACCTTACCGTCAAAACTTTGAATGGTCAGCTCATCGCCGTCAATGTTGATTTTTGTGTTGTTAGCTGTTAATGCCCAAATGCCGGTGTCATCGCCGGGTGGGTTGCATTTTACGCCCGCATCGGCAAAGAGAACGGTTCCATTTACGTTCAGCGAAATCTGGTCGTCTTTTGCACAGGGTTCGTCAAACCAGTAATCCGTAATGTCTTCCGGTGCATTGCTGTCTTCTTTTACAGTTACCGAACCGTAGGTGTAGGTTCCTGCAATGTTTTGTGTGGTAATGGCTGAACTGTCGGCTGCTTCGTCTTTATCTTTTTTACAAGATGCAAATACAAGAGTGAGGCAGGAAAGGGCAATTAAGGCTTTTTTCATAAATATTTTTTCGATTTAACAATATAGCGCAAACGTAAAATCTTTCTGCCAGAAAACATATCTTTCACATCCCCTTTTTTAAACCTTTTTAGAAAACTTATATTTCTGTTCGGTTACTCAGCGTTATGGCACTTTCAGAAAGACTTTGGCCTCCTTTGGCTGCAAAATCCAGTGTTCTGATGGGAAACGGAATGGAAATTCCTTCCTCATCATACGCTTTTTTAATGCACATAATAGCTTCGCTGCGGAGCGCTAAAAAATCGGGTTGATGCACTGAAGAAGTCCAAATGCGAATGGTGAAATTTATAGAACTGTCGGCAAAGGCTTCGTAAAAAAAGGTAGTTTCATTGGTTTTGGAAATGCCTTTTATATCAGCTACTGCATTCAATGTAACTTGTTTTACGCGTTGCAGATCTTCGGCGTACGATACGCCAACAGTTAAATCCATCCGGCGTTTTCCCAGCAAAGAGTAATTGTCTATTGGGTTTTGAACAATATCTTTATTGGGCATAATAACCATTTGGCCCTGAAAGGTGGCAATAACCGTATCTCGTAAATTAATGTGTTCTACTTTACCCATGTACCCTTTTATGGCTACTATATCGCCTACGCGCAATGGCTTGCGCATTATTAGCAAAATACCCGACATAAAGTTGGCGGCAATATCCTGAAAAGCAAACGCCAGCGCCAGTCCTGCAATGCCCGCTCCTGCCAGCAGCGAGGTTACGGCATCGTCTAATTTTAAAATTTGCAGTACAATAAAAAGGGTAATGCCAACAGAAAAAATGTAAACAAAAGTGGAAAAAAGGTCGGCGAGCACAGCACCAACAGAAAAACGTCTGATGGTTTTTTTAGCTATTTTCCTGGCAAGCGTTGCCAAATAAAAGCCAACTACAAGCACAAACACAGCCAGCGCCAGGTTGGGCAGCATACGAATGAAATCCTGAACCCAAATCGCCAGTTTTTGCCTAACTAAATTAAACGCTTTTTCAAAGTCCATATACTATTGATTTATACAATTATTTGACCGGGAAAAGTATCTCTTTCGTGTGTGCAATCAATGCATCAGTTTCGCCGGGCAAAAACCATTGATACTCCCCGTCTTTTCTAAACCATGTTAGCTGCCGTTTTGCATACTGGCGTGTGTGGGTTTTTATCTCTTCTACAGCTTTAGCTTTACTTATATTTCCATCAAAATAGGCAAACAACTCTTTGTAACCAACTGTCTGCAGCGAAGGCAAATCTTTATCTACTTTCAGGGTGCGCACTTCTTCTTCCAACCCATTGGCAAACATTGCATCTACCCTTTTTGCAATGTTTTGATGCAGGATTTCCCCTGGCAAATGGAGTGCTGTTTTTATAATGCGAAACGGCCGCGTTTTTTTTACCCCTTTTTTAAATGTTTGAATGGATTGATTAGTTGCCCGATAAACTTCCAACGCACGTAGTAACCGGTGAGGATTCTGCCTTTCGCCTGTTTCAAAAAACCGGGGATCATTTGCCCGTACTTCGTGCTGTAACCAGGAAAGTCCTTTTTGGGCCCACTCGGCTCTTACTTCTTCGCGAATGGCTGTAGGCACATGGGGAATGGCATCTAAACCTTCGCAAAATGCCCTTATGTATAGCCCTGTTCCGCCAACCATAATCACTACATTTTTTTCTTTAAACAATTGATCTGCCTTTTCTAAAGCGTATTGTTCAAATACGGCAACGGTTACGCTATCGTAAATAGAATGAGAGGCGATAAAATGATGCGGAACTATTGCTAGTTCTTCTGCCGATGGACGGGCAACACCAACGTTTAATTCTTTATAACATTGCCGGCTGTCGGCAGAAATAATTTCGGTATTAAAGTGCTGCGCCAGTTTTATTGCGGCAGCGGTTTTACCAACGGCCGTTGTACCGGCAATAACAATAATGGTTTTTTGAGGTAACATTGGCTAAAGCAATTGGGGTTGCTCATCTACACCCTTTTTTGCATCTTTTTAAATCAAAAAATTCAGCGGGTTAAAAATCCTCGTTATCGTTGGTGGTTTCTTCTTCGGATGCAAAATCATCGCCCACACCTTCTTCGCCTTCGGTGCCAAAGCCTTCGGTTCCTTTCGTTAAATCGTATTTTTCTTCAACATCGGCAAAACGTTCGCCCAACAAACTTTTTGTACCGTATTGGCTGGGTGCAATTCCTTCGGAACGCACCAATGTGGGATAAGTTATTTTTGGCGATTCTTCTTTAGACACCGCAATTAATTCTACCATAAAGCTCCACCCTTTTTTAAAATCGTACAGGTAAATAAACTTTTGGTTTGGATTTTTTATTTCAGAACCTACCGGCGTTTCTTTCATTGGCAATGGTGGCGCTTTGTAGGGCCTGTCATACGTTTCCAGCGAAATTTCCCGCCCTCGTTGCCAATTATCGTTACTACGATGAAAGGTTGCTTCGTGCTTTGCATCAAATTCGTACGCTTTTAGTATAATCTCGTGTAAATTAAAAAACGTTTGTGTGTGTTTAATAGCTACATCGCGGTAAACACTATCGTCCTCTTCCAAATAAATTCTGAATTTTAATATAGCCATGTATGCGGTTTACCAACAAAGAATAAGCCCAAAAATAGCGAAATAGACGCTATTTAACAGGCCGCAATTGCAGCTCGGCCCCTTTCTTTAGCATATACTCGTAAGCGGCGTTGTAATTATTACCAATCTCGCCATCCAATATGGCATTTCGGATGGCTTCCTTAATGTCGCCTACTTTGCGCGACTGTGAAATGCCAAAAGTTTCCATAATTAATTCGCCTGTAACCGGCGGCTGCCAGTTTCTTATTTTGTCTGATTCTTCTACTTCTTCGCAACGCTTTTTTACGGCTTCAAAGTTTTCTAAATAGCGCTTTACTTTGGCTTTATTTTTTGAAGTAATATCGCTTTCGCAAAGAATCATCAGGTTGTTAAAATCGTTGCCGGCATCAAAAAGCAACCGCCGCATGGCGGAGTCGGTAATTTCTTCTTTTGATAACCCAATAGGACGCAGGTGCAATTCCACAAGTTTCCGCACAAACTTCATGTTATCGCCAAGGGGAAGTTTTAAATCGTTAAAGATTTTCGGCACCATTCTGCCGCCCACGGCTTCGTGTCCATGAAAAGTCCAGCCATGCCCCTGTTCAAAACGTTTAGTTGCCGGTTTAGCAATATCGTGCAGTATTGCAGCCCACCGAAGCCAAAGGTTTGCCGAGCGGTTGGCAACATTATCCAATACCTGCAATGTATGATAAAAATTATCTTTATGTCCTTTTCCATCTACAAATTCGGCGCCGGCAAGATCTACCATCTTTGGAAAGATATGCTGCAGCAAACCGCTGTCGAAAAGCAGCTTAAAACCGATGGATGGTTTTTCACTTAAAATAATTTTGTTCAATTCATCGGTAATTCTTTCCTGCGAAACTATTTTTATGCGTGCTGCGTTTTCGGTAATGGAATGAAACGTTTGAGGATAGATGCTAAACTTTAATTGCGAGGCAAAACGAATGGCCCGCATCATGCGCAGCGGATCATCGCTAAATGTTTGTTGCGGATTTAAAGGCGTTCTAATTAATTGCTGCCGCAGGTCATCAACGCCATCAAAAGGGTCTATCAACGTGCCAAAATCGGGAGCATTTAAACTAATAGCCAAAGCGTTTATGGTAAAATCTCTGCGGTTTTGATCTTCTTCAATAGTGCCGGGCTCAACCGCCGGGTTGCGCGAATGCGCACTGTAGCTTTCTTTTCGGGCGCCAACAAATTCAAGGTCAAAACCATCGGGCGTTTTAAAATGCGCAGTGCCAAAATTTTTAAAGTAGTTAACCTTTGGTTGTGGCGAAAAGCGTTTCGCCGCGCTGGTAGCTAATTCCATACCATCGCCTACGCATACAATATCGGCATCCCGGGAAGGTCGCTGCAACAACTTGTCGCGCACAAAACCACCAATGAGGTAGCACCTTGTTTCCGCCTCCTGCGCAGCGGCAGCAATTTTTTCTAAAATTTCGGTTTCGCTCCTACTGCAATCGATATCCATTGAAGCAAAGATAATTGTTGTGAAAAAATGAAAGCTAATTACGAACACGCCTTGAGGCGTGTTCCTACGGGCGAAAAACATTATGGCTGCCGTCATTGTTCCATTTAATAATTTGAGATGGCTGACAAACTTCAACCTCTTGCTGACGATGCTGCACCACATAATCTACACCAGAAATAATTTGCGGATCGATTTGAGAAAATGTTTGAGGCGCCATTTCTCCGCTGCGATTAGCAGATGTGGAAACAAGGGGTTTTTGAAGCCTTTTTATTAAATGTCTGCAAAAGGGGTCTGCAACAATTCTTATGGCTATGGAACCATCGGAAGCAATTAGGTTTTCAGACAGCCCAATAGCGCCTTCCCAAATAATAGTGGTCGGCTTTGTCTGCTTTTCTAAAAACAAAAAAGCCTGCGGGTGAGGCGCCGCTACGTACCGCAGCACCTCCTGCTCATCTGCTACCAGCACAATCAGGCTTTTACTTTCAGCGCGTTGCTTTAGCGAAAAAATTTTATTTACTGCCGCATCGTTTGTAGCGTTGCAGCCAATGCCCCAAATAGTGTCTGTCGGGTAAAGAATGATACCACCCTTTTTTAATACTTTTAAACAGTTTGTTACGTCATCTTCAAAAGAAAGGATCATTTCAATACATTTTTATACACATTCATTACCGCAGCGCTGCTGTTTTGAAGGCTAAACTTCTGCGCCTGTGCGCGCCCTTTTTCAATCATTTCAAATCGTAGATCTTCGTCTGTCCAAATGCGTTTTATGGCAGCAGCCAGTTCATCGCTACTTGCCGGGTTTACATACAAAGCTGCATTTCCGCCGGTTTCAGGCAGGCACGAAAGGTTTGAAGTAATAACGGGCAGACCGGCGGAAAGTGCTTCCAGCACTGGAATTCCGAAACCTTCGAAAAAGGAGGGATAAATCATTGCGGTGGCCATTTGGTAAATGGCTGCCATTGTTTGCGGCGTTTGCAAAGAAGAAAAAAGAGGATTGTCGGAAAGGAAAATGACCCATTTTTGAAGGTTTTTTCCATCAACAAACTTCTTTACCTGTTGCTTATACTCCTTACCGTTGCCAATAACCACAAGCGGAATCTGTACGTCTCCACTAAGTTGGTACAAGGCTTTACAAATAGTTAAGAGGTTTTTTCGTTGAATGATAGATCCAACGTATAAAAAAAAATGCTGTGGTAAATGAAGCGAATTCCGGATTGCTTGAATTTCACCTGTTTGAATTTTTTCTTTATAAGCAGGATGGCAGCTTTGATAGCAAACTTCTATTTTGACGGGCTCTATTTTATAAAAATCAATAAGGTCCGTTTTTGTTTGCTCGCTGATTGCAATAATTCTATCTGCATGTGCGCAGGCGTATAAAATTTTTCGCCGGTAAATAAAAGCATCCATT
>JBBSRB010000043.1:0-21111 GCA_038243445.1 Chitinophagales bacterium | reverse complement strand
CGAGTCCTCTGCGAGAGACTCGGCTGGGGAAGAAAGATAGAGTACTTTCCATATATGGCAAGACTCCATAAAAATCTAAGGAATATAATAGCCTTCTTCTATAGTCAGCCTTAAAGACATTGAAAACAATTAATTTAAGACTGCTTACACCTTTCCCCTTGCAATTTCCTCCACCACTCCTGGGTCAAGCAAAGCACTTGTATCGCCTAAATTTTCTGTTTCGCCTTCGGCAATTTTGCGCAGTATACGGCGCATAATTTTACCGCTTCGGGTTTTAGGCAATCCTTTTACAAATTGTATTTTGTCGGGTTTTGCAATAGCGCCAATAATCCGCGACACTGTTTGAACTATGTTTTGCCTTGTACGCTCCTCATCTTCATGCTTATTGGGGCAAATTACGTAAGCATAAATACCTTGTCCTTTAATGCTGTGAGTATAACCAACTACAGCACTTTCCACTACATCAGAATGCATGTTAATAGCATTTTCAATTTCCGCCGTGCCTATTCTATGTCCGCTTACATTCAGCACATCATCTACCCGGCCGGTAATTCTATAGTTTCCTTCTTCGTCGCGCAAGGCACCATCCCCGGTAAAATACAATCCGGGGTAAGTAGCAAAATAGGTTTGCCGACACCTTTCATGGTCGCCATACGTAGTACGCAAAATCCCCGGCCACGGTGCTTTTATACAAAGATTTCCTTCAGCAGGATTGCCCACCACTTCATGCCCGCCCTCATCTACCAATACAAGTTGCACACCCGGTAGCGGTAGTGTGGCGTAGGTGGGTTTGGCGGGTGTAACGCCGGCTAAATTCGATATTAATATACCTGCGGTTTCGGTTTGCCACCACGTATCTACAATAGGACAGGCGCCTTTTCCTACATGTTCGTTATACCAATGCCAGGCTTCTTCGTTAATAGGTTCGCCAACAGAGCCTAACACTTTTAACGACGATAGATTTTTTCCTTCAAAAGGCTGCAAGCCAAAACCCATCAGTGACCGGATAGCAGTTGGAGCGGTATAAAGCGTAGCCACTTTATGCTTATCTACAATATCCCAAAACCTTCCGGCATTGGGCCAGGTGGGAATACCTTCAAACATCAGCGAAGTGGCGCCGGCACTTAACGGACCATAAACAATATAGCTATGGCCAGTAATCCAACCTATATCTGCGGTGCAGAAAAACACATCGCCGCGTTTGTATTGAAACGTATTAACAAACGTATAATCCGTCCACACCATGTAGCCGCCGCAAGTGTGAACAACCCCTTTAGGTTTGCCTGTGCTACCGGACGTGTATAAAATAAATAAGGGATCTTCGGCATCCATTTCCACTGCGGGAAACGAAACAATATTGTCTTTTTCCACTTGTGTTTCGGCGTGTTCCATTTCGTCTTCCCACCACACATCGCGGCCTTTAATCATGGAAACCGGCGTACGGGTTCGGGTATAAACAATCACCTTTTTTACCGTCTTGTTACCCACCAACGCATCGTCAATTACTCCTTTTAACGGAATTATCTTTTCGCCTCGATAAGCGCCGTCGCAAGTAACAATGCATTCGGCGCCGGTATCTTCTAAGCGGCCGGCAATACTTTGTGCCGAGAAACCGCCAAAAATAACGCTGTGAATAGCGCCAATGCGGGCGCAGCCCAATACCGCATAAGCAAGCTCGGGCACCATGCCCATGTATATACACACCCGATCGCCTTTTTTTACGCCGTTGTTTGTAAGCACCTGCGCAAACTGGCAAACCCTTTTGTGCAGCCGGTTGTAAGTCACAGTGCGCACCCTTTCTTCGGGGTTATTGGGCTCCCAAATAAAAGCGGGCTCGTTGCCGCGGTGTTCTAAATGCCTGTCTATACAATTTTCAGTAATGTTTAGTTTACCGCCCCTGAACCACTTTACATCGGGCCCGTTGAAATTCCACTCCAATACCTTGTCCCACTTTTTTCGCCAATAGAAATGCTCCGCAACATGCCCCCAAAAACGTTCGGGATTTTCTACACTATTTTTGTAAGCAGCATGGTATTCGTCTGGCGTGGTCATTTGATATGGGTAAGACATGGCACCTGAATTTAAATTTAAATGTACGTCATTGCTCGTTTTTAACAGCGACCATCAGGCAAATGCAGATGCACCCCTTTTTTAGATGTTTTGTACGTGCCTGGTTTCTGTAAGAAAAAGAGCATATCAAAACGAGATAGAATATTTTTGAGCCTTATTATAAAATTATGCTTTCTTACGAACGTTTATTAAACGACAATAAGCTGTGGGCTTCAGGAAAAACAGAAGACGACCCCCAGTACTTTGAGCGCCTTTGCGGACTACAAACGCCGGAGTTTTTGTGGATAGGATGCAGCGACAGCCGCGTGCCGGCAAATGAAATTACCGGCACCCAACCCGGGGAAATTTTCGTGCATCGCAATGTGGCCAACCTTGTGGTAAATACTGATGTGAATTTACTTGCAGTACTTGATTTTGCCGTTACTATTTTAAAAGTGCGGCATATAATTGTTTGCGGCCATTACGGTTGCGGTGGCATAAAAGCGGCTGCTTCTAAAGCCGATTTTAAGCCAGTGCTAAATATGTGGCTTCGTAATATTAAAGATGTTTACCGGCTGCATCAGTCCGACTTAAATGCAATTGCCAACCAGCAAGAAAGAGAGAACAGGTTAGTAGAATTAAATGTTCAGGAACAAATATATAACCTGGCCAAAACATCTATTATACAACGATGCTGGAAGCGGGAACAACGACCTTACCTGCATGGCTGGGTGTATGGTTTAAACAACGGCATTATAAAACCCGTTTGCGAAATGAAACCCGGAACGCCCATCGATGAGGAATATCAATATGATGGTTTGTAAATGAATTTAAGCGTTCCTTTTTCTGATTTTATTCTAATAAATAGTTGTTTAAAAACCTTTAAAAAAAGGGTGCTTTTGCCGGGCTGTTTTTCATCAATTTAAACTACACAGCATACCATTTTTTTAAAGGTTCTTTTTCTGCCAACAAGTATGTTTAAATTATTTTATAAAGGAATAAAAGTATTGTCTGCTTTTAAATTTTTAAAATAACCGATGTTGCAGAATAAACACCGCCGCACCGGACAAATAGCCCAGTAAAGCAAGCCAGGCAATTTTTTTTAAATACCAGAAAAATTCAATTTTTTCTATTCCCATGGCTGCTACACCGGCAGCGGAGCCTATTATTAAACAACTACCTCCAGTACCTGCGCAGTACGCTAAAAACAACCAAAAGTAATGGTCTGTTGCATATTGATCTAACCCATACATGCCCTGCACCGCCGCTACCAAAGGCACATTATCAACAATGGCCGATAGCAAACCCACGGATATAATAATTGCATCAACATTGACAATTGTTTGATTAATCCATTCGGCAATGCTGCTAAGCAAGCCCGTTGCCTGCAATGAAGCAACGCTTAATAATATACCCAAAAAAAATAAAATGCTTGGTGTATCTATTTTGCGCAGCGCATGATTAACTGATAGCAAACCTTTTTCCGCTTCGTCTTTCTTGCTGTTAATAACTTCGGTAATTACCCACATTAAGCCTAAGCCTAATAAAATACCCATGTACGGCGGCAGGTGCGTGGTGGTTTTAAATACCGGCACAAACAGCAGTGCCCCAATGCCAATCCAAAAAATTAAAGCCCTTTCACTGGTGCTGGCGGCGCTATTTTTATTTTGTGATGTAGCTGCTTTTCGTTCAATGGTTCCGTTTAGTTGTTTGCTGATGATAAACGTGGGCACAAGCAGGCACACCAGGCTTGGCACAATGGTTTGAGTAACAATATTTGCTGCCGTAATTTGCCCGCCAATCCACAACATTGTGGTAGTAACATCGCCAATCGGCGACCACGCCCCGCCTGCATTTGCAGCAATAATGACAAGCCCAGCAAACAAGAGCCGGTCTTTTTTTTGCGGAATTAATTTTTGTAACAAAGAAATCAGCACAATAGTGGTAGTAAGGTTAT
This sequence comes from Chitinophagales bacterium, assembly GCA_038243445.1. Taxonomy (GTDB): domain Bacteria; phylum Bacteroidota; class Bacteroidia; order Chitinophagales; family Chitinophagaceae; genus Flavisolibacter. Next base: position 17,105 of record JBBSRB010000043.1, on the reverse strand, counting down.
CTAAAACCGCCGACAGAAAAAATGTGATAAAGGCAACCAGCCAAACCAGCCTTTTTTTGTTGGTTGATTGAATGCGTGAAATAACAAGTTCAAAACCATCATGTGCATCAATTAATTCAACAATGGTCATTGCGCCCAGCAAAAAAAACAAAATGCCCGATATCTCGCCAAGGTGTTCGGTTAGCAAGTGAACCGGCACTTCTTTATCGGGTGTAAAAAGGGCAAATACTGTCCAGCAAAGCACACCCGTAATAAGCGCAGTAGCCGCTTTATTAATGTTTATAAAATGTTCCATTGCTATGGCGGCATAGCCAAAAATAAAAATCACAGAGAGTAAAACAATCATTTGCAAACAATACTTTTAAGTTGGGGTAAAAATGTTCTGGTTAAGAATGCATCTATTTGAAACACGCCGGTGCAAAAGTAGGTTAGGACAGAATGCAACAATATCCACCTGGTAAATGACGGTAAAATATTACTTGTTTTTCTCTGCCTTTAGGCATTCCCTTTTTTAAGCCTTTTATTAAACGGGCAGAAGGAGCTTCTGCCAGCGGGCGGCGATGAAGAATTGCATTTATCTTTGAAGCATGTCCATTGAAGTAAAAGGGGTAACAAAAATTTATGGCGAGCAAAAAGCGGTAAACAATATTTCGTTTACAGTTAACCGCGGTGAAATTGTTGGCTTTTTAGGCCCGAACGGCGCCGGCAAATCTACCACCATGAAAATGATTACCGGCTATTTACCGCCCACTGCCGGAGCTATTTTTGTAAGCGGTATTGATGTGGCAAAGAATCCGTTGGAAACGAAAAAAGTTTGTGGTTATCTGCCCGAATCCAATGCGCTTTATTACGATATGTACATTCGCGAATACCTCCATTTTATTGCTCATTTACACGGCGTACAAAACACTTCAAAAAGGATAGAAGAAATAATTGAATTGGTTGGTTTATCGCCGGAAAACAACAAAAAAATAGCGCAGCTTTCTAAAGGTTACAAGCAAAGAGTAGGCTTGGCAGCAGCGCTAATTCACAATCCCGATGTGTTAATTTTAGATGAACCAACCAGTGGGCTGGACCCGAACCAGATTGTTGAAATAAGAAACGTAATTAAAGAGCAGGGTAAAAACAAACTCGTTCTATTTTCGTCGCATATTTTGGGCGAAGTAGAAGCTATTTGCGACCGGGTAATAATTATAAATAAGGGCGTAATTGTAGCAAACGACGAATTGAAAGCGCTACAAAACCGGTCGTCTGTTGCGCACGTAAAAGTAGGTTTTAAAGAGCCGCTTGAAAAGGAATGGCTTAACCGCCTCCCCGGCGCGCAAGAGGTAACAAAAATTGATGTGTATAACTGGAGAATTAAAACCGGCGAGCCCGAAAAGGTTAGAAAAGCCCTGCTTGACCTGACGGTGCAGCACAACTTAAATATCGTATCGCTGCAAACAGGCAGCGAAAGCCTGGAAGAAATATTTCGTTCGTTAACAGCAGCACCTATCCCAATTGATGGAGTATAAATCAACTGATACCCCTTTTTTAAAGGTTTCCAGGCCGCTTTCTTACCGGTCGCCACTGCGCTACCCCGGCGGCAAAACGCGGGCGGTGGAAGCCATTACTGCTTTTTTTCCAAAAGGGCTTACACGGCTGCTTTCGCCGTTTTTTGGTGGCGGCTCGGTAGAGTTGTTTGTTGCTTCGAAAGGTGTTTTTGTTTGTGGTTTTGATGTGTTTTTACCGTTGGTAGAGTTTTGGCAATGTGTATTAAAACATCCCGAAAAGCTTGCAACCGAAGTGCAAATGCATTTTCCGCTGCGAAAGGAACGTTTTTACGAATTGCAAAAAGTTCAGGCACAATTTGAAACAGAGTTTCAACGTGCCGCTGCTTATTATGTGTTGAACCGTTCGTCTTTTTCCGGTTCCACTTTATCGGGTGGTATGTCGCCGCAGCATCCGCGGTTCACGCCTTCTTCCATTGAAAGATTAAAACAATTTTATAATCACAATGTAACCGTAAGCGCTGCTTCCTTTACGCAATCGCTTTTGCTGCATAAAGATGTTTTTGCTTACCTTGATCCGCCTTATTTAATTAAAAACACGTTATACGGAGCCAAAGGAAATGCGCATAAAGATTTCGACCATGCGGCGTTGGCTGCTGTTTTAAAAGAAAGGGAATCCTGGATTCTTTCGTACAACGATTGTGCTGAAATAAGAGCCTTGTATGCCGGGTATAAAGTGAAAACGCCCGAATGGAAATACGGGATGCCCGCAAATAAAACATCAAAAGAAGTGTTGATTTTTAGCCGGGATCTTTGATAATTTTTGTCGCCCCAAGCGAACGCCGTTTCTTTGCACGGAAATGCAGTTGGCAGGTCACCGTTTACTTTCACACTGGGTGCTTTATAATTTACAATTGAAGTGTTCAAGTAAAAAACGATGAACGATCAACCTTCCTTAAATCTAAAATCGAAAATCTAAAATAGTATGAGTTACATAGCCGAAATTTTTGCCCGCCAGATATTGGATAGTCGCGGAAACCCAACCGTGGAAGTAGATGTGCTAACCGACGAGGGCGCCATGGGCCGTGCAGCAGTGCCAAGTGGCGCCAGCACAGGCATACACGAAGCAGTAGAGCTACGCGATGAAGACAAAAAAATATATGTTGGGAAAGGCGTTTTAAAAGCCGTTGAAAACGTAAACAAAACAATAGCACCCGGGCTTTTAGGCTACGATGTAACCGACCAAACCGGCATTGATCAATTGATGATTGACCTGGACGGCACTGAAAACAAAGGCAAGCTGGGGGCAAACGCAATTTTGGCCGTAAGTATGGCAGTTGCAAAAGCTGCTGCCGAAGAACTGAGCTTACCTCTTTATAGGTACATTGGCGGTACCAACGCTAAAACTTTGCCAGTACCCATGATGAATATTTTGAACGGCGGCGCACATGCCGATAATAAAATAGACTTTCAGGAATTTATGGTAATGCCTGTGGGCGCAACCAGTTTCAGCGAAGGATTGCGTTGGGGTGTAGAAATTTTTCATGCGCTAAAAACGGTTCTAAAAAAGAAGGGTTACAGCACAAACGTAGGCGACGAAGGTGGTTTTGCTCCTAATATCGGATCGAACGAAGAAGCCATTGAGACTGTTTTAACCGCTATTGATGCAGCGGGATATAAAACAGGTTCGCAGGTAATGATAGCAATGGATGCCGCCAATAGCGAATTATATAAAGGGGGTAAATACGTTTTTCATAAAAGTGATGGTAAAAGTTTAAGCTCCGATGAACTCGTTGATTTTTGGGCTAACTGGGTGCGCCAATATCCAATTTGTTCAATAGAAGATGGAATGGCCGAAGACGATTGGGAAGGTTGGAAAGCTTTAACCGAGGCTGTGGGTGGCAAAGTTCAATTAGTGGGAGACGATCTTTTTGTAACTAACGTAAAGCGCCTGCAGCAAGGCATTGATGTCAGCATTGCCAATGCTTTGTTGGTAAAAGTAAACCAAATTGGTACGCTGACAGAAACCATAAACGCAGTAACCATGGCCCAACATGCGGGCTACAATACCATTATGAGCCACCGCAGCGGCGAAACAGAAGACACCACAATTGCCGATTTAGCCGTTTCTTTAAACTGCGGTCAAATTAAAACCGGCTCGGCTTCCCGAAGCGATCGGATGGCCAAATACAACCAGTTACTGCGTATCGAAGAATTGTTGGGATCATCGGCTTATTATCCCGGTCGTGCCTTAAAGTTCAACAAATAAAAAAGTTCCCTCTCTGCAATTTAGAGAGGGAATAAAACATAATGACGTTACCTCAAATAGATGTATCGAAGCTGCAGGGCAACTACGTGTACCTCGAAAACCTACATCCGGACCATGTAGCTAAAATAAAGGTTTTGGCAAAAGACAGTCGCCTTTGGGAGTACACCAAAACGCTGGTGGTTGACGACACTTTTGACGACCAGTTTGAAAAATACATTAACGCTGCGCTTGATAGTGGCAACACTGGCGGACAATGCAGCTTTGTGGTATGCAGCGCTACCTCCAACGAAATTATAGGCAGCACCCGCTTTTACCGAATGGAGCCGGCGCACAAGCGGCTTTCTATAGGCTATACCTGGTATATACCCGAAGTGTGGGGCAAGGCGCAAAATAAAGAATGTAAACTGCTGCTGCTTCAATATGCTTTTGAAACGCTTTGCTACCAACGGGTAGAGTTTGAAGTGGCGCATCAAAATATACGGTCGCAAAAGGCAGTGGAAAAATTAGGCGCCATTAAAGAAGCAGTGCTGCGCAAGCATGGCTTGCATGCCGATGGAACGATGCGAAACACAATTGTTTATAGCATTATTGATGATGAGTGGCCAGATGTGAAAAAGCATCTCCAGGCCCTGATCCAAGCCTAAAACGCAGTTGCATGTTTGTGTAATCTGCCGGGCAAGAAACTGTCGCGATAAAGAAGACGAAGCGTAGCCAGGCAAACCTATTATTTAAAAAAAGGATTTCAAAAAGTGGCGTATTTAAATCTTTCTCAGGGCAGCCGCAAAACCCTTCAAAAAGGGGTAGGTAATAAGGCATATAATATGGTTCCATTTCCTATCTTCACACTCTTCTAATGCTTTTTTCATGAAACTGCTTTATTCCATTTCTTACCTTTTACGCAATAAGTACCTGCTTGCCGGCATTTCATTTAGTGTTTGGATGCTGTTTTTCGATAAAAATAATTTGCTGGAGCAGCGCGAGCGCCTGACCGAATTAAACAATTTGGAAAAAAGCAAAGCTTATTTTGCCGAACAAATTAAGTTGGAACGCGCTTTTTCGGAAGAGCTGAAAACCAACCCCGCAGCCATTGAAAAGTTTGCCCGCGAGAAGTATTTTATGAAACGCGATAATGAAGATCTGTACATTATTCAGCCGGCCGGCACGGAAGAAAAGAAATAAAAGCACAATAAACGGTTTACACTTTGCGTTTATTAAACTCCGAACAGCACCAACAGCTATTCTGCATTTTTTACTGTAAAGATTGACCATGCATAACCACACTCCAGAAGATCTTATCTGCTATTTATACAAAGAAACATCTGCCGGGCAAACCGCTGCTATCGAAGATGCACTGCAAACCGATTGGACATTAAGGGAAAAATTTAACGTGCTAAAAGCATCTTTCGAGCGGTTGAATACGCTGGTGCAAGCCCCGCGTACCGAGGTGGTGCTAAACGTATTAAAGTATTCCCGCTCTACAGAAACTATCAATTCTTAGTTTTCTTTTCCAGTAACTTCGGGAGCTTGTTATGACCCGCTCTAATCGTTTTCAATTTACTATTTCTTATTTTGAAGAAATTCTTCCCCTGCCCGAAACAGAACTTCATTTTAAAAACCCTTACCAGTTATTAATAGCGGTTATTTTATCAGCTCAATGCACCGATAAGCGGGTAAATATTACAACTCCTGCCCTTTTTAAAAGGTTTCCGGATATGGCTGCGCTTGCTGCCGCCGAATACGATGAGCTATTTGCCCTGATCAAAAGCATTTCTTTTCCAGGAAATAAAACCCGACATTTAATGGGCATGGCCAAAATGGTAATGCAGACGTTTAACGGCGCTATACCAATGGCAGTAGAAGAATTAGTGAAGCTGCCCGGCGTAGGCCGAAAAACGGCAAACGTCATTACGTCCGTTGTTGATAACCAGCCAAACATGGCGGTAGATACGCACGTTTTCCGGGTTTCGGCGCGCATAGGCTTAACCGTAGGAGCAAAAAACCCCTTGCAAACCGAACTACAGTTGCTTAAATGGGTACCTGCCGATCTGGTCCCGAAGTTTCATCATTGGTTGATTTTGCATGGGCGCTATGTTTGTGTTGCCCGAAAGCCAAAATGCCCTGAATGTGGGTTGCAGACCGCCTGTGTTTATTTTCAAAAAGTAATGAAAAAGGTGTACGGACTGTAGTAGTCGTTTTTAAGACTTTTAAGACTTAACTTACAGTCGAAGCCGCGCTACACAGTAGCAATTAATAATAATAAACTACTAAGAATTTATCCAATGACCCTTGCTAAAAATAATCTGTTCAATTCTTTTTTTTCCATAAAGCCGCTTGTCAGTGTATTACAAAAAATGGTTGATGACGGAAAGCCCGGTGCAAAAAAGTTGTATGCGCCCCTTTTAGCCGAAGTAGAAAATACCCCGCAATTAGGGGAGCCTTTAAATGACGAAGCCATTTTAACCCAGTACAAAGATCTGCTGGATACTATTTTGTCGACAATTTTTCCGCCAAGCACCAAACTTACCCAAGGTATGTATGCGGTTTCTTTTCCGTTTCGGTCCGAAACCGTTTATGCTTCACCTGCATTTCAAGACCAGTTTTTACAAAACGGTTCCAATACTATTTCCGTTGCCGATAACAAAACGAATTATACCATTGTAAAAGCTACCACCAGCCTGGCGTACAACGTTATTCTTCAAAAATTTTATTCCTGGGATGTTCCGGCCATTGCTTCGTCAGTGCATCATTTTACTGATGAAAAAACCGGACTTACAAAATACCTGAAGTTGAAGTTAAATGCTCAGTTTGTAGAAGTAAAACTGTTGAACAAAGACTTTGAAATGCCCACATCCTATGCAGTTCAGCGATCGTTGGATATGGATGAACTTCGTGACACGTTTCCAATTGAACATTTTGGCTTTGAAGGTTTTGTGGTTATTGATGTATCCGATGTAACCAGCGACCAGGCGATAGCCGAAATTAAAAACACGCTGCTGAACATTAATTCGTTTGCCGATGTTACTGTTTACGATACACTGCAAGAGCACATTCAAACATTTTTAGGATTAAAGGATGTTACCGTAGGCATTACACCGTTTTTTAAAATTAATAATTTTTATCTTTTTTCTGAACTTCATTACCGCAACAGCATTTTGTTTAAAAACAAACGGGTAGTCGAGCACAAGTTTACTACAACCAGGCTCGTACAAAAAATGTATAAGGACGTGGAGCAGCCGCAGCTTTATACCCATTTTGAACCAGGAAAAAACAAAAATGAAGTTCTTTCTTATTACGCTGAGCAAGGTTTAAAAAGTCTTATCATTTGTCCGCTTACCTGCGACAATGGACAACTGATTGGCTTGCTTGAAATAGGCAGCGAGCAACCAGGACGACTGGTTTACCAGCATCTTTCCAAAATAAACTCCGCTATAGAATTGTTTACGCTGGCGCTTGAAAAAAGCATTGAAGGATTGGAACTTCAAATAGATAAAACCATCAAAGAACATTTTACCGCCATACAACCAGCCGTAGAGTGGAAGTTTACCGAGGCGGCTTTTGAATTTTTACAGCACCGCCAGGAAAATGAGCTGGCAAAACTGCCTTCCATTACGTTTAACGATGTGTACCCGCTTTATGCCGCTATTGATGTGCGCAATTCTTCTGTAGAACGTAACAACTCTATTCAACTGGATTTGCTGGAGCAATTAAACATGGTACACGCCGTTTTGCAGGAGGTGAGCCAATCCATTGACTTTCCGCTTTTAAAAGAAATTCAATACAAAGTAGAAAAATACATTGCCGCCACTGCCGAAAACCTTTTATCGGAAGACGAGTTGCAGATTTACGAGTTTTTACAAAATCATATAGATGCGTTATTTCAGCATTTGCAGGCGGCGCGGCCTTCCTTAAAGCACCACATTGATCAGTACTTTGCTTCGCTTGACCCGCAAAAGCAAATTCTTTACAGGCACAGAAAGCGCTACGAAGATTCGATTACCAAAATCAACGATACACTTGACCGTTTTATGGATCGCGAACAAGCGACGGTGCAGCATATTTACCCTCATTATTTTGAACGCTACGTTACCGATGGTATTGAATTTAACATTTACATTGGCCAATCAATGGCACCGCACCACCCTTTTGATGAGCTTTATGTAAGCAACTTAAAAATGTGGCAGTTAACAGTATTAATTAAAGCTGCACGCATTACCCATTCGCTCGAAAAAAGACTTCCGCTGGCGCTGCAAACTACTCAGTTGATCCTTGCACACAGCATTCCGCTTTCTATTTCGTTCCGCAATAAAGAACGTAAGTTTGATGTGGACGGGGCGTATAACATCCGGTACGAAATAGTAAAAAAGCGCATTGATAAGGTTCATACAAAAGACACCAACGAACGGTTAACGCAACCTGGCAAAATAGCCATTGTATATTCTCAACAAAAAGAACTGAACGAGTACCTTGAGTATATAGAGTTTTTGCAAAATGAAAATATGGTGATTGGTGAAGTAGAGCACCTGGAATTAGAAGAGCTGCAAGGCATCAGCGGCTTAAAAGGAATTCGGTTTGAAATTAACTACAATTACCAGGCACCGGAAGTAAAACCCGAAGCGTCAATGGCTACGGCAAAACAATTACAACCTAAATAAGAGACCCCTTTTTTAAAGGTTTTTAATGCAAAACGCACCTGGTTTTTTCCAGGTGCGTTTTGCATTTTTAAATTTCGTTAAGCTGAAGTAATTACTTTTTATTGATTTTATAGTTGCTTAAAGCGTTCTTTTCACTTCTTCTATTTCGTATGCTTCCACGATGTCTCCCGCTTTAATATCGTTATAATTTTTAATGGTTAAGCCGCATTCCATACCCGAAAGCACTTCCTTTGCATCATCTTTATACCTTTTCAACGAGCCTAATTCTGCGCTTGTGCCTTCGCCGGTAGGATATACTACAATACCATCGCGGATTACACGTATTTTATTATCGCGTTTAATTTTACCATCCAATACCTGGCACCCGGCAACCGTAGCTTTATCAAATTTAAATACTTCTTTAATTTCAACGTTAGCCACAATTCTTTCTTGCATTTTAGGCTCCAACATGCCTTCCATTGCCGTTTTAATTTCTTCAATGGCGTTGTAAATAATCGAGTACATTTTAATTTCAATACCAGCACCTTCGGCAAGGCGATTAGCCTGCATACTTGGGCGAACGTTAAAACCAATAATCACCGCATCTGATGCTTCGGCTAAAACCACATCACTTTCGTTTATTTGACCTACACCTTTGTGAATAACGCTTACTAAAATTTCGGGGGTGGAAAGCTTTTGCAACGAATCGCTTAAAGCTTCTACCGAACCATCCACATCACCTTTAATAATAACTTTTAATTCTTTAAAGTTACCCAGTGCCAAACGGCGTCCAATCTCGGCAAGTGTAATGTGCTTTTTGGCGCGCATGCCTTGCTCGCGTAAAATTTGCGCCCGGCGGTTGGCCACTTCTTTTGCGTCCGATTCTTCGGCATAAACCCTAAAGGTTTCGCCTGCTTGCGGAGCACCGTTTAAGCCCAGTAACAACACTGGCGTAGAAGGCGGCGCTGCGTCCACACGCTTATTGCGTTCGTTCATAAGTGCTTTTACGCGGCCATAATACTGTCCGCTTACTACCAGGTCGCCGGCAGCCAATGTACCGTTTTGCACCAGAATAGTTGCTACGTAGCCGCGTCCTTTATCAAGGCTTGCTTCTATTATAGTACCGCTTGCTTCCCTTTCGGGGTTTGCTTTTAAGTCAAGTATTTCCGCTTCAAGTAAAATCTTCTCCAACAACAAGTCAATTTTCAGTCCTTGTTTTGCACTTATTTCCTGACTTTGAAAATTACCGCCCCACGATTCCACTAAAATGTTCATACTGGCTAACTGCTCGTAAATTTTTGCTGGGTTTGCACCTTCTTTATCTATTTTATTAATAGCAAAAATCATAGGAACGTTTGCCGCTTGGGCATGCGAAATAGCTTCCCGCGTTTGCGGCATAATGGCATCGTCGGCTGCAATTACAATTACAGCAATATCGGTAACCTTTGCACCGCGGGCACGCATGGCTGTAAAGGCTTCGTGACCTGGTGTATCTAAAAACGTAATCTCTTTATCGTTAGGTAGTTTTACCTGGTAAGCACCAATGTGCTGGGTAATACCGCCGGCTTCACCGGCTACTACCGCTGCATTTCGAATATAATCCAGCAAAGAAGTTTTACCATGATCTACGTGACCCATAATGGTGACAATTGGCGAACGGAACACACGGCCTTCATCGTCGGCTGCATCTTCTTCTTCATCCATCTCCATTTGCTTCTCCATGTCAATAAACTCAACGTCGTAGCCAAACTCAGAGGCTACCAATTCAATTACTTCTGCATCCAGCCGCTGATTAATAGACACCATAATGCCCAGGCTCATACACTTGCCAATTACTTCAGCAAACGATACATCCATCAGGTTAGCTAGCTCGCTAACCGATATAAACTCGGTTACCTGCAGCTTGCTGTCGTCGCCCTGAACGGCATCCGCCATTTCGTTTCTCCTCTCGCGGCGAAGCTTTGCTTTTATGCCGCGGCTGCCTTTGCCGCCGGTACCCGATAGCTTGGCTTGCGTTTCCTGTATTTTGCGCTGTATTTCTTTTTCATCAATTTGCTTATCATCTCTTTTGCCACCGGCAGCGCCGCCAATGTTGCGGGTAACGCCAAAACGTCCACCACCGCCGGTTCGGGCACCGCCCTGTGCTGGCCGGGCTGCATTAGCTCCACCCGGATTGCGGGTAACACCAAAGCGTCCGCCGCCGCCTTGCCCGGTAGCGCCTGGCTGCTGGCCTTGTGCCGGTCGTTGAAATGCAGTTGGTGTGCTTCCTTCTTTTTTCTCGATAGGAATACGTTTACGCTTGCGTTTCTCGTCGATTTTGGGACGCGTATCGCTATCTACCGGCAATTGAATCTTACCTAATATTTTGGGGCCTTCCAGTTTTTCGGCTTTGATGTTTTCGATCACCACTTCTTCTTCGGCTTGCTCTGGCGCTGGCTGTTCTACAGGCGTTTCGGCTTCGGGCGCTACAGCTTCCTGCTGCTCCGGCTGCGGCAATGCTACTTCAGGTTCGGGTTGCTTTTCTTCTTCTTTTGGCACAGGCGACTCTTCGCGCGCTTCTACCGGCGGCTGCAATTCCTCTTTTAAAGCTTCCGGTTCTGCCGCTTTCGCTTTTTTTGGAGCCCCTCTTTTGGGCCTTGTAGAGGAGTCTATTGTTGAGAGATCTATCTTATCAATAATTTTTGGACTTTCCAGTTCGGGCGAATCAACCCTTACGTGTTCCGGTGCTTGCGACTCCTCTGGCTCTGTTACGGGTGGCGCTATTACTTCTGGCTCTGGTACCACTTCGGGTTCTGGCTGAACCGGCGGCTCCGGGCTCGGCTGCACTTGGGGCGGCGCCGGTGCTTCTTCCACTACAACAGAAGGCTGGGCCTCCTCTTTTTTCACCAACTTTGCAGGTCCGGTGCGTGGCTTTTCTTCTTTGCGGAACGAAATTTCTTCTTCGTCTCTTCTGCGGCGCGCATCGGCTGCAGCAGCTTTTGGCAAATCAATCTGCTCACTTTTAATTTTTGCTGCCTTATCACCCTGAAAGCCTGCCTGCAAGGCACGGTACATTTCATCGGTAAGCTTAGCAGTAGGCTTTAAATCATCTTTACTAAAACCTTTACCTACCAAAAAGTCCACAAGGGTATCTTTACCAATGTTGAACTCTTTGGCGGCTGCCATTAACCTGGGTGTTGTAATTTCTGCCATATGATAGTTTGCCCTAAGTCCCCGAAAGGAACTTTATTAAGTCGTTTTTATTTATTTCAAGAGAGTTAGCAGTCAATTCTGAGTAAAAAATTATTATCCATTCCTTACTCACAACTCATCATTCAGCTCTCATCATCTTATTCTTTTTCAAATTCTGATTGCAAAATCTTACGTAGATCGGCTATGGTTTCTTTTTCCAAGTCGGTACGGCGCTCCAACTCTTCTGCACTTAAATTCAATACGCTTCTACCTGTGTCGCAACCAACTCTTTTTAATTCATCAATAATCCACGGTTCAATTTCATCGCTAAACTCTTCCAGGTCAATATCAAACTCGTCTACTTCGCCCTCGTTATCTCTATACACGTCAATTTCGTAGCCGGTTAATTCGCAAGCTAATTTAATGTTTACTCCACGGCGGCCAATGGCTAACGAAACCTGATCGGGTTTTAAATAAACCGATGCATGTTTCCCTTCCTGATCAAGATCCATAGAAGTGATTTTTGCAGGCGTTAATGAGCGTTGGATTAATAGCTGGGTATTGCTAGTCCAGTTAATAACATCAATATTTTCGTTTTTCAACTCGCGTACAATGCCATGAATGCGGCTTCCTTTCATACCTACGCAAGCTCCTACGGGATCTATCCGGTCGTCGTAAGATTCTACAGCTACTTTGGCCCGCTCGCCCGGGTCGCGTACAATTTTTTTGATAACAATTAATCCATCAAAGATCTCAGGCACTTCTATTTCCAACAACTTTGCCAGAAAGTTTGGATCGGTTCGGGAAAGAATAATTACAGGATTATTATTCTTCATATCTACTTTTTTTACTACCGCCCTAATGCTTTCGCCTTTTTTAAAAAAGTCTTGCGGAATTTGTTCGCTTTTTGGAAGAATAAGTTCATTTCCTTCTTCATCCAGCAACAATATTTCTTTTTTCCAAACCTGGTACACTTCGGCGTTAATAATTTCACCTACGCGATCTTCGTACTTTTTAGCTAATACATTCTTTTTTAAGTCGCCAATGCGGCTGGCAAGCGTTTGCTTAGCGGCTAAAATGGCGCGGCGCCCAAAATCTACCAGGTTTACTTCTTCATACAGTTCTTCGCCAACCTGGTAATCGGGTTCTATTTTTATAGCGTCTTTATATTCAATTTCTTCGAGTGTATTATAAATATCGCCGTCCTCTACAATTGTGCGGCGACGAAAGATTTCCAAGTCTCCTTTTTCGGCATTTACAATTACATCAAACGTGTCATCGGAGCCATATTTTTTTGCGCAACAGTGTTCGAAACACGTCTTCCACTACCCGCATTAAAGTTGGACGGTCGATGTTTTCGGCATCCTTAAATTCCTGGAAAGCCTCTATAAGATTGATACTAGCCATATACTTATTTTTTGTCTCTGTTGAGGGCCTGTGGTGACTTGGAAATATTATCGCGCACCACTCACTAACCACCATTCACTGTCTAAAACTTTATTTGAATTTTTGTGTTTTTAATATCGCTAAATAAAATAGTTTCCTGATTTACCACCATTTTCTTTGCTTTTCCCGTTTCGGTGTGAAGCAAGATACCCTCTTTGCTTACATCCAGCAGCTTTCCTTCTTTTTTTGAGGTGTCGTTCAACAATACATCTACATACCGGCCAATATTTTTTTTATACTGTCGATGCAATTTCAAGGGTTCATCGAGCCCCGGCGATGATACTTCAAGCGAGAAATCGCCTTCGGGAAAATAGCCACCTTCTTCTATAAGTTTATACAAAGCCCGGTTGTATTTAATGAGAACCGAGAGATCAATGCCTTCGTCGCCGTCGATAAAAATTTTAAAATTGTTGGCGGGCTTTAGCCGCACCTCCACTAAAAAATGAGAAGGTTGGTTGGCCAAGAGGCCTTTCATCATTTCTTCTATTGTTTGTATTCCGTTGTCCGTTTGCATAGTAAAAAGGAAGAAGGGAACGGTTGTCGTTCCCTTCCTCTCTGTCAATTTCTACCTCAAAGGTAAGTAATACGTTAATTATCTACCAAATTAAGATTAAATAAACCTGTTTTTATAACTTTGTTTTATCATGTTGAGCTTTATCTTTTACTGTTTTTTAATATACCTGTTGTATAACATTGTTTTTAAGTTTGTGTTGCCTGTATACCGCACCACAAAGCAGGTAAAGCAAAGTTTTAGAAACATGCGCGAGCAAATGCAGCAGCATACCGCACCCGAAGCCAGCGAACCGCTTTCAGCAAAAAAGCCGCAGCAAAAAGCCCCCGCCGCGGAATATATAGAGTTTGAAGAAGTGAAGGAATAACAGTTGAATTTTACTATTTTTGCGCTCCTTTAAAATATTGTTCTGCTTTGCAGGGCACGGATCCTTAGCTCAGATGGTTAGAGCATCTGACTCATAATCAGAGGGTCGCTGGTTCGATCCCAGCAGGATCCACAGCCACAGTAAAGGGTTTCAAGCGATTGGAACCTTTTTTGTTTTCAGGCATTTGCATACAATTTGCATACATATTCATTTTAAAGGCTTATTTTTTTATTCTGTATTGGTGAATGATTGACGATCTATTGAGGAGTTGCCTTGTTACTAATGCCGGTACGGTTTCAAATAATGTAGTTCGTTTCTTTCTTTTAAGACTGTGTAGCACTCCATACATTCCAGTATCATATCTAACGCTTTCGTGCTAACACTTTCAAAGCTGTTGGTTTCACTAAAAACAGTTAGCCCGTTTTCAATAACCTGTAAATCCATTGCAGATGTAATGCAGCAATCATCGTATAGCATGTATGCCGGGTAACCGGGTGGCCTGCCATGCTCCAATAAATAATAAAAGCATAATACAATATTCTTTGCCGATACTACGCCTTTGTTGTGTTCCTCTTGAATAGCTTTTAACGGGGCTAAATTGCCTTTTGCTACTTCTTTCAGCAAAGAAATCTTTTCTTTTCTATTCATTACTTGTACTTTTTAATAATCTCAAAAATATTTCGTCCAGGTGTTCGTCTGTCATTTGCTCAAACTCTATTGCATTAGAAACGGCTTGCAGCTTAGGCACGCCATATTGAAGCAGATCGGTATAAACCTTTATCCTGTCTTTTGGTTCCAGTTGTTCAAAGTCATTTACTACATCTTCAAACCGCTGTTCTAAAAAGTTGGCTATCACTTCACGAAGCTGACCGCCTGCTTTATTTTGGCTGCCTTTTGGTCGGCCGTTTATGTTTCCTGAAATTCCTTTTTTAAATGCCATAGGATTGTTTTTTAGTTGTTGTTTACAATGGTATATTACTTTAGTACAGATAGAGCTGCATGGTTAATCCTTAAAGAATTATCTGGTAACTCGATCAAAAAACCGTCACCTTTGACGGAGGTTATCGAGCGTCCATACATTGAAATTTGATTGTTTTTTAAAAAGGAACAAAGTGCATCACGTGAACTTTTGACGTTCTCCATAAGCTCGTACATCTCAAGTTGGCCATGGTTTTCAATCCGTGTAGTGTGCCGCTGTCGTATAGCTACTTCGTCAAATTGAAACGCTCCATTTGAATATGAAACATCTTGCCATATCATGTGTACAGGGTAGCCCCCTGAAATTGAGTGAAGGTTATGCTTTTCTAAAACGATTGCCCAATCTTGTTTTAGAACCTCCAACTGCTCATCAAGCTTTAGTTTGGATTGCTCGTAAAGATGTTGCAGGCGAAAGTTTTTAAAATCCTCTTTCAAAGCTTCGTGTGCTTTTTCTGTTGTCCGGTGGTTACCGGCTTTAAAGGCTTCAAATGTTTCGTTATCAAAAGCACCTATCCCGAGCTGGTTATATTTTTCAATAACAGGCAGTACCGCTGGCAATACACTTTGCCACGCTCTTAATTCTCTGTCGAAAGATGTTTGATCAAAATGAATTTCTGATCCGATTTCTTTTTTCATGATGGTTTATTTTAAAATTTATCAAAAATTTTATTTAATTCTTCCTCTGTGGCCGGGGTGGATCGGGCTTTCTTTTTTTCCTCTTCGACCTCTTTTAATATTTCTATTTTTAGCTGTTCCCGTAAATTTTCCGGAATTAAATCAATAATTCGTGCTTCTTTTTTTTGTTCCATTTTGTTTAAATTTTAATTGTTGTTTATAATAAATCGGTTATCTAAATGCACCCAGCAAGGGTTATTATCAAACATGGCAGGCTGCAATTTTTTTTCAAAGAAGCTGCCTAACTTCTTAACCGTTTCCGGCTGTTCGCCCGGCTTCAATAGTTCGCCGGTTTCGCTAAATAGCAGATCGTACACTTTGCCGCTTTTGAACTGGTATCCTTGTATAATGATTTTACTAAAGTCATTGCCGGTGCAGGTGTTGCCCAGCATAGAATTAATATCAGTAGAATAAAGGTGCAGGGTTTGGGGTTGAACAACTGGCACCGGGAAACGTATTAAATAATCTGCTAAGTCCAAACCTTCGCCCTTTTCTTTGTCGGTTGCTTTGCGTTCCAGTAGATCGGAAACGGCAAAGCTGGCAATGTGTGAAAGTTCTTTTGCTTTCGCCGTCCATTTTTCAAAACCGTTTAAGTCAGGATAAATTATAACGGTTCGCCCTTTAAGTACCTGGCATTTATTAAGGCTCAAACCGTCTTTGCTACCGGCTGCAAGCCAAATGAATTGAGGCAAATAAACACTTGCTATTATTGCCGTTTTTTCGCTTTCAACTATGGCAATGGGTTTTGTATTGCCTTGCAAAAGGTGTTCACCAAAAAAAACATTGCCGTAACTCATATTCAGGCAGATTAAGCACCGATTGCACCCAGCTAATGTAATTGTAAGGCTGCTTTATTCTTTTGCCTGTGGCGGGGTTGTAAAGCATTATTTTACCTGTTCTTACTTTGCCGGTAATATCTATTTGCCAAAACACATTTGCGCCGGGCCAATGCTTTGAAGTGCCAATGAAATATTTACTTATAAGTTGGCGGGTTATATCGGCACCAAACAAGGTATGCAGGTATTTTATAAAGTTGTTTGCTTCATGGGTTTTTAGGCTGCCTTTAAATGTATCAATAGGAATAAGGGAAACGGCTTTTTCTTTTTCAGGCTCTTTTTTATGGTGTGCAAAGTGTGCATGCTTTGAAGCCTTTTGTAATGTGTAGGAATGTGTAGGAGCAGGTATGAGTTGCCGGTTATCCTGAAAATATTGTTTCGGGGTGTAATGGTTTCCGCAATTGTCCACCCTTTCGCACCGTCCTACATGGTCGGCAAGGTGTTCGCCTGTTTCGGTATCAATGTAGCGGGTAAAGGTTTTACCCTTGTTACATTCCGGGCAACGGTAACGGGTGTTCATTCCCTTGTACGGCTGCAATATGTATCGGTGCCTATTCACTTTTTACAGTTTTAATGTAACAGGTGTAACACTTGTAACAGGGTGTTACATCTGTTACAGGGTGTTACAATCCTTTAAAATCCTGCTTACTTTCATGTGAGAAATGTTTAATTCCGCTCCAATCTCTCTAAGGCTTCGCCCCTGCCCCTTTAGTTCAGCTACCCTTTCAATT
>JBBSRB010000042.1:0-21303 GCA_038243445.1 Chitinophagales bacterium | reverse complement strand
CGAAGTGTTTTTCCTGAAGCAAATGTATCCTGCTTTTAAAACTGGCGACTCGGTAATTATGCTTGACCTGAAAAAACCAACTTACAACGGAAACGACCTGAAGGAATATACACCTACCAATAAGGACGCTATCATGGCAAAAAATATTATTATGGGTATTTCAAAGGCCAATGATAATTACGAAATCAACAACGACCAGTTATTAGGTGAGCTGGAAGGACAATTGCGCAAAGCCGAAGCGGCAGACAAAGCACCAAAAGATTACCGTGGCGAAATTGTTAAGGACAATTACGAAGATTTTAACGATCGCTTTTACGGCAATAACGATGTAATGGCAAATACCCCTTTCCATGGCACACACGTAGCCGGAATTATCGGTGCTGTGCGAAACAACGGGAAAGGTATCAATGGCATTGCCGATAATGTAAAAATAATGGCAATTCGTGCTGTTCCCGATGGCGACGAACACGATAAAGATATAGCTTTAGCCATCAGGTACGCCGTAGATAACGGAGCAAAAATTATTAACATGAGTTTTGGCAAAGGCTTCTCGCCCGAGAAAACCTGGGTAGATGAAGCGGTACAATATGCCGCCGATAAAGGTGTATTGCTGGTACATGCAGCCGGAAACGATGCTTCTAATGTAGATACTACAGACAATTTTCCGAACCCAGTTTTTTACGGTAGTAAAGAAAAAGCAACTAATTGGTTGACTGTAGGTGCCAGCGGAGATCCAAAAAATGGAGGTATTGTAGCATCTTTTTCAAATTACGGTAAAAGCGAAGTAGATGTATTTGCTCCCGGTCATCAGATCTATTCTACCATCCCTGGCGGAAACACATATGGCGATGCATCAGGCACCAGTATGGCTGCTCCTGTAACCGCGGGTGTTGCCGCTTTTCTTTTAGCTTATTATCCAACCCTAACTGCACCACAATTAAAATATGTAATTGAAACAAGCGCTGTAGCCCCGAAAATTAAAGTGACATCTCCGCGCAGCGGCACCTCCATATTTCTATCAGATATAAGCAAAACAGGCGGTGTTATTAACGCTTACGAAGCCGCTAAACTTGCTGCCCAGGTAACTGCCAAAGGACTTCCCCAAGCAAAAGGCGAGCAATCTTCTAACAAAGGCAAAAAGGCTTCAGCTAAAAAATCGTTTTAGTTAGAAACCTTGTAAAAAAGGGTAGCAAACTTATTTCATATCCTTTTTTGAACCTTTTTTGAGTTAGAAATGGTTTTAAAGAGACAGAAAACATCTTAAAAAGAGTTTTATACATATCAGGTTAAGATTACCCTCAGCAAAACGCTGAGGGTTTTTTATTTTTGCCAGAAAAAATGAATGTTCACAAACCAACCCCGGAAAACCTGCCCGCATGGTACCGTAGTTATGTAGCCCTGGTGCCTCAATTGGAATTACCGGATGCTTTCGCGCAACATCAAAAAAGCCTGTTAGAGCTGCTGCAAAAAATGCCTGCCGAAAAGTGGAACTACCGGTACGCTGTAGGCAAGTGGACCGTTAAAGAAATGATTCAGCATATAATAGATACCGACCGTATTTTTAATTACCGGGCGTTAGCTTTCGCCCGAAAAGAAACCGCAGCGCTGCCTGGCTATGACGAAAACAGCTATGCATTGGCCTCAAACGCCAATAACCGAACGCCAACAAGTTTGATTGAAGAAACAAAAGCCGTACAGCGCTCTTCAGCGTTGTTATTTGATTCTTTCGGAGGGGCTCAATTCGAACAATCGGGAATGGCAAATGGTAACTCTATTTCTGTTGCAGCTATTGGGTTTATCCTCATTGGTCATACGTTGCACCACATAAATGTTTTAAAGGAACGCTACTTGTAAACATTGAGGATTTTTTGAAGGTTTTATTCAGCCCCTTTCAAGGCTATTAAAGTTGGAGCACAAGGATTTTTGAACAATTGACTCTAAACCTTTGTTGCTTGTCAGCTACCCTTTTTTGAAGGTTTTTATATCAACAATTTCCATTTAGGGAACAGAAAACCCCGCCGGGAGCGGGGTTTTACTAAAATAAATCTAATTATTAAAACGATTGGGCAGGTGTTTCGTTTTTGCCTTTTGCAAGGTTTTGCTGCCTTTGCAGGTCCACAACTATTTTTACTGCCTGGTCTAAATAAATATCTTTGCTTCTGCCTTTCAGCCATAAATTATAGCGTTCTTCTTTGCCTTTATCTATTGCATGGCGGGCGGCATCTTGTGGCAGGTAGGCTATGTTCAGTTCTTGATTTTTGCTCAACAACGAATCGGTTTGTTTTACCGTTTTTTTAATCTCCTCCTGCTCTTTTCTAAACTGCACAATATTCAATGGAAATTCTTTGTCTCTTTGTTTTGCCAGCCATTCGGAATTTTGCTTTATTTTTTGAAAAACCGGATTTTGTGCAATGCGGGCATTACTAAGGTTTTTTATTGTTTGCAGATCAAAGCTCCCCTTCCAAAGTTTATAATTTGCTTTGCTTATTTCATCCCACGGGATGGCACTTTCGTCATCGCGTTCGCGTATTTTAAAAAATTCATATTCATCCGGAATAATGACATCGGGCACTACCCCACGTAGTTGAGTGGAGCCGCCATTAATGCGATAAAACTTTTGGAGGGTTAATTTTAAGCTCCCCAAATCGGAGTTAGCATTCATTTGATTGGCTTCTAAATCTACACCAATACTGCGTTGTACAGTTCCTTTCCCGTACGTACTTGTGCTTCCAATAACTATTCCGCGGCCGTAATCCTGTATGGCTGCAGCAAAAATTTCGGATGCTGAAGCACTAAATTCATTTACCAAAACGGTTAGCGGTCCGTCATACAAAATGCCATTGTCTTTATCGCGCATTACAAGCGGCTTTCCTTCGCGGTCTTTTACCTGCACAATAGGACCTTCATCTATAAACAATCCGGCTATTTGTACTACGTCGTATAGTGATCCGCCGCCGTTGTTTCGCAAATCCATTACAATACCATCTACCTTTGCCTGCTTTAGCTTGGTTACTTCTTTTGCTACATCGGCGGCGCTTCTCGCCCCGTTCGGATCCTCAAAATCGGCGTAAAATTCAGGCAAATAAATGTATCCCACTTTTGATGTTCCTTCTGTAATGATAGCGCTACGGGCAAAAGTCTCATCCTGCTCAATCTTTTCCCTGATAAGTGTCAATGTTTTAAGCGTTCCCTCTTTCTTTTTAAGCGTAAGCGTAATAGGTGTGCCTTTTTTACCCCGAATTAATTTTACGGCATCTTCCACCAAAAAACCGGTGAGGTCAACGGCACTATCTTTACCTTGAGCCACTTTTACAATCAAGTCGCCAACTTCTATTTGTTGCGATTTCCAGGCGGGGCTGCCACTTAAAACACTTCCAATTTTTATATTTCCTTCATCGTAAAGCAGCGAAGCACCAATGCCGAAAAAGCTGCCTTTCATTGCTTCATCAAAATAACGTTTATCTACTGGTGCAAAAAATTGGGTATGTGGGTCCATAGCCTGTGTAATGGTATTTACATATATGTTGAACTTATCGTCGGCACTGAACTTAAGCTCGTAGCGTTCGAAAACACGGTGTATAATTTTAGCCACTTTATCACGGGCTTCCATTTCCAGCGCAGCATTGGTTTTTACCTCAAAGCTGTCTTTAGCCTTGTTTTTTTCCCGGATGTCCTGCAGTTCTACATACCGGTCAAGCGCCAGGTATTTTAGTTTTTTTCGCCACCGTTCTTTGCGTTCGGCGTCGTTTACGGCAAATTTTACCTTTTTGGCATCAGTAGCAATAGATTCATCAATAGTGAAATCAAATGGCTTTGAAAGAATGTCTTTATAAAAACGGGCTGCCTCTTTTGCTCTTTGGTCAAACACATTTCCTGCTTCGGTATAAAACACCACCGGGGCACCTTTCATTTCATCATCCAGGCGCGTTTCATATTTACGCAGCGCATCGATATCCTGTTGTAAAAAGATGTTTTTTTCGGGATCTAATTCTTCAAAATATTTTTGATAAATATCTTTCGAAAAAGCATCGTTTATGGGCTTAGGATCGTAGTGGCCCTGGGAAAGGATAACACCCAAATTTTGGAGTATGCGCTCGTACTTTGTAGGCGGATCGGCTTTGCCTGTTCCTAACGTTTGGAAAGCCAAAAAAATACCGCCTGCCAGCATTGCCAGAAGTAGTGGAAGTCTTTTTCTATTCATAAAATATTGTATTGCCTTAGGCATCATCAAATTTAAGGCAAAAAAAAGGTGATTGAAATTTTACCTTTCTTCTTAACAAACGTTTTTGATGAATGGAAAGATTGATTTAAATAAAACAGCAGCGGACCACTCTTAATTAAAAATAAAAGATGTGCATGAAACAGAAATACTAACTATTTACTTATTTTTGCCGCCCAAACGGTGGTTGTAGCTCAGTTGGTTAGAGCACTAGATTGTGGTTCTAGGGGTCGCGGGTTCGAGCCCCGTCTCCCACCCCCGAAAGTCCCGCTCATCAGCGGGATTTTTCTTTTATCACATAGTTGGCAACTTAAAGTTAATTATAGTTAACACTCCTTTCATTCGCCTTATTAAGCTGTTACTTTTGCCTTTCTTAAAAAATTATGATGAAGTATTTATTAATAATGGCCGCATTGTTTGCCGGCTTCGGTGTTAGGGCGCAGCAGCCAGGTATGAACCAAAACCGCACTGGCGGACAGCAGTTAAGTGGTCGCTTTTATGGCCGGATAGTAGATGGCTCTAACAAAGGTATTGATGCAGCGTCCGTAGTATTGGTGCAAGACAAGATGGACTCTCTTACTAAAGAGAAAAAAGAAGTTGTAGTTGGTGGAATGTTAACACCTGCCAACGGAGATTTTAGCGTAGAAAACGTACCTGTAATGGGCCGCTACAAGATAAGAGTAACTGGAATTGGCTACAAAACTATAGAACAGGCAGTTGCTTTTACTCGGCCTACCGGCAACAACCCGTCTGCCATCTTAAATGCGTTTGATAAAGACCTTGGAAACTTACAGTTACTTATTGATGAAAAGCTTTTAGCTGGAGTTACTGTTACCGCAAAACGGCCGTTACTGCAATTGGGTATAGATCGTAAAATATTTAATGTAGATCAGAATATTACCTCCGCGGGTGGCAGCGCGATCGATGTAATGAAAAATGTACCATCAGTTTCGGTAGATATTGATGGAAATGTAACGCTGCGCAATAATGCACCACAAATATTTGTAGATGGCCGTCCAACCAACTTAACGCTGGAGCAGATACCTGCAGATGCGATTGAAAGCGTGGAAATTATTACAAATCCATCGGCAAAGTTTGATGCTTCTGGTGGTACAGCCGGTATATTAAACATTGTGCTAAAAAAACAAAAACGAGTTGGTTTTGCTGGAAACGTTAGAGCAAACGTGGATAGTCGCGGACAACTTGGTGCGGGCGGCGATATAAATGTGCGCCAAAATAAAATAAACATGTTTGCAAGTGTAAATGTTAATCAACGCAAATCGGTGAGTGAAGGAACTACCAGCCGGTCAACTTTTGGAAATAAAAGCAGCCGCCTGTTTCAAGAAGATGAAAACAAGATGACTGGGGTGTTTGGCTTTGGACGTGGCGGATTTGATTACTTTATAAATAACCGGAACACGTTAAGCATTAGCGGAACGTTTGCCCGTGGTAAAATGTCGCCACAAAACATAAGCGATATTTCTATTGATTCCTTTTCAGCAGGCGTAAATAATTATTCGGAGTTTAATAACCGCATTTCTAATTCTGAAAACAATTTTAGAAACCTGGGAACACAATTAGGCTTTAAACATCTTTTTCCAAAAGCCGGCCGCGAGTGGACGGCTGATGTAACCTATAACAGGGGAAAAAACAGCAACAACAACAACATTTCCACTGATTATTACCGGATGCCGGGCAAAGCGTTTAATCGCACCTACAGCCAACAGCAGTTTGGTTCATCCAACAGCGAAAACCTTATTTTTCAAACCGATTATGCAAACCCCATAAATGAAAAATCGAAATTTGAACTTGGTGCCCGCGCTACTATAAGAACCATTAACAGCAACACAAAATACTTTTATCCAAACCGCGACAGCGTAGTGGACTACAGCAACGAAGACCGTGTGTATGCTGCTTATTCTACCTACAGCAACCGTATGGGCAACTTTGGTTTCCAATTAGGCTTGCGTGCCGAAAGTTCGTTGAACGAAGGAGTAATGGACTTTAAGCAGCCTTTTACAACCGAATTTCCAATTAGCTTATTTCCAAGTGTGTTTTTAAGCCAGAAGTTATCAGAGACGGCAGATTTGCAAATGAATTATAGTCGCCGAATAAACCGTCCAAACTTTTTCCAATTGTTTCCGTTTACCGATTTCAGCGATTCATCAAACCTTTCCCGTGGAAACCCCGATCTGAAACCCGAGTTCACCAATTCGCTTGAGCTATCGTTTTCAAAACAGTTTAAAAACCGCGACAATTTTATCGCATCGGTTTATTTTAAAAATACCAACGATTTAATTACCCGTTTTTTAAGTAGAGAAACCGACGTTGTAACAAAGCAGGAGTACTTTATAAACACGTACATTAATGCAAACCGAAGCTATGTAACAGGTTTGGAACTGACCGGGAGAAATAAGATTACGAAGTTTTGGGATTTGACCACCAACGCCAACTTCTTTACTGCCAAAATTGATTTAGATAACGCACCCGACCCCGACCAGTTTTTAAGCTACTTTTTTAAGTTAAATAACTCTTTCAAACTTCCGAAAAACATTACATTCCAGCTTTCGGCCGATTACCAGTCGAAAATAATTTCTTCTCCTGGTGGTTCTGGTGGCGGTCGTGGCCACTACGGTGGCGGCATGTATGGCGGTGGCGGCGGCTCTGCTTCACAAGGGTATATCCGTCCAAATTATGGCGTTGATGCAGCTTTAAAATATGATTTCTTAAAAAATAAAGTTGCTTCTATTTCGCTCAACGTAAACGATATTTTGCGCACGAAAAAGTACGATTCCTATTCAGCGTCTTATGGTTCGTCGGGTTTATTAGAGTTTGAACAAAACGCTGTGCGCCGCCGCGATGCACAGGTTTTCCGTGTTAACTTTAATTACCGTTTCGGTAAGTTTGATGCCAATCTTTTTAAACGCAAAAACAACCGTACAGAAACCGAAGGTTCTATGGACAACGGTATCGGCATGTAATTGCATCTATAATTAATTTAGGAAAGTCCCGCTACAAAGCGGGACTTTCTTTTTGAATGGTTATTTTTGAAACAAGTTATGTATCAATTTGCCATTATAGGTTGCGGCCGCATTGCACCGCGCCATGCCCAAAATATTATTGCCTGCGGAAAGCTTGTAGCGGTTTGCGATACGGACAAAAGCAAAGCAGATGCGTTTGCTAAAGAATACAACGCGACCGCCTATTACACAATAGATGAATTATTAACTGCCGAAAAAGGGGTAGAAATAATTACGGTTTGTACACCAAATGGTTTTCATGCCGAGCATTCCATAAAATCGCTGCAGGCAGGCAAACATGTGCTTTGCGAAAAACCAATGTGCCTTACGTCATCCGCTGCCTGGTCCATGATGGATACCGCTCATTTCTTTAGAAGAAAGCTTTTTATAGTTAAGCAAAACAGGTATAACGAACCAGTATTGTTTGTAAAAAACATGCTATCTCAAAAAAAGCTCGGAAAAATATTAAGCTTCCAAATCAATTGCTTTTGGAACCGGCCGCAGCAATATTATACTGGCAATTGGCGGGGAACAAAAGAGTTAGATGGCGGATTACTTTATACACAGTTCAGCCATTTTATTGATTTGCTTTATTGGATGTTAGGCAATGTGGAAAGGGTTTGTGGATTTAAAATAGATAACGGCTTGCGCAATAATTTTGAAATTGAAGACAATGGCGTTGTTTGCCTGAAGTTATCCAACGGCGCTATTGGAAGCCTGCATTATACTATTAATAGCTTTGAAAAAAATATGGAAGGTTCTTTTACAATTTTTGGTGATAAAGGCACAGTAAAAATTGGCGGCCAATACTTAAATACTATTGATTGGCTGCATACACAAGATGGTGCAAAGTTTGAGACTGAAAAAGAAACATCTGCAAACGATTATGGATTTTACACAGGCTCTATGAGCAACCATCAAAACGTTTATGAAGATGTGATTAACGCTTTGGAAAACAAGAAAAACAACCTTCCCGAAATAATTGAAGCGGTTAAGACCGTTGAAATTATTGAAAAAATTTATAAAGTTTCTGTAACCGAATGAAAATCTTATACATAGTTGGCAACCGTCCCCAATTTGTAAAGCTTGCTGTACTTCATCAACAGGCAAAGAAACATTCGCTTATTCAGGAATTTGTTATTCATACCGGTCAGCATTCTTCACCCGAAATGAGTACTGTATTTTTTAAAGAATTAGGCATTGATCTGCCCGTAACATATCTTAATATATCTTCAATTTCTCATGCAATTATGATTGGCCAAATGATGGTGGCAATTGAACCAGAAATTTTAAAATGCAACCCTCAATTTATAATTGTTTTTGGCGATACTAATACCACATTAGCCGGAGCATTAACAGGAAAAAAAATGAATATTCCTGTAATACATATTGAAGCAGGAATTAGAACATTTGATGAAAGCATGCCGGAAGAAAGTAATCGTTACCTAACTGATAGAATGGCAGCTGTAAACTTTTGTTGCACGCCGTCAGGCATAGAACATTTAGAAAAAGAAGGATTTGGTTCAGGGCAGATAGAGTCAAGAACCATTTATTCGGGCGACTTAATGTTAGATGCCTATAATACATTTTATCCTAAATTCATCAAGCGTACTTCTGTCCTGGATGATTTGCCGATAACGAAAGAAAAATACATTTTATTTACGCTTCACCGAAAACAAAACCTTAATCAACCTCAGGTGCTTAAAAAAATCATTGAAGCCGTATCTGAAGTGGCAAAACAAATCCCTGTTGTTTGTCCCCTGCATCCTAATACAAAAAACCTGTTAACGACCTTGAAAATTGAGCCTCCTTTTATCACTATTGCTCCCCTTGGATATTTAGATATGCAAAGTCTTTTACATTATTGTAAATATGTAATTACCGATAGCGGCGGCTTGCAGAGAGAAGCTTTTTTTGCAAAAAAACCCACTTTAATTTTAATGGACAAACCATTTTGGCCAGAAGTTATAGAACATGGTTGTGCGTTAAACTGCAACAGTCAGAAAAGAAATATTCTCGCCTCTTTTCAACTTTTACAAACTTTAAGAAAAGACTTCACCAATGGTGGCTTTGGCGACGGCAATGCAGCCGAAACAATAATAAATTACCTATTAAAATGTCAACAATTACTAACGCATGAATAAAAAAGTTAGCATTGTTGTCTCGGTAATTTCCGATCTTGTTACAGATCAACGTGTTCATAAAGTCTGTACTTCGTTATTTAATGCCGGCTATGATGTATTGCTAATTGGAGCTAAACGCAATACAAGCCTGTCTTTAACACCTCGTAAATATAAAGCTGAGCGTATTAATTTATTCTTTCAAAAAAGGATATGGTTTTATGCAGAATTTAATATTAAGCTTTTTTTTAAATTGCTATTTACCCGATGCCACATTTTATTAGGAAACGATTTAGATGTAATGCCTGCAAATTTTTTAGCTTCAAAGTTGAAAAGAAAATCTCTGGTTTACGATACGCATGAATATTTTTTAGGAATGCCGGAATTAAACGGAAAACCGCAGATAAAAAAAGTATGGCAGAAAATTGAACAGTTTATTTTTCCCCGAATAAAATACGCCTATACTATTTGTGCCTCTTTCTGTACCTTATACTATAAAGATTATGGCAAAAAATTATGGTACATAAGGAATGTGCCTTTTTTACATTATGAAGAAGCAAATCAGTTTGAACTCCAAAAAGCTGAAATTGATAAAAAAATACCAGCTGGGAAAAAAATTCTTCTGTTTCAGGGTGCAGGAATGAATGTAGAAAGAGGTGTTGAAGAAGTTGTATTGAGTATGGAGTTTATGAACACTTCTCTGTTTCATTTAATATTAGTGGGCGGAGGAGATATTTTTGATACGCTTGTGAAACTTGTAGATGAAAGAAACTTAAACCATTGTGTTACCATAATACCAAAAGTGCCGTTTGAAGTTTTAAAGCACATAACAGGTAAAGCACACTTAGGTTTTACTGTAGATAAGCCGAACAACATCAACCATATTTATGGGTTGCCGAACAAAATATTTGATTATTTACATGCGGGCGTTCCCGTTTTATCTACACGGCTGGTAGAATTGGAAAGCATCATTATACAATACGATGTTGGTGGATTTTTGGAAAGCAATGATCCAAAGCACATTGCAGATGTAGTACAACAAATTTTTTCCCAGCCCGAACTATTGGAAAAGTGGAAAAAAAATACATTTAATGTAAAAAGAGATTTTAATTGGGAAAATGAAGAAAAAGTATTGCTCGAAATATTTAATGAAGTATGTGTTGACGCAGGTTTAAAAAATGAAAAATAAAAAGCTGCATATAGTTTGCTTTGATGTGCCGTTTCCGGTAAGTCATGGAGGCTTTTTTGATCCGTTTTACAAATTGGTGCACTTACATAATGCGGGCGTTGCCATCCATTTGCACTGTTTTGAATACGGACGCGAACCACAGCCGGAGTTAGAGAAATATTGCAAAGAAGTACATTATTATCGGCGTAAAAAGATCGGTGGTGTTTCACCTAATTTACCTTACATCGTTTCGTCGAGAAAAAACGTGGCTCTTATTAAAAGATTGGCAGAAGATGATTATCCAATTTTATTAGAAGGTACACATTGCACTTATTTATTGTACAAAAACTTTTTCCCTGCAAGAAAGATAATCTTCAGGTTACATAATATTGAGCATATTTATTATAAACGTTTATTTAAGTGGGAAAGCTCCTTATTTAAAAAAGTTTATTATTTATTTGAAAGTTTTGTACTGAAAAAGTATGAAAAAAGGGTTGCCGAAAAGGCGTCCGTTGTGTTAACGGTTTCGCAGAATGATACAACTCTATTTAAGCAGTATTGCCCAAAAGCAAACACCCAATATCTGCCCCTTTTTTTACCTTTTGAAAGAATAAAAAGTAAAATTGGATCAGGAGATTACTTGTTATATCATGGTAATTTAGCCATTGCAGAAAACCAAAAGTCCGTTTACTGGCTGCTACAAGAGCTGGGTCCGATAGATATGCCTTTGATTATAGCTGGCAGAAATCCACCGCAAATCTTACAAAAATTTATAAAGCAATTTAAGAATTGCCAGTTAAAGAATAATCCAACTGATTGGGAATTAGAAGAACTGATTCAAAATGCTCATATAAACATTGTTCTATCTTTTAACAACACAGGTATAAAATTAAAGTTGTTGCATGCCCTTTTTTCGGGCCGGCATTGCATTGCAAATAGCGCAGCTGTAGCTAACGAGGCTTTCAAAAATTGTTGTCATATTGCAGATACAGCAACAGAAATAAAAGTGAAAATTGCATACTTAAAGCAAATGTCGTTTTTACAAGAGCATATTGACATTCGGGAAAACGTATTGTTGCCACTATATAATAATTCCAACAATGCGCAAACGCTTAGTGCATGGTTATAGATGCATTATCAATTACTTTTCCATTTTCTGTGCGTACCATTCGAGCAGGAAATTTGGTAATTACAATATAATCGTGTGTGGCCATAACAATAGCCGCGCCTGTATCTTTTGATATTTGAAAAAGCAGCTGCATGATTTCGTCGGAAGTTTCCGGGTCTAAATTTCCCGTTGGCTCGTCGGCTAAAATAAGCTTCGGTGAATTTAAGAGCGCCCGGGCTACATCTACCCTTTGCTGTTCGCCACCGCTCATTTCAAAAGGCATTTTAAACCCTTTTGATTTAATTCCTACTTTATCCAATACATCGGCTATTTTTTCGTTCATTAGCTTGTCGTCTTTCCAGCCAGTGGCGCGCAACACAAACTTCAGGTTTTCATTTACATTCCTGTCGGTAAGTAACTGAAAATCCTGAAACACAACGCCAAGGCTACGCCGCAGGTAAGGCACTGTTTTCCAGGTAAGCTCCCGCAAATTGTAGCCCGCTACTGATCCGTTTCCTTCTGTCAGTTGCAATTCGCCATAAAGTGTTTTCAGCAAGCTCGATTTGCCAGTGCCGGTTTTTCCCACCAGGTACACAAATTCACCTTTATTTACCTTTAAGCTAACATCCTGCAACACCAGGTTTCCGCCCTGGTAAATGTTCGCGTCAGCAATTTCAATAATTGGTTCTGCCATGGTTTTTCGTTGTAGGCTTTAAAATTAATATCTAATTTCTTCTTCGTTTAATTTGATAACAAGTTCTTTTTCGGCAGCCGCCTCTACCCTTCCAATTACCTGTGCCGCCAAGTTAAATTCGGTTGCCATTGCAATGATTTCGTCTGCTACTTTCTGTTCTGTATAAATTTCCATGCGGCAACCCATGTTAAATACCTGGTACATTTCCCGGTTGTTTGCGCCACTTGCCTTTTGTATGAGCTTAAATATTTCAGGTGGTTGAAATAAATTGTCTTTAACAACCAAAACGCCTTCGGGCACATAATTCATGCACTTTGTTTGACCGCCGCCGCTACAATGTATAATGCCGTAGATTTCATCAAAATGCTGCTCTAAAAGTTGCTTTATCACCGGCGCATAGGTACGCGTTGGAGATAGAATCAACTTCCCTATAGTAGTTTCAATTTCTTCGCCATTATCCGCCAGTTTTATTTTATCTGAAAGGTTGTGTTTTCCGGCATAAACCACTTCGCCTGCTAACGTGGGTTCAAATGTTTCGGGGTACCCTTTTTTGTATGTTTTGTTTAGTATATCGTGGCGGGCAGATGTCAAACCATTGCTGCCAATACCGCTGTTGTACTCGCCTTCATAAGTAGTTTTACCATAGCTTGCCAGGCCTACAATTACATTTCCCGTGGTTATTTTTTCGTTGGTAATTATTCGCTCTTTTCGCCAGCGCGCTGCCATGGTTCCATTTACAGCTACGGTGCGAACCACATCACCTACATCTGCCGTTTCGCCCCCTAAAAAATCAATGTTTACATTGTATCGTCGCAATTCGTCTAAAAATTCCTGCGTTCCTTCTATCAAAGCTTTCAATACTTCGCCGGGTATGCAAGATTTATTTCTATCTATGGAAGAAGAAAATAAAATAGAATCGGTAATGCCAATACAGAGCAGGTCATCGAGGTTCATTACAATTGCATCCTGCGCAATGCCTTTCCATACCGAAAGATCGCCGGTTTCTTTCCAATACAAATAAGCCAAAATGCTTTTGGTACCTGCACCATCGGCATGCATTACATTTACCCATGCCTCATCGCTGCCAAGCGCATCTTTATAAACCTTACAAAAAGCCTTTGGGTAGAGCCCTTTACTTATATTTTTGGTGGCCGCATGCACTTCTTCTTTTTGGGCCGATACCCCGCGTTTGGCGTAAAGAGACATGGATGAGAAAATTTTTTTATGAAGCGCAAAACTAACACAATTGCCTCGTTATCTTAGCGGCCCCATGCAGGTGCATTACAACATTGACGCTTTACCCACATTTAAACGATCTGTAATTACTATTGGAACCTTCGATGGCGTACACCTCGGACATCAACAAATAATTGATGCCCTGCTTACCGAAGCTGCCGCAGTGAAAGGCGAAAGCGTTATTGTTACATTTCACCCACATCCGCGGAAAGTTGTAGAACCCGGTTGCTCTTTGCAGTTGATAACTACCCTGGAAGAAAGGATTACCTTATTGAGCCAAAAAGGAATTGATCATTTGGTGGTGGTTCCGTTTACCCAAGCCTTTTCGTGCCTGCCGGCAGAAGAATACGTTGAACAATTTTTGGTTCGTTATTTTCAACCTGCAACTATTATAATTGGTTACGATCATCATTTTGGAAAAGAAAGAAAAGGAAATTTCGACCTTTTAAAAGAGCAACAAAAAACGTGGAAGTATAAGCTGATAGAAATTCCAAAACATGTGCTGAACGAAATCAGCGTAAGCTCTACCAAAATAAGAACAGCAATTTTAAAAGGCGATGTTTTAGTAGCGAATAAACTGCTGGGTTACCCGTTTTTTTTTAGTGGTAAAGTAGTGACAGGCGATAAACTTGGCCGCACATTGGGTTTTCCAACAGCAAACCTTGTGTTCACCGATGAGGACAAAATTCACCTGGGAGAAGGCGTTTATGCAGTGTTTGTTTTGATAAACAACCAGGAAAAGAGCGGCATGTTAAGCATTGGAAATCGCCCAACTTTAAACGATACGGAAGAACGGGTGGAAGTAAACATTTTTGATTTTACCGGCGACTTATATGGCTCCGTTTTGCAACTTTCGGTAAAAGTTTTTTTGCGCCAGCAGGAAAAGTACAACTCGTTGGAAGAGCTAACTTCACAAATAATAAAAGATAAAGAAGCAGCGCTTTCTGTATTGAAACACACCCCTTTTTGAAAGGTTTTTAAATTTAAAAACCTTTCAAAAAAGGTCTGGAAGCCCGCGTTACTTACTCAACATCTTTACCAGCATTTCTTTAAGCAACTGTCCATCTTCTGTGCCGGCATCGTGTACGCCCAAACTTTTTAAGTTGTATTGGTGCAACAGTAAAATAGCTTTTTGTACGCCGGCCTCGCTGTAGCGCGAAGCCGCACTGGTGTACTCTTTTATTTTCCAATCCGAAACACCAATAGCAAGTGCTACACTTTTATCGTTTGCAGGTGTTGTGGTGTATATCATTAGAACCTTACTAAAAAAAGAATAAAGCGCGGGTAAAATGGCTTGCAGCGGACCAGCTTTTGGATTGCTTTCAAAATATTGTGCAATCCTGATTGCTTTAAATAAATCTTTTTTTGCAAGTGCATCCTGCAGCTCAAAAACATTGTATTCTTTGCTGATGCCCACAAAAGTTTCTATATCATCTTCGGTAATTTGTTTGCGGTCTGCAACATTCAGCGCCATTTTATTTACCTCGTTTGCAATGCGACCCAGGTCATTTCCAATATGATCTACTAAAAGGGAAAGTGCTTTGTTGGTAATTGAAAAACCTTTTGAGTTAATGTGTTTTAAAGCCCAGCCGGGCAACTCGTTATCGTATAGTTTTTTGGTGGTAAGCAACACACTTTTTTCTTTCAGTGTTTTTGCGAGCTTACTTCTTCCATCTACTTTTTTTCCTTTATAAGCTACAAAGAGCAAGGTAGAAGAAAGTGGTTTTAAAATGTAACTATCCAGTTTTTCTATGTCGCGCATGCCTTGTGCTTCTTTTAAAAGCACCACTTTTCGTTCGCCAACCATGGGATAGCCGCGGCATGTATTTACTACCGAAGCCCAATCACTGTCGCGGCCGTATAGCACCGAAAGGTTAAAACCTGCTTCTGCCGGAGGTAATATTTTTTTCTCAGCAAAGCTCATTATCTCATCTATAAAAAAATCTTCATCACCTTCCAGCCAATACACCGGTTTAAAGTTTTTTTTGTTTAAATCGGCTATAATCGTTTCTAATTTCATAATCAATCGTTCAGAATCAAGGAATTATCATTCTGGCATGATTTTCGGCTTTTCAGGCCACAACCCAAAAAAAGGTAACTTAGTTCGTTAGTGCCTTTCATTCATTGATACCATTTCATTTAATTTAAACCACTTTACGATGGCAAACACAAACTATCCTTCGGCAAATGAACCACAAAACCGCGGTACCGACAACCGCACAAACAACAACACCAAAAATATAGCTATTGGTTTACTGGCAGTAGCATTATTAGGTACGTGGGGATATTTTCTTTGGGACAAGAACCAGTCAGAAGAAAAAATACAAATTACACAAACACAAGCCACCACGGCTATGACGGCAAGAGATTCAGTCCAGTTAATTTATAACGAGTCGCTTTCAAGGTTAGATTCGATTACGGGAAATAACAACAATCTTCAGGGACAATTAGGCAGCCGCCAATCGGAAATTACAAAGTTAAAAACCGAAATCAACAGCATTATCAACAATAAAAATGCAACGGCAGCAGAACTAAGAAGAGCAAAATCGTTAATTGCTCAATTGAATGATAAAATTGGAAACCTGGAAACAGAGGTAGCCCGTTTAACTGGCGAAAACATGCAGCTGGCAACTACAAATACTGTGTTAACCGGCGAAAAGCAAACGTTGGAAACAAACCTGCAAACAACAACCACCGAAAAAGAACAATTAGCTCAAACGGTTGATGTAGGTTCTACTTTTTCTGCTTCGCAAATTGCTATACGACCAATACAAGAAAGAAAGAGCGGTAAAGAAAAAGAAACTACTACTGCACGCCGGGTAGATAAATTGATGATTTCTTTTGATGTAGAAAACCGGATTGCAAAGTCTGGTCCTGCTGATTTGTATGTAATTGTTACCGCGCCAAACGGACAGGTTATTTCCGATCCGTCAATGGGTTCGGGAACATTAACCACCCGTGCCGATGGCGACAAAGAATACACTTATAGAACAAGTATTGAGTACGAGCAAGGCACCAGAAAGAATGTGCAGGTTCCGTTACGACAAAATAATTTTGCAACCGGCGACTACAGAATAGAAGTGTACCAAAATGGTTTTAAGATTGGCGAAGGTGTAAGAAGCTTGAAAAAAGGCGGCCTGTTTGGATAATACTTACCAATAAAAAGGTTTAAAAAAGCCCCTCACATTATTTTGTGAAGGGCTTTTTTAATGGTTTTGAACGCCGGCTTTTCTACTCCAATTTGCAATAATTTATAACCACATGATTTGAAAATATAACCGACCAATGATTTTCTTTACCCGGCCCTTTCCTCTTTCTTTTTAGTAAAGTAAACATTTTGTGGATTTTATATTCTGAAACGAAAAAAGGCGCCCAAACAGCGCCTTTTCTTAGTTTATAGCTGCCGCTTTTTATTGCGGACGTAAAACCTGATCTATTTTATGAAGAACGCCATTTAAGTAATGCTGATCGCTGGTGCCGTTTGGCTCTGG
Organism: Chitinophagales bacterium; assembly: GCA_038243445.1. GTDB lineage: Bacteria > Bacteroidota > Bacteroidia > Chitinophagales > Chitinophagaceae > Flavisolibacter. Next base: position 4,247 of record JBBSRB010000042.1, on the reverse strand, counting down.
TGTAAAGTTTATTAATAAATTCGAAGCTGTGCTGTTTGCTGCTCCTTTTACAGTAGCAGAACTCACAAATGGTCCGGCAAACGTAGCCATTAAACTCACTCCCGGATGCGATGGAATAGCTGAATTTAATAATGTAGGAACGTTGGTTGCAGTAGTTGGAAAATTAACTGTAAACACTCTAATTCCTAAAATATGATATACCACTAACCCTCTGACCGTTTGGGCGCTTAGCGAAGAATAAAGAGCTGGATTTGAAAATACATCGGGTGAAGAAGCTAACGCGCCGGCAGTTGCCACTGCGGTTGCCTGTGGCATTCCCTGCGCCATAAGCGCGCCGGTAATTTGTGCGGTTAACAACTGCTGAAAAGATGCATTAGTTGGCACAAAAACAGTAAAATTTGGCCCAATTGGCATGCTCAGCAAAGTTTCGATTTTTGCGCCTGCTGCCTGGCCGCTATCACCACGGTTGACCGCTGCTTTAAAAAACGACATGTCCGCATCTGTAGCAATACGCGCCCACAAGGTTGTGGAAGGTGGAACCACCAAAAAAGCAGGGTTATGAATCACTCCGTTTGATGCATTTTGCGTTCCTACGAGCGGAACATTATTTACCCATGCAGCAGTTCCCCTTTTTGAAGGGAATATAGATAAGCCAACCAACGGGTTGAAGCCTGCCGTTCCTTTTGTAGGGTTTAAAAGAGTGGGCGATTGTAAGTTAGGAAACGTGGAAGGAATTTTATCAAAAGAAAGCACCTGCGGCGTTACCACGTAATTGGTAATGGCAATTGCTTTTGCCGTATCAAAAAAGCCACCAACGGCCGCAGCGCTTGGAAAACCCGATGCACGAAAAGCGGCGTTGTTTGGTATAAAAGCGGTAAGTCCAAGGCCTGCATTGCTAAATTGGGGTGCCGCCGTTCCGGCTTTTGAAACAAGCACTTTGAAGAACGAATACGAAGTATCGGTATTGATGATGCTACCTAAAGTAGCACCTGTTGCAGGCTTAACTGCAGTGGGCTGGTTGCCAATATCCTCAAACTCGTGGTTACAGGCGCCAAATAAAAGGCTACCGGCGGCAAGCATTCCAAAAAGAAAACTTTGTTTATTTTTAAGTAATTGCATATAAATAGTTTGATATTCTGTAGAAAATTAAAAAATATTATAACCGTAGCTAACATAATACAATCCACCAATAGATGGGTTGCCGGCAGCATTTCGATAATAATCGTTAAGCAAGTTGTTAGCGCCAAGTTTAATTACAGATTTAATGTTTGGCAGCTTGAAGCTTACCTGCGCATCTACAGTATGAATTGCAGGAATGAAACCATTGGCAAAATCGCCTTCGTAATAAAAACCATCCTGCCATTTGTAAGCTACATTAAAGCCTAAACGATTCTCAAAACCAAAAGCAGAATTTCCAAGAGCTACATTGGTGCGGTATCGCGGTGCATTAAATGATGCAATGCCGCTTGGAATATCCCCTAATTCATCTGACGCTAAACTTCCGGAAAAAACAAAGTTGCCGGCAATTCGGTAATCAATACCAATTCCAAAGCCGTAGGTTTTAACTTTTGTTGCCGAGTTCGAAGGAACAGAAAACGACTGTTGCTTGTTTGGATCGCTAAAGTTAATATCTGCAGGGTTGCCCGAATAAGGACGTCCTTCTATTGTGCGTACAATAAAATCGGTGTATTTACCGGTATAACCATACACATCAATTAATAACTTCTTATCTGCCAAAAGTCCTTTGTAACCTAATTCAAAAGAACGCACAGACTCTGGACGAAGTGTTTCAAACTGAGTTTGCTTTGGAGCGCCGGCATCCACGCTTTCTTTGCCGTACACCGGGTTTGAATTTAGCTGGTAATAATCTTTTAATTCCTGAACACCACCAATTAACTGCACACCACCAGCAACTGTTAAATCAATCCACTGCTGTTGGGTAGATGGAAAACGATACGCTGTTTGATAAGAAAGGCGCACGTTGTTATTCTCGGCTACTTTAAACAGCGCCGTTGCTCTTGGTGTAAAACGGCCTTCGAAGTTTTCGTTCTTATCGTAACGTCCTGATACAGTTAATTTCAAACGGTCGAAGATTTGGCGTGCTGCCTGAACATAAGCTCCAAATTCATTAATGCCAATTCTTCCAGCCGAATCGGCAAACAAAGTGCCTTCGGAATTTAATACATATTTCTTGAAGTTTGCTCCTACCAACACATCGGCAAAGCCATTCATGAATTGCGAAAGATTGTACTGACCTTCTACATTATACAAATCTGTTTTATCTAAAAACAATCCTCCGTTTTGAGAAATCGGTATTGCGCGAATTTTATTGAATATTTGTCTGAACTCCGCGCTTCCTGCTGCAGGACGTCCTACATCGGCAACTGAACGCGCGCGGTTGTGCGCATCTATATTACTTGCTCCAGCTAATTTGTTTCCAAGATAGGCTTGAGAATATTGAACCAACCAGTCTGTTAGCTGAGGATCTGGCTTTCCATCTTTAAAAGTTACTGTTGGTTTCCAGGCTTCATTTAAAAGCCTTGTGGTAACGGTAGCGTTAAACGATTCGCCGGCATCTTCCTGCGTAGTGTAGGCGCGTAAAAACCAGTTCTTATTATTTAATTCCAGTTTGTATTGTGCAATTTTCAGGTTCTTTAACGAGTAGCGGTCGCTTCCTGTATAAACGGTGTTACCGGTGCCAATGTAAGCGGCTAAGCTTGCCTCGGTGCCCGGCGTTAATTTATAATGCAGCGCGCCTGAACCTCTGAAGTTTACGGTGTTTGGACTTACCACATCTTTTTCAGCATAACCCGTTCTGGATACGTTTATAGATTGGCCTAACATAGAATTAATGTATGGAACAAGAAAAGGTGCTTTATCACCAATACCTTTTAAAAAGGGACGGATATCGGCGGTAGTTTCATCGCCATAAATGTTAACGCCATCAAAGTTCGGGTCTGTTTGCCTGTTGCCCGGAATAATGTCTCCGGTTGTGCCCAGCCGCTTGTAATTTCTGTAATCCTGCGCCAGCCAGTCTTTTGCGTGAATTAGATCTGTGGAAATTTTAAAGGCGAACTTTTCGCCAATGGCTTTTGCCCAACGAAAGTTCCAGTTATAATAAGCCGAAGTTTCTCTTTCGTTATCATCAATATGCATAATGCCCTGCTTAACCTGTACCGAAAGGCCTTGAGAACGAAACGGGTTTTTACTGGTAATCAAAAGCGTTCCATTCATTCCGCCCGGACCATATAGTGCAGAAGAAGCGCCTGGTAATAGTTCCATGCTTTCTACATCCAATTCCGAAACACCAACAACACCGCCAACTGAAAAGTTTAAGCCTGGCGCCTGATTATCCATACCATCTACCAATTGGTTAAAACGCAGGTTACCGCTTCCGGTAAAACCTCTGGTACTTGGTGTTTTAAAAGTTAATGATGATGTGGCCAGATCAACCCCTTTTATATTTCCCAAAACATCGTAATAAGATGCAGCAGGTGCGTTGCGAATGGCGGCTGAAGAAATCCGTTCAATTGTTACCGGCGATTCTAAAATGCGCTCCGGCGTACGAGATGCGGATACCACTACCTCCTGGCCAAGAGTAGAAGCAGGAACTAAATTGATGGAAATAGAAGAAGAACTGCTTGCTATTATTTCTACTGTTTCAAAACCAATGGAAGAAACCACCAGGGTAACGGGCAAATTCGGAACGGTTAATTGAAACGCTCCGGAACCATCGGTGTAAGTACCTTGTGAAGATCCTTTTACCGTAATTGAAACAGAAGGAATTCCCTGTTGATTGGAATTGTCGCGAACGGTACCTTTTACAGTAACCGATTGTGCCAGCACCGAGAGAGAAAAACACAGGGCAGCAAAAAAGAAAAGTGAAAAGCGAACGCTTTTTCTCATAACAATCATTTTAGTTTTGTAATCAGTTTTTCAGGTTAAAGATAGTACCGAAAAGAGGCTTACCCCTTTTTGGCATCTTTTGAATGGAAAAATACACATAACCATTGTTCCGTAAAAATTTCTTTTTGTTTTATTTATTTACCAATTTCAGATAATTTTTTTGGGTAGCTTTTTCAGGCGGTTTACTTTCGGGCATGCCTGCATTTAATTTCCCCAGTCATAGCCATTTTTACCAGGGAAAAGTTCTTTATGTTTATTCTTTTACCGACGATTTGCGGGTCATGATCGCCTCTGACGGTCTATCGTCTTTTGATGTGATTTTACCGAAAACGATTCCCTTT
>JBBSRB010000041.1:0-21713 GCA_038243445.1 Chitinophagales bacterium | reverse complement strand
CAACGAAGGGATATTTGAGATCATAGGAAATGATATAAAGTTTGCTATGTCCAAAGCCTCTTACAATTTTCGAAATTCCATCAAAGAATGGATGAGCGAAGTGCTTAGAGTAATCTTTGAATCGGCTGCACTTTGTATAAATACCTTACGAACGTTTCAACTAATTGTACTCGCCATATTAGGTCCATTGGTTTTTGGCATTGCAGTGTTCGATGGGTTTCAACACACACTAACCGTATGGTTAGCCAGGTATATCAATGTTTTTCTGTGGTTGCCGGTGGCTAATATTTTTGGTGCTATCATAGGTAAGATACAGGAGAAAATGCTGAAAGTGGACATTGGTCAGGTACAGAATACTGGTGATACATTTTTCAGTTCAACGGATGTCGCTTATCTCGTTTTCCTCATCATCGGTATCGTGGGCTATTTCACTGTTCCTTCTGTTGCCAACTATATTGTCAATGCAGGAGGTGGCAGTGCAATGGTGCAAAAGGTAACAAGTCTTTTCAATACATCTTCCAGAAGTATGGTTAATACAATGTCAAGCGGTGCCGGTATGGTTGCAGATACAATGGGAAGTGCTGCCGGTAAAATGAGCAGTAACATGAGTAATTACGGAACTAATTCAGGTTATTTTAATGAGGGTGGTTCGTCGGGTAAATCCAGCTATATGCAGGATAAAATCTCAGGTAAATCATAAAAAAAACGCTTTAAATAAAGACTTTATCAAACGCTAATCTTATCTGTCATGTTTAAACAAATGAAAAATATAGATACCGCCTTTCGCAGTATACGCAGCTTTACAATAGTCGTTATAATCGGTTGTGTTTCTCTTTGTGGATTTACACTATACAAAAGTTTCAAGTTGGTAGCCGAAATGCAAAGCAAGGTTTACATTCTTGCTAATGGAAAAGCATTGGAAGCTTATGCATCGAATAGAAAAGATAATATACCTGTTGAAGCAAAAGACCATGTGAAAGTATTTCACCAATATTTCTTTACACTTGATCCGGATGAAGCAGTGATACAATCAAATATTACTAAAGCTCTTTATCTAGCGGATGCTTCTGCTAAAAGAGAGTACGACAATCTAAAAGAGAATGGTTATTTCGCAAATATCATAGCAGGAAATATCAGTCAGGAAATTAGAGCGGACAGCGTAGTTGTAAACATAAATGAGTACCCTTATTACTTCCGATGCTACGCTACTCAAAATATCATACGAACTACTAGCACTGTATCACGCAGTTTAATTACTGAAGGTTACCTGCGCAATGTGAGCCGTTCGGACAATAACCCGCATGGCTTCCTTATCGAAGGCTGGACGACCATTGAAAACAGGGATTTAAAAATTGAAAATCGTTAAGTCATGTTATTACTATTTAAAAAAAGAACAACCCCGACTTCCGTTATAAAAAATGCTGCTCAAGAAAGACTTGCAAGCTATTTTGTTTCTGCCTGCATTCGTTTTCAACAAAGGGGGGCGGATTGCATGCAGCGCCATACGGAACGTTTATCCCGAAAAGGTAAAATCATAACACTATCCTTGTACTGCCTCACGGCAGGAAGCTTAAGCGTTTACTTGATTGCAAGCGGTATGATGAGCCACAAAGCATCTTCTATTACCGTTATTCATTTTAAACAACCTTCTTATGCTGTCAGGTCCGGAGATGAAAATACTAAAGCTTTTGTGATAGTCTCTAAAGCTGAATACGAAAATGTTCAACGTTTCAGGTTCTATATGGATAGTCTCGCAAGAAGTCCTTCCGGCAAACCGCTTCATGACAGTATTCTTAGCCTGAGACCCGGCTTAATGGATAGCGTTCTTCTAATTGAGAAAATTTATCAATCACAAAATAAAAAGTAACACTTTATGGAACAGAAAACACATTCTCCAAAGTTTCTGCGGCAGCGCAAATTTTTCTTTGTATTGCCCTTATTAGTTCTGCCTTTTATGACCTTTATGTTTTGGGTATTAGATGGTGGCGAAGTAAACCATGTGGATGCGCAGCAAGCACAAAATGGGCTCAACATGCAATTGCCTGGTGCTAATCTTAAGGACGATAAATCCCTGGACAAATTGAGCTATTATGAAAAGGCGGCTTCGGACTCTTTGGAATTGCAACAGCTTATGGAAAGCGATCCGTACTATCAGCGCCATGGATATACCGATACGTCTGCCTTCCAAAGTAGGGATGCTTTATCAATGAGTATGAAGTACGGTAACAATATGGTCACAAAGAGAAGGTCAACTTTAAACCACAATTCCACTTATGACGATCCTAATGAAACGAAAGTGTATCAAAAACTGGCTCAATTGGATGCGGCATTAAATAAAGCATCATCACCAGAAGTAAACTCACAAGATGATATACACACAGTAAAGCCGAAACACAATGCTTCGGTTAATAGCAGTGATATTGACCGGTTGGAACAATTGATGCAGGGCATGAACCAGAAGGGTGATGAAGACCCTGAAATGCAACAGTTGAATGGTATGTTGGAAAAGATACTGGATATCCAACATCCTGATAGAATACGTGAAAAGATAAAAGGAACATCTGAAACAAACAAAGGACAAGTATTTGCTGTTGCCGTGAATAACGAGGGGGCTTCAATTTCTCTCTTAGATAATAAAGGAGCTAAAAATAACAGGGATAATACCAACTTCAATTCTCCACCTCAGTCAAACGGCTTTTATTCCCTGGCCGATGAAGCATCCTTAAATGATAGCCAAAATTCCATTCAGGCAGTTATACATGAAACGCAAACATTGGTAAATGGCTCTACAGTGAAGTTGAGGTTGATGAATGATATTTTCATTAATGGTGTATTAATACCTAAAGACAATTTTGTATTCGGCACAGCAGATTTAAACGGTGAAAGGCTGGACATTAAAATCAATAGCCTTCGATACCGAAATTCTCTTTTCCCAATTGAGCTTTCGGCATATGACATGGATGGCATGGAAGGCATTTATATTCCCGGAGCAATTAGCCGTGATGTAGCTAAAGGCTCAGCAGACCGTGCGGCACAGCAACTAGACATTTCTACGTTAAACCCTTCAATAGGTGCTCAGGCTGCTAATGCAGGGATTGAAGCAGCTAAAACATTATTCAGCAGAAAGGTAAAGCTCGTTAAAGTTACCGTGAAAGCAGGTTATCAGGTATTACTGCGTGATGAGAAGCAGAAACAGGATAACTAATATTCAAACATCAATCAATAACAGATTATTTCATTTTTAAATTCCTTAGAGTATGAAAAAGATAAGTGTAGTAATGGTAACAGGAATTCTTCTCTCTTTATTAAGTGTTAAGCTGTTTGCTCAAAACAACGATGAACTAAAAGTAACGGTGATTAAACCATATATCCTTCCCATTACCTTTTACAAAACGACCAATCTTGTTTTCCCTTATGCCATAAAAAGCGTGGATAGGGGAAGCCAAGATATTTTGGTGCAAAAAGCCAAAGGTGTCGAGAATATCCTACAGGTAAAAGCAGGAAAGCTTGGATTTGATCAAACTAATCTAACAGTTATTACATCTGATGGCAAACTGTATTCCTATATTCTCAATTATACTGATACGCCAAATGTGCTGAATATCCGGTTTGATAATGCAGCAACCGTTTATCGGGAGGCATTCTTTTCAAACATCAGTACTAATGAAGCTGAGGTACAAGCAGATGCAGATACTGTAACTGCGGCAAAAGAAACCATACATCATTTAATGGATAAGAGCTACGGCATGAAAATGAAACTAAGTGGGCTGTACATAAAGGGTGATGTATTGTTTTGTCGCATTACACTACAGAACCATTCCAATATCAACTATGGCATTGACCAACTTCGCTTTTATATCCGGGACCAGAAAAAATCAAAACGTACAGCAACGCAGGAACTTGAAATAACTCCGCTCTTTGTAAAAGGAGACACTTCGGTTGTAGTTGGACAAACAGAAAAAGTTTTGGTATATGCGCTCCCAAAGTTCACCATACCCGATAAAAAATACATGGTCATTAAACTTATGGAAAAATCTGGTGGCAGGCACTTAAAACTTCAGGTGCATAATAGAACGCTAATTCGGGCCAATCTTCTCCCATAAGCTCTTATAAGAACGCCACTTCTACTACATTTTATAAACAAATCTATTCACTCAAAAAACAAATATTATGAACCAGAAAAATTTTGAATACCTGCGTGATCAGGTAAAATTTACCGGCTTTGGCGAAGGGCTGGAAAATGAATTAACAGAAAAGATGCAGAAGCAAACTCCCGAATTTCAGATAACCCATAATGCAAAGTTTGGGAATAGTGACCTTAAAGCCTCTTTGCATTTTAAAAAGTCTGACCAGACAGATATGTATTTCTTCAACCGCTACCAGGTGTCTTTGGTGCCGGAAGGCTCGAAAGATAAAATGGAGCAAACGTTTTATATTAACAAGGAAGGCAGTATCACACTCAAAGAAGCTTATAACCTGATGAACGCAAGGTCGATCAATAAGGACCTAACCAATAAAGAAGGACAGAGCTATAACGCCTGGATGCAAATGGATTTTAAGCAGACCGATAATAATGGAAACTACAAGCTCAAACAGTTTCATCAGAATTACGGATACGAACTGGCAAGTGCGTTGGAGAAACTTCCCATCAAGGAGCTAATCAATGAACAGGATAAAACCAGACTTGTGGAGTCTTTGCAGAAGGGTAACCGGCAATCGGTAACATTTGTACAAAACGGTGCAGAGCAGAAGCATTTCATAGAAGCTAATCCCCAGTTCAAAACTATCAATATTTATGACAGCAATATGCAACGCCTTAACAGCAAGCAAGGACAAAATGAAATGCAGGGACAGGGTGAACATAAAAGCACAAGCCAGAAAGCTAAGAATGAGAGCGGGAAGCAAAGTACTGCGGATGATAGCGAAGAGATGCCAAAGGCATCGAATAAAAGAAGAAAGAAGCAAAACAATTCCATCAGCTAAGGGATAGAAAGCTAATAGGATATGCAATAATTTAATAAAACTGTTTGTAAGCAGGTTGAATGCATCAGCTAAAGCCATTATCGGATTTCTTTTCTGCCATTGATAAGGACCCTCGTATTAGCATTACCCACATAGGTCTTTATGCGGCTTTACTCCAATGCTGGAGTGAGCATCACTATGAAAATCCTGTTCATGTATTTAGCTATGAAATAATGAAGATTGCAAAAATATCTGCAAGCACAACCTATCACAAAAGCATTAGGGATTTAAGTAATTATGGGTATATTAAATATGAACCTTCTTACAAACGAAACAAAGGAAGTAAAATCTTTGTCATAATTGAGGAAAGTTGTTAATGCAGATTGTTTGAAAAAAATGATTATGATTGCTACAGCACCTATGTTATTCCCATATGAGCCAGATCAATTCTGGGAACACATGCGGGCAATAATAAGAGAAGAAATTGCAAAAACTGCAAAAGAAAAACCGCAGGATGCTATTTATGAAACGAAGGGCTTAACCTATAAGCCTTTGCTGAAGATATCTGAAGTTTGCAGTTTTTTCCAAGTATCCAGACCAACTATTTATGACTGGATTAAACATGGCAAACTGAAACCCTATAGAGTCCGGAGGAGTGTTTATTTCCTTTGGAATGACATCCAGCAATTACTGGCAATGTAAATTTATAAAGCAGGTGTAAACTGCTTTTTTTTATGTGCCAGTTAAAAAGCGATTAAGAGCGTAAATTTGTAAGGATATGTTGCTCTTTGTAAAGTAAGGACGGAAAACAAGTTGTAAATAAAAGTAGTTCGACTAAAAATTCGACTAAAAAGAAAAAGTCGCTGATATACAGCGACTTAATTCATACTTCCGCGGACCGGACGGGACTCGAACCCGCGACCTCCGCCGTGACAGGGCGGCATTCTAACCAACTGAACTACCGATCCTTTCAAATTGGGGTGGCAAAAATAAGAGAAAATCTCTTTTCTAAACAAAAATTCTTTTCTATTTCCATTCTTTCTTTTTCGCTTAGTTACCCTAGGTTATCTTTGACGCTTTTAAGCTGCATCTATGTTGAAAGTGGGCATCTTTGGTACCGGGCATTTAGGGAAGTTTCATTTAAACAACTGGAAAGAGTTACCAAATGTAACATTGATTGGTTTTTTTGAACCAGATGAAAAAACTGCCGCAGAAGTGACTGCCATCTATGGTCTAAAAAGGTTTACCAGCCAGCACAATTTAATTGACGCCTGCGATGCTATAGATGTAGTGGCACCAACAAATTTTCATTTTTCCATATGCCAGGAAGCTATCCGAAAAGGCAAACACGTGTTTGTGGAAAAGCCAATGGCCTACACGATGGCTGAAGCTGCTCAATTGGTAAAATTAGTGCAGGAGTCGAACGTAAAATTACAGGTAGGGCACGTGGAGCGCTTTAACCCTGCATTTTTGTCCATAAAAGATGTACCCTTAAATCCAATGTTTATAGAGGTGCACCGGCTTGCTCAATTCAACCCACGAGGCACAGAGGTGAGCGTTATTTTAGACCTGATGATACATGATATTGATATTGTATTAAGTATTGTAAAGAGCGAGGTAAAAAATATTTCGGCAAGTGGCGTAGCCGTAATGACAGATACGCCCGACATTGCTAACGTGCGCATAGAATTTGATAACGGCTGCGTTGCCAACCTGACATCAAGCCGCATTTCTATGAAAAGGCTCCGCAAAATGAGAGTATTTCAAAAAGACGCGTACATAGGAATTGATTTTTTAGAAAAGAAAGCAGAGATCATTAAAATAGATACTGCCGAAGATAAAAACGCATTTACGTTTGATATAGAAACACCCGGCGGCGGAAGCAGGAGAATTGCCATCGCTAACCCACAGGTGCCGGAAGTAAATGCGATTAAATTAGAATTGCAGGAATTTGTTTCCTGCATTGAAAACAACAAACGGCCGGTAGTGAATGAAATTGACGGACTAAGAGCGATGGAAGTGGCCCATATCATTTTGCAAAAAATGGCGTAACGGCTATCTTTTTCTACACATGCCTTCAACAAAATACATTACACCCTTTTGGTATGCTTTTTCCGATTATTTAACTGCGTGGCTTGCATGGGGCAGCTTTTTTTTCATTCGAAAAGTTCTTTTAAATCAGCCGCTGATTGTAGATGGCTGGTTGGCCACCGACCAAAACTTTTGGCTTGGACTTACAGTTATTCCAGTTTCCTGGCTTATCTTTTTTTCGCTTTTTGGAAGCTACCATTCTGTGTATAAAAAATCTAGGCTTGCCGAATTTGTAAATACTTTGGTTTGCTGCTTCATTGGTTGTTTTACCCTTTTCTTTATCTTTTTAACCGATGATACATTCAATAATCATTCGTATTATTTAAAAGGGTTTTTAAGTCTTTTTTTGCTGCATCTTTTTTTTATTTATTTAGGAAGAGTAGTGCTGCTTTTCAAAGCAAAGAATCAACTGCTTTCCGGTGAGGTTCAGTTTGCCGCATTAATTATTGGCAACTACCAACAAGCTTTTAAAACATACACAAACACAGCTTCGCGGTTACAAAACGAGGGTTATAAAGTAACAGGTTTTATTCCGCTTTCGGGCAGCGCGGATGCCACGCACACACTGCCACAATTGGGAACACTCGCAGAGCTTGAAAAAATTATAGGAGATCAAAACATTAAAGCAATTATACTAGCAACCACCAAAGAAGAATCTGGAGTGAACGAAACGATAATTGAGCGACTTAGCGAAATAAATGTCGAGATAAAAATGCAACCAAGTACCCTCGACATTTTATCCGGCTCTGTAAAAGCCGGCAATGTTTTGGGCGCTATTTTAATTGATATCAAAACAGGGCTGATGCCCGAGTGGCAACAAAATATAAAGCGATTACTGGATATAATAATTTCTCTCCTTGCAGCCATTTTCCTTGTCCCCGTTATTGTGTACATTGCTGTACGGGTGCGACTTTCTTCTAAAGGTTCTGTTTTTTACACGCAGGAACGAATTGGCTATAAAGGACTGCCGTTTACCATGTATAAGTTCCGGTCTATGTATGAAAACGCTGAAAAAAGGGGGCCGGCGCTTTCTCACGATAACGACGAACGAATAACTGCCTGGGGAAAAATAATGCGTAAATGGAGGCTTGATGAATTGCCCCAATTGCTGAATATTGTCAAAGGCGATATGTCTCTTGTGGGTCCGCGGCCCGAAAGAAGATTTTATATAGATCAGATTACAAAACAATTTCCCTACTACAAATACCTGCTGAAAGTAAAGCCAGGATTAACATCCTGGGGAATGGTGCGCTACGGCTATGCCGAAAACGTGGCGCAAATGATTGAGCGCAGCAAGTTTGACCTCGTGTATATTGAAAACATTTCTCTACTATTAGATTTTAAAATTATGATTCATACACTGCGCATTATATTGCTTGGAAAAGGAAAATAGGTAGGGATGCAGTACATTACAATTTGTACATTATTTTTAAGCAAATACCATGTTGTGCCAAAATTGTTGATCCTCTTTTTTTTCCTTTTGGCTGCCTCAGCTAACGGCCAGCAAACCTATTGGCAGCAACAGGTTGATTATACCATTGATGTAACGCTGAACGACAACGATAAATCGCTTGATGGTTTTGAAAGGCTTACATACGTAAACAATTCACCAGATACGCTTACATTTATTTGGTTTCATGCATGGCCAAATGCATTTAAAAACGATAGAACCGCTTTTAGCGAACAGCAATTAAAAAATGGAAATACAAAATTTTATTTTTCCGGTAAAGACGATCGCGGCTATATAAACCAATTGGCTTTTGAAGTAGATGGAACTCCGGCAAAAACAGAAGATCATCCGCAGCATATAGATATAATAAAGCTATTATTGCCAAAGCCTTTGCCTCCAAATAGCCAGGTTACCATTGCCACTCCGTTTCATGTAAAATTTCCCCGCAATTTTTCGCGTGGCGGATGGAACAACGGGTTGTTTCAAATAACACAATGGTACCCAAAACCTGCAGTTTACGATGTAAAAGGATGGCACGAAATGCCGTATTTAGACCAAGGCGAATTTTATAGCGATTTTGGCCATTTTGATGTGCGCATTACACTTCCAAAAGAGTTTGTAGTGGCAGCAACGGGCGCTTTGCAAAACAAGGAAGAAATGGCCTGGATAATAGATAGACAAAGGCCTATCAACACCAACAAGGCTGCAAAAACCTTTAAAAAAGAGGTAACACATAAAACTCCTGCGCTAAAAAATAAAGCCGAAAAACCTTTGAAAAAGGGTACAATAATCGAAACAAAAACGTTGCATTACAAACAACAAAACATACATGATTTTGCTTTTTTTGCCAGCAGAAATTTTATCATTTCGACAGACACTTGCAAGTTGTATTCGGGTAAAATAATTGATGTAGCCACTTATTATAATCCTCAGGATAGCGCACTTTGGAAAAACAGCGTACAATTTTTAAAAGACGCTGTCCGGTTTTCTTCAGCAGAAGTTGGCGAGTACCCCTATGCAACAATCAGCGCGGTACAGGGAGACCAAAACTTTGGCGGCGGCATGGAGTACCCAACGATTGCTGTTATAGGGGCTGTTCTTTCCGAAAAAGAATTAGATATCACGTTGGCGCATGAAGTAGGGCACAACTGGTTTTATGGTGTAATTGCAACCAACGAACGCGACCATCCCTGGATGGATGAAGGAGTAAATACTTTTTACGAACGCAAGTACACAGCAGGCAAATACGGGCAACAAACTGGGGCAGATGAAATTCTATTTCAAACAGCCGCAAAAATAAAAAAAGATCAACCGATAAGTACCCAATCTGAAAACTTCACTTCCGAAAATTATGGTTTAATAGCCTATTACAAAACAGCAAAATGGTTGGAGTTGCTGGAAACAAAAATGGGGCAGGAAACATTTAAAAAAGCCATGCAACGCTATTTTGAATTGTGGAAATTTAAACATCCACAACCCGGAGATTTTGAGAATGTGTTTAAAGTCCACCTAAGCAACCCTAAAGATTTTTTCAATCTTTTACATACAACAGGAGCGCTGCCAAACCAGCAACCATCAGGCAACCAAATCATTACTCCGTTTCAGCCTAAAAGCTTCAAAAACTACCTTAGAAACCCTTCAAAAAGGGTGTTATTTTTATCTCCTGCTGTAGGTTATAATAAGTACGATAAACTGATGATTGGCGGGGTTGCTTCTAACTATTTTTTACCTCCGTCGCCGGTGCAGTTTTTAGCGGCGCCCTTGTATGCAACCGGTTCAAAAAGCTGGAACGGGCTTGCCAATGTGAATTACACTACTTTTTTAAGTGGTATTTTTTATAAAATAGATGCGGGTATTTCGGGTTTGTTGTTTTCGAAAAATAAGGGTTTAGACAGCAACGAACAAAGGGTTTTTGAAAGGTTTTTTAAGGTTACCCCAAGAGTTCGGGGCACTTTTAGGCAAGCACCAATAAGTTCAAAAGAAACATGGCTGGAAGCACGCGTTTTTTTCATTAGCGAAAAAGAGTTTAGCAAGTTTGTCACTAAATCTACCAACGGGTTAAATTATGTAGATAGCAGCACGAGGTACAAAAGTTCTATTAATCAACTAACTTTTTTCTCTGCCGATCACCGCGCTCTTTATCCATACGATTTCAAGGTGCAGGCAGAAGGAGGAAAGAATTTTTATCGGCTTAATTTAGAAGCCAATTATTTTTTTAATTATGTCGGCGGCGGCGGCGCATCGGTGCGGGCGTTTGCTGCAAAATTTGGAACTATTGGAAAAAAATCCCGCAACGATTTTTCAACTTTTCGTTATCGGCCAAAGCTTTTAGCCACCAACGGCGAGGAAGATTATACGTACAGCAATTATTTTTTAGGTCGCACCGCATCCTTTGCAAACGAAGGATCTGTATATCAAAATGCCGGACTAGCGGCTCAGCAAATAATGATAAAGGATGGCGGGTTAAAGTTGCGGGTAGATCAGTATGAATTTTTACAAGGTCGGTCGAAAGACTGGGTTTCGGCAATTAATTTAACCTCGACGCTGCCCAATGGAAGCCTTCCATTTCAACTTCCTATTAAACTTTTTTTAGATGTGGGCACTTTTTCGGAAGCGTGGCAAACAGGTGCTGAAACAAGTGCGTTTTTGTTTGTTGGTGGTTTGCAGTTATCGCTCTTGAAAAACTTAGTAAACGTGTATGCGCCGCTGGTGTACAGCGCTGATTTTAAAACTTATTTAAAAGCACTGCCCGAACAAAATACATTTGGCAAAAGGCTCACGTTTAGTATTGATTTGCATCGGTGGAACGGACAGAAATTGTTTGGAAAGCTTTTTCCGTATTAACATGGCATTGCAGATTACCTACAAAGAGCGAAAGGACATAGACGTTGAAAAGTGGGACGCCTGTATTGATAGCGCGGCCAATGGCTTAATTTATGCAAAATCATATTACCTTGATACATTGGCTGAAAGTTGGTGTGCCATTGTTTTGCGCGATTACGATGCTGTTTTGCCCCTGACTTATAAGCTAAAATTTGGTATTCGTTATGTTTGTATGCCTCCTTTTGTGCAGCAATTAGGTATTTTTTTTAGCGAGCCTTTATCACCGCAGATTATTGATGAAATGCTTGCAATAACACATAAATATTTTAAATTTGGTGAGTACAATTTTAACTTCAGAAATCTACCTTCTGGCTCTACAAAGCGAAATAACTACGTACTGTTTTTAGAAGATAATTATTCTATCATTCGTAAAAACTATAAACCAAGTTTGAGGTATGATTTAGCACGATCCCTACAAAATGTACTTCATTATTCTACAGGTACTGATCCTGGAAAAGCCATCTTGCTTTTTAAAAAATTGTATTCTGAACGCAGGCTGGCAATTAGTTCTAATGGTTATAAAAAATTTGAATTGCTTTGCCGGGCGTTGATAGTAAAAGAAGAATTAATAATACGACAAGTTACAAATAGCTCTAACGATTATTGTAGCATTGCCTTGTGTTTAAAAGACCGTAACCGGATCTATTTTATTCTTTCTGCCACAACCGCGGAAGGCAGGAAATTGAAAGCCAATCACTTTCTTATTGATAGACTGATTAAAGAATTTTGCGGTAGAAAACTGGTTCTGGATTTTGAAGGATCGGATATAAAAGGAATAGCCCAATTTTATAAAAGCTTTGGCAGCCAGAATCAACCTTATTGTTTTCATAGATGGAACCACTTACCTTGGCCAATTTCCTGGATAAAAGACAGGCTTTAACGCTTCTTTATTTTTCATAAACCAAATACTCCCATGCTTGCATATCCACGTTTTTGTTGGTTGTAAAATCTTTTAAGGCGCCTGAAAAAACATCTCTAAAAGCCCCTTTTATTTCGCTGTTTAGAAATTTTAAATTTACAACCGGGGTTTTTGAAAGGTTTAATAAAACAACCACTTCGCGGTTGCCACTTTTACGTATATACGCCAGCACATTACTGTCGTTTGATGTAGGTAAGCGTTGCACTTCTGCATCTGTGCTTAATGCCGGATGTGAAGAATGCAGCGTCAGCAATGTTTTATAAAAAGCATGCAGTTCAAATTCTGATTTCCACTCAATAGCATCCTTTTCAAAAAATTCTAAACGTTTTGTGTTGGGCAACTCTTGCCCACTGTAAATAATCGGCACACCTTTCCAGGTACAACTAAAAACCGCTAAGGCTTTTGCTGCATCCCCGTATTTTTCGTACTCCGTTCCGTTCCAACTATTTTCATCGTGGTTAGTGGTAAACCAGGCTTTAATTCCAGGCACCGACTTGTAACGTTGCAACACGGAATCCAACACAGCAACAGTTTGGTTGTTTTGATAAAATTCTCGTGTTTTATGCATCCACGTCCAGGTGTAGGCAGCATTAAAAACCTGCATGTATTCGGGCTTTTCCAGCGGGTCTAATTCTCCCAGCCAAAAGAGTCGTTTTATTTTTTCTAACTCTGTTTTTGCTTGTTTCCAAAAATCAACTTCTACCCAAAAAGCAAGGTCAGCTCTAAAGCCATCTACATCAGCTTCAGTAATCCAAAATTTCATGGCATCAATCATAGCGCGACGTAGTTCTTTATTTTTGAAATCAAGTTCAATAATATCCTCCATCCCCGATGCTATTTTAAAATTGTTGGTTGCGCTGTCTTTTTCGTACCAGTCGGGGTGTTCTCTTGTCCAGCGATGATCCCATCCTGTGTGGTTGGCAACCCAATCTATAATTACCTTAAACCCTTGGTTATGTGCTGTTTTCACCAGCGCTTTAAAATCTTCTATTGTTCCAAATTCGGGGTTAATGCTGGTATAATCGGCTGCCGCGTAAGGGCTTCCCAAAGTCCCTTTTTTATTTTTTTGCGCAATAGGAGTAATGGGCATAAACCAAAGCGTTTTTACGCCCATGTCTTTTAATCGCGGAAGGTGCGCAGCAAAGGCATTAAACGTACCTTCTTTGGTGTATTGCCGAACATTTACTTCGTAGATATTGGTGTTGTTTACCCAACCTGGAGCGGCAGTTGTATTCATGGCTTTTGTGGGTTGGTTTGATGTAGCAGCTATGTGCGGCCGGCACGAAGTAAAAATAAATAGGCCCGAAAGAAAAAGTAGAAATTTCATCTTACAAAAAAGTTTAACCGCCCTAAAATAACACATTAAAACACTATTAGCATTTTACGAACTAATTTTGCAGTGCATGAAAACCTTTGATGTTCCGCTTGA
Organism: Chitinophagales bacterium; assembly: GCA_038243445.1. Classification (GTDB taxonomy): domain Bacteria; phylum Bacteroidota; class Bacteroidia; order Chitinophagales; family Chitinophagaceae; genus Flavisolibacter. The sequence goes on along the minus strand of JBBSRB010000041.1, from coordinate 7,979 downwards.
ATACCGTAGTCCGCTGATATCGGCAATAAAAAAGAGGCGCAAGGAAAGCGACCGGATGAAAAAAGACTTTTCGCCAACGCTGCTGAACTTTGGGCCATTGGACGTATATCTTGCCCGCCATTTTGGTTTTTGTTACGGTGTTGAAAATGCCATTGATATTGCTTTTAAAACTATTGAAGAAAATAAGGGAAAGCGTATTTTCTTTATCTCCGAAATGATTCATAACCCGCAGGTGAATGCAGATTTAAAGGCGAGCGGAGTAGCATTTTTGCAAGATACCTCGGGCAAACAGCTTATACCTTTTGAAAGTCTTTCTTCAAACGATATTGTATTAATTCCTGCTTTTGGAACAACGCTGGCAATTGAAAAAAAATTACAAAAAATAGGGATTCAGCCAGAACTGTACGATGCTACCTGCCCTTTTGTAGAAAAGGTTTGGAACCGAAGTGAAGTAATTGCAAAAAGTTCATATACTATTGTTATCCATGGCAAACCAAACCACGAGGAAACAAGAGCTACTTTCTCGCACTCGGCCGCTAATGCGCCTGCCCTTGTAATAAAAGATATGAACGAGGCAAAAGAATTGGCCAGGTATATTATAGGAGAAAAGCCGGCGGAACAATTTTACACAGTTTTTAAAGGCCAATATTCAGAAGGCTTTGCTGTCGAAAAAGATTTAGAGCGCATTGGCGTTGTAAATCAAACCACCATGCTGGCTTCTGATACGCAGGCCATTGCCGATTTTTTAAAAGAAACAATGCAGTTGAAATATAATTTAACTGAAGAAAGCATAAAAGAGCATTTTGCCGATACGCGTGATACGCTTTGCTATGCTACCAACGATAACCAAACGGCCGTTACCGGTATGTTGCAAACACCAGCCGATTTAGCCATTGTTGTTGGCGGTTATAATTCTTCTAATACATCGCACTTAGTAGAGTTGTGCGAAGAAAAGCTGCCGACATATTTTATTAACAGCCTCGAAAAGCTGCTATCGAAAAACACAATAATGCATCATGATTTTTATACAGCAATGGAGTTGATAACAAATAATTATTTGGGCGATAAGGAACCCGTTTCCATTTTAATTACCAGCGGCGCTTCGTGCCCCGATGCTGTGGTGGAAGGTGTTATTAAAAAGCTTGCAGGCTTCTATCCCAATGCAAAGTCGATAGATGAAGTGATGAGGGAATTTGCACTTTAAAATTAGCAAACTACATTCTTATTACTTTTTAATTTCTTTTAATGCGCGCAGCACCACTTCATCAACCGTGTTGGAAACTTCATAAAAACCCTGTGTGCGCCATTTAAAGCGTGCCAAATAGGCCTTTATCCGGTCCTCTACTTCCTGCCTGTCTTCCCTGGGCACTTTGGTTAAATTAATACTGTCTTTTAAAGCATACGCTACCAGCCCTTTCCAGGCATCTTCAGTGTTGGTAAAGCGGGCTGCAAATTCAGCCGGCGTTTTATACTGCTGCATTTGCGGTAAATGCGTCATGTAATATTGATATACAAAATTATTAAAGCGTCCTTCTAAATACAGTTTTGTAATGCTGTGGATGTATAAACTTGAATCTATGGGCACAAACACATCAGGCATTATTCCGCCGCCGCCATAAACCGTTCGGCCGCGGCTGGTTTTATATGCATTGTTTTGGTTTACATGAAACGAATCGGCGTGCATCATTTCGCCGCTGTTGTAGCGGGCAAGCAAGTCTTCCATGTAAATTTTTTTCCCTTTATCATAAGGCCGTTGTATGCTTCTGCCGGTAGGCGTAAAATAACGCGCTACTGTAAGCCTGATGGCCGATCCATCGCTTAGGCCATACTGCTCCTGCACCAACCCTTTTCCAAAGGTTCTTCGGCCAACAATGGTAGCCCTATCGTAATCCTGCAAAGCGCCGGCTAAAATTTCGCTGGCGCTGGCCGAAAGTTCATCTACCAAAACCACCAGTTTACCCGTTTCAAAAACGCCTTCTTTTGCGGCCCGGTATTCTCTTTTTTCGGTGTTGGTACCTTGTGTATATACAATTAACTTATCGCTATCCAAAAATTCATCAGCAATGTTTGTAGCTTGGTTTACCAGCCCGCCGCCATTTCCGCGTATATCTAAAATCAGCGCTTTCATACCCCTTTTTTGAAGGTTTTCCATAGCGCCCATAAACTCGCGGTAGGTAGTTTCCGAAAATTTGTTCAATTTGATATAACCAGTGGTGGAATCAATCATGTAAAACGCATCAAGCGACGGAATAGGAATGGTGCCGCGGGTTACAAAATATTCTTGCCCACTATTATTGCGCAAAACAGAAAGCTTTACTTTACTTCCGGCTTCGCCGCGAATAAGTTTTTTTATAGAAGCGCTGGGCAGGTTTTTGCTAACTATTATAGAATCGTTTACTTTTAAAATGCGGTCGCCAATTTGCAATCCTGCTTTATCGCCGGGGCCGCCGGGCACTACGTATAACACATTTACCGTGTCTTCAAAAACGGCAAACTCAACGCCAATGCCTTGAAAATTACCAACAATTTCCTCGTTGGCTTCGCCTAATTCGGTAGCGGGAATATACACTGAATGCGGATCTAAATGGCTCATGATTCCATCCATCGCGTCGTTCTGCAACGAATCTATACCAACCGAATCTACATAACGGGATTGAATTAGGTCAAGCGCTTCCTGCAATGCGCTGCGCTTGTCTTTTGTAAAAAAACCTTTGGTGCTTCCTGTTTGTTGGTGCAGCTTAAAACCAAAAAACATTCCCGCAATCATCACCAGCGAAAAAATCAGGGGCAACCAAACTTGTAATTTTTTATTCCTCATCGTCTGCCGTTACTTTGTAAAATGTTGCAAAATAGCCCATTTGAAAAGAATGAAGCCATTTTGACAAATATTCAACAATACTTTAAATACTCAAATGCCTGTAACACTCATTGCCGATAGCGGCGCCACCAAAGCCGAATGGGTATTGATGAATAAGGGAAAGAACAAAACCCTTTTTACGCAAGGCATCAGCCCTTATTTTTTAACTACTGCGCAAATAACCGAATTGGTGCAAACCGAACTGGCTGAAAAGTTAAAAGGCATTGTGGTTGAAGAAGTTTTCTTTTACGGCACCGGCTGCTCTAATCCCGATAATGCAAAAAGCGTTAAACAGGCTCTTGGGCAGGTTTTTCCTTCTGCTAAAATAGATGTGCAAACAGATATAATGGCTGCTGCACGAGCCGTTTGCAACAGGGAAAAAGGCATTGCCTGCATTTTAGGAACCGGCTCTAACTCTTGTTATTACAACGGCAAAAAAATTACAAAAAACAGTCCGGGCATTGGTTATATTTTGGGCGATGAAGGCTCCGGGGCTTACCTTGGAAAATACGTAGTTCAGCATTATTTTTATAACACGTATGATGAAGACCTTATGGCACGGTTTGATGCGCGGTTTGTAGCAACGAAAGTTGAAATTTTAAATAATGTGTATAAAAAGCCTCTGGCAAACCGTTACCTGGCGCAGTTTGCGCTTTTTTTAGCCGAAAACAGAGGTCATTACATTATTGAAAATATAATAACAGATGGCTTGAACGATTTTTTTCGGCAGCACTTAAACAAGTACACCGAAACACGGAAAACACCTGTTCATTTTGTAGGCAGCGTGGCGTATGGTTTTAAGGATGTTTTGCAGGAGTTATGTACCTCTTACGGTTTTACATTGGGCACTGTTTTAAAAGCGCCTATGAGCGGTTTGGTAAATTATCATTCAACTAACTGAGATAACCTTTATGAGCACCTTTGAACGGATAACAGAACAATCAAGCAATTACAGGCATTTAGAAGAAATGAACATCAGCGAGTTGCTGGTTAATATCAATAACGAAGACAAAACAGTTTCGTTTGCAGTGGAAAAAGCCATTCCGCAAATTAAACGGCTGGTAAGCGCTATTGCTGATAAAATGTTGGCCGGCGGCCGGCTTTTTTATATTGGTGCCGGTACCAGCGGCCGCCTTGCGGTGGTAGATGCAAGCGAATGTCCGCCCACTTATGGCGTGCCTTATGGATTGGTAATTGCCGTTATTGCCGGCGGCGACGATGCTATAACCAAAGCCGTGGAAAATGCCGAAGACGATAATCTGCAAGGATGGAGAGATTTACAGGAGCATAATATAACAACTAAAGATGTAGTGGTTGGCATTGCGGCAAGTGGCACTACGCCTTATGTAATTGGTGCTTTAAAAGAATGTCAAAAAAAAGGTATCATTACTGGTTGCATTACTAACAATCCAGGTTCGCCGCTAACCGATGTAGCCGATTTTCCGATTGAAGCCGAAGTAGGGCCCGAATTTGTAACCGGCAGTACCCGGATGAAAAGCGGCACATCGCAAAAACTAATCTTAAATATGATCTCTACAACGGTAATGATTCAACTGGGCAGGGTAGAAGATAATAAGATGGTAAACATGCAGTTAACAAACGAAAAATTGATAGACCGTGGCACGAAAATGATTATGGATAAACTAACAATGGGTGATTACGAAAAAGCAAAAGACCTGCTGATGAAATACGGGAGCGTAAAAAAAGCGGTGGATTCGATCAGCTAATCATTAGGCTATGCACGAAATTGAACCTTTTTATAACTGGCGACATGTATATGTAAGCGAAGAAGATGAGCGATCGCCTTTTTACCAAAGAGAATATTCCGAATTTGAATTTACACAATCGGTTTATAACTTTCTCATACATCCGCAATGGGATGAATTTGGCAGCCGCACGCTGTACTTAAAAGTATTAGCGGCCGATTACGACGAGCTTTATGTGGTGATAGAACTTATTGGCGAATGGAACGATGCCATAGAAAACGATATTATGATGCTGAAGCGCGACGTGATTGACAAGTTTGAACAAGAAGGTATTACCAGGTTTATATTAATAGCCGAAAATGTGTTAAACTATCACAGCGGCGATAAGGATTATTACCAGGAATGGTTTGAAGAAGTAACCGATGAAAATGGCTGGATCGTTTGCCTGAATATGCCCGAACCAACACAGCACGATTTTAGAAAAGCAAAAATTAATTACTATGTAGAATTAATGCCTTTAAGCAATTGGCGCATTTACCAACCGCACGATTTGTTTAAAAAAATTGATGAAGAACTAACTAAAAGGCTGCCTGTTTAATATACTATATTTTTTAAGTTCCATTTATTTTAGCAATCGGCGCTTACCTTTGCGCATAACTAACCCCCTCTTATACGCGTATGAAATGGTCGCACTTCTTCACGTCTGCTGTTGGTAGAAAAATAGTAATGGCGTTAACGGGTTTTTTCCTAATTTCTTTTTTACTTATTCACGCCGGTTTAAATTCCTGCATTTTTAACGATCTTCCTTTTTTCGATCCCACCGATAATGGATCGATGTTTAACCGGGCCGCTTATTTCATGGGTAACACATTAATTATTCGCATACTCGAAATAGTTCTTTTTGCCGGCTTTATTTTGCACATTATACAAGGCTACGCAGTTGAAATTAAAAACCGTGGCAACCGCAAAAAAGGATATAAAAAAGAGTTAGGCAACAGGGGCAGCACGTGGTATAGCCGCAGCATGGCGTTGTTAGGTTCTTTAATCTTAATTTTTTTAGTGGTACACGTTGGCCAGTTTTGGGTTCCTTCGCGTATTACGCACAATCTCGATCCGGTATCGTATCATAACGGCGTGGTGGAAACACATAACCTGTTTTTAAAAATGTACCAAACCTTTCAAAATCCGTTAGTTGTTCTTTTGTATTTGGTGGGTGTGGGATCTTTAGTGTTTCACCTTTTTCATGGCTTTCATAGTGCATTTCGGTCAATGGGTGTGTACAATAAAAAATACCTGGCTATGCTGAAAATTACCGGCTATGGCGTTACAGTTATTATTGCTGTTTTATTTGCTTTAATGCCCATTAGCATGTATTTAGATTGGGTAAGCCCAAACTAAGTTGGCCTAAAGTTCTTTAATGATAGGCAACATTTTTTGGTTGAAAACACCTTAAAGAGGGTACAGTAAAAACCTTTAAAAAAGGGTAGAGATTTTAAATTTTTGGGTTTGCTAACATATCAAATTTTCAAATTGAACTATGCTTGATGCAAAAATTCCGGAAGGCCCATTAGAAAAAAAATGGGACGATTATAAAAGCCATGTAAAGCTGGTAAACCCAGCCAACAAACGCAGGCTGGAAATAGTAGTAGTTGGCACAGGCTTGGCAGGTGCTTCGGCCGCCGCATCGCTTGGCGAGCTGGGCTATAAAGTAAAAGCATTTTGCTTTCACGATAGTCCGCGTCGTGCCCACTCCATTGCAGCGCAGGGTGGTATAAATGCAGCAAAAAATTATCAAAACGATGGCGACTCTGTATTTCGTCTTTTTTACGATACTATAAAAGGTGGCGATTACCGCTCACGCGAAGCTAATGTGTACCGCCTGGCCGATGTAAGCCGAAACATCATAGATCAGTGCGTAGCGCAAGGTGTTCCGTTTGCCCGTGAATACGGTGGTTTGCTAAGCAATCGTTCGTTTGGTGGCACACAGGTGCAGCGCACGTTTTATGCCGCCGGACAAACAGGACAGCAACTATTAATTGGCGCTTACCAGGCCCTTGAACGCCAGGTGGCGTTGGGCAATGTAAAAATGTACACCCGTCACGAAATGCTGGAAATGGTGATGATTGACGGCAAAGCCCGCGGCATTATTGCCCGCGATTTAATTAGCGGCGAACTGCAACGTCATTTTGGGCACGCTGTTTTATTATGCAGCGGTGGTTACGGCAATGTATTTTATCTTTCCACCAATGCAATGGGATCTAATGCAACCGCCATTTGGAAAGCACATAAAAACGGCGCTTTGTTTGGAAATCCCTGCTTCACACAAATTCACCCAACCTGTATTCCTGTCAGTGGCGAACATCAATCTAAATTAACCTTAATGTCCGAATCGTTACGGAACGACGGACGAATTTGGGTTCCCAAAAAAGAAGGAGAGACTCGAAAAGCAAACGAAATACCAGAAGAGGAACGCGATTATTATTTAGAAAGAAGATATCCCGCTTATGGGAACTTAGTACCAAGAGATGTCGCCTCTCGTGCAGCAAAGGAACGGTGCGATGCTGGTTACGGAGTAGGAACCTCGAGACAGGCAGTGTACTTAGATTATGCCGATGCCATTATGCGCTATGGTGGCATTGAAGCCAGTAAACGCAACCTGGGAAATATAGATGCCGAAACAACCATTACTTTGGGCAAAGAAGTGGTAAAAGAAAAGTACGGCAATTTATTTGACATGTACGAAAAAATTACCGGCGAAAATCCATACGAAGTTCCCATGCGTATTTACCCGGCGGTGCATTACACAATGGGCGGCTTGTGGGTTGATTATAATTTAATGACCTCTATTCCTGGCTGCTATGCTCTTGGCGAAGCCAACTTTAGCGATCATGGCGCAAACCGGCTTGGCGCTTCCGCGCTAATGCAAGGCTTGGCAGATGGGTACTTTGTTATACCATACACGTTGGGCAATTACCTGGCCGATGAAATAGGCACAAAACCAATCCCAACCGACCACCCTGCGTTTGTGGCAACAGAAGAAGCTGTGCGCGAAAGAATAGTAAAGCTAATGAGCATTAAAGGAACCCAGAGTGTAGAAAGTATGCACAAACGCCTGGGAAAAATTATGTGGGATAAATGCGGTATGGCGCGTAACGCACAAGGTTTGCGCGAAGCCATAACAGAAATTCAGCAATTGAAAAAACAGTTTTGGAGCGACCTCCAGATTCCCGGAACCATCCACGAATTTAACCCTGAACTGGACAAAGCCGGTCGTGTGGCCGATTTTATTGAGCTGGGTGAATTAATGTGTAAAGATGCGCTGCTGCGTGAAGAAAGTTGCGGCGGACATTTTAGAGAAGAACACCAGACAGAAGAAGGAGAGGCGCTACGTAATGATGATGGCTTTATGCATGTTT
>JBBSRB010000040.1:0-21791 GCA_038243445.1 Chitinophagales bacterium | reverse complement strand
GTAGAAAGAGAACGTCCAAACATCCGCATTAATTTTAGTGTTGATAAAGCACCGGGGCGTGTATTGGTTGAACTAAAAGATGTTTCGAAAAACTTTAAAGATCTTCAAATTTTAGATAGCGCATCTGCCGAAATAGACCGCGGCGATAAAATTGCACTGATTGGCGCGAACGGAAAAGGAAAGTCAACCCTTTTACGCATCATTGCCGGCGTAGAACCACACGAAGGCGTGCGTAAATGGGGCCATAATGTAGATGAATCGTTTTATGCGCAGCACCAGCTAGAGGCCTTGAACATGAACCACACCATTTTGGAAGAAATGAAAGAAGCCGGGGCAAAAAAAACCGAACTGGAACTAAGAAGCCTTTTGGGATGTTTTTTATTTAGCGGCGATGATGCGGACAAGAAAATAAAAGTATTAAGCGGAGGAGAAAAAGCAAGAGTGGCGCTTGCAAAAACCATCACCAGCAAAGCCAATTTTTTGTTGCTTGATGAACCGACCAATCACCTTGATATTCACTCCAACGAACTACTGATTGATGCTTTGAACAGATACGAAGGAAGTTTTGTATTAGTAAGCCACGACCGGTATTTTATTTCGAAAACTGCCAACAAAATTTGGGAAATTGTTGACGGTGAAATTAAAGAATTTAAAGGTGGGTACGAAGAATACGTTGCCTGGAAAGAACGCCTGGCAAACACTGATAAAGCTTCGGACGAAATCACCAAACGTGAAGGCAAGAAAAAGGGCGGGCAGAAAAACCTCGCTCCTGAAAAAAGCAGTTCAGCTTTTTCTCAACCAACTCCAAATAACGCTATAGACAAACAGGCGCAAAAAGAGCTACAAAAACAACAACGAATATTTCAACAGGCTGAAGCAAAAATTGCCGGGCTGAATAAAGAAAAAGCAATGCTGGAAGCCCAACTCGGCGCTCCCGACACGTATGGCAACACCGAAGCTTTTAAAAAAGCCGAAGAAGCTTACAAGGAAGTGCAACAGCAACTGGCAGACAGCAACAAAGAATACGAGGAAGCTTTCGAAAAAGTGCTTCAACTGGAAAGCGCCGAATAAAGTCGTGGTACAAGAGTTGTATAATATGTCTTCTTAATTAAACTTTTAAATTATGAAGAAGACTCTTTTACCGCTTGGCTTGTTTTTGCTACTAGCTGGCGGTGTATCGTTTACAGCCTGTAAAAGCAAAACAAAAGATACCACAACAACAGTGGAAACGCCAACTACACCTACCACCACTCCGGTAGAGGTTTCGGGTGATGAAGACCTGCGCCGAGGCGTTATTGATGCCACCAAAGACTTTCCTGGTGTAAATACCACTGTTAATAACGGCGAAATTACCGTAATGGGAACTATCAGCCGCGACGACTGGATGCGGCTGAAACCATCGCTGGATGCCCTAAATCCGAAAAAAGTAAACAATCAGTTAACCATAAAATAAAAGATCATGACCTTACAGGATAAATATAAAACACTCATAGACACAGCAAAAAATTCCGGCATCACCAATCTTCAGGTTCGCGAGCAAAACAATGTTTTGTACATAGACGGACAAGCTCCTAATGGTGCGGTGAAAGATCAATTATGGAATGTTTATAATTCCATTGACCCCGATTTTAGAGCCGGCGATGTGGTGCTTGATGTAAAAGTATCGGCACAGGCCGGCACCCGTGCCCGCGTAACTACCGAAAGTTCTAATTTAAACATTCGTAAAGGCCCTGGAACCGACCAGCCGATTGTGGGTAAAGCAGGTCACAACGAAATGGTGACGCTTATTTCAAAATCAAACAGCCAGTGGTGGCTGGTGCGCACCCAGGGCGGCGAAGAAGGATATGCTTATGCGCAGTATCTTTCGCCCGAAGCCTAAAAACACTTTAAAAAGGGGTGGCTTTTAATAGAGTAACCCCTTTTTTCATTCTTTTGCCGCTTCGTTCATTTTTATAAAATCAGACACGATGTACGTGATCAACTTTCCGGTAGCTTCATCGCTTCGTCCATCAGAAAGCCGCACCGCGCCTTCTGATACGTTTAAGTAGGCCACCTTGGAATTGGCAGCGCACAGGTTTATATATTGCCTTGCTTGTACTGATGTAATGCCCGATGGTGTGCTGGCGCTGCTTAACGCATGTTCTACACAATCCAGGTCTATTTCTATACCTGTATAATTATCATCTGTGAAATCAATGGCATGCAACACAGCTTGCTGAAAAGTTCTTTTTTCGTGTATAAAAATATCTTCAAACGTAATACAATCAAAAAACGGATTGTTTACAATATCTACCCACACGTTCTGTTGCAGGTAATTTTCCTGCAGTCCCACAACACAATATTTCTGCAAAAAGCCGTCTTCTTCGGCATACCTGAAAGCGTTACCGCTGTGCCGGCCTTCGGTTGGCCGGTAATCGGCGTGCGCATCTAAATTCACGCAATTAATTTGCGCCAGCTCAAGTCGTTGCGTCTGCTGCAAACCTTTGGCCGAACCTTTAATCATTGGGTAGGCATTGTTGTGGCCGCCACCAATAGCAATGGGTGTTTTTCCACTGGCAGTAATGGCTTTTACCAGCTTTTCTACTTCTTCATCAATAGTGTTTACAGCTACGCGGTAAGCAATCGTTTTTTCCTGTGGTGAGGCTGCGTTTCTGTCAATTAGGTATTGAATATCGCCAAAATCAAAGTGTCCAATTACGGCCACTTCATCGCCATTTAAAAAATCGTTGCTTTGAATATTTAAAAACGAATGTAAAAACGAGAGCCACGCAGTGCTGGTGCCCGATGTTCCTCCATTTGCCTGCACACCCATATCTTCGGGTATTCCAAAAACAACGTATTCTGCATCCAATTTAATAAAAGCTTCCGGTCCGCGTTCGTTGGGTAATACCTGCAATCGTTCTCCCAGCTTCGTCTCAAATTGGCGGAGGTGCGTTAAAGAAAGAAGGTCGCTTTTGGTGTAATACTTGAAGTGTGGAAGGTTCATATTATATGGTGGTTCAATTGTAACAAAACAAAAGTAAATTTACTCCTTTGTTGCATATGCTTTACAGCCGTTGCAGAATACTTTACCTCAAACAACGAAGTATGAATTTATTGAGAACCTGTTTACTCTTTTTTATTCCTGTTCTTTTTAGTTGCGACTTGCGTGTGCGCGAACAAAACATTGAAAGAAGGGCAGACTCTATTGATCAAAAAGAACAAAGGCTTTTGTTTTTTGAAAACCAGTTAAACGCCAGGCAAACTACTATGGATGAAAAAGAGCGCACGCTCGATAGCTTATTGAAAAAGTATATTCCGCCCGATTCTTTAAGTGCTAAAATGCCATTTTTAATAGGCCGTTGGAATGTAAAGATGGTTTGTACGGAAACTACCTGTGCTGGTTCGGCGGTTGGCGATAACAAAACTGAGGTTTGGGAGCTCTCCTACCAGGATAACGCGATTATTGCAAAGGCGATGGTGAGTAACCAAATTGTTAGGGTGTATAGCGGTGCAGCCCGCGGAAACGAACTACTGCTTACCGCTCAACAGGAATCGGCATCGGCTGCTGCAAACATAACAGTAAGCCTGCTGTTTAAAAACGACACCGAAATGGAAGGCATTCGTAAAATAATTAGCCCCAACGAATGCCGGATATTATATGCCGTTCAAATGCAAAAAATTGTAACACCCTGATACGATCAACATGTTTTTAATTTCAGATCTGGACTTTTCGTTGCCGCTAAAAAACCCGGTGATTATTTTTTCGCTGGTGCTTTTTATTATTCTTTTCGCCCCCATTATTTTCAACAAAATAAAGGTTCCGCACATTATTGGTTTAATTGCTGCAGGCATCATAATTGGGCCTTATGGCACTAACCTGCTGCTGCGCGACAGCAGCATTGTTTTGTTTGGCACTGTTGGCCTTATCTATATCATGTTTACCGCCGGGCTGGAAATTGATATGGAAGAATTCAAAAAAAACAAAGGGAAAAGCTTTGTGTTTGGCTTATATACGTTTGTTATACCAATGATTTTAGGATCGTTTGCGGCTTACTATATTTTGGGTTTCAGCATATCTTCTTCTATTTTACTTTCCAGCATGTTTGCTACGCATACATTATTGGCCTACCCAATTGCAAGCAAATATGGCTTAGCCCGCACCAGAGCCGTAACACTTACAATAGGCGGCACTATCTTAACAGATATTCTGGCGCTGCTTGTATTGGCCACCATCACGGGTATGGTTAAAGGAGAAATTACTTCTGCTTTCTGGATTCGCTTACTTATTTCCTCTGTAATCTTTGGTTGTATTATTTTCTTTTTATTTCCACTAATAGCCAGATGGTTTTTTAAACGATTTGACGATAATATTTCGCAATATATTTTTGTTTTGGCCATGGTTTTCCTGGGCTCTTTTTTAGCCGAAGTGGCGGGTCTGGAAGCGATCATTGGTGCGTTTTTATCGGGGCTTGCAGTAAACAGGTTTATTCCACATACATCTCCGCTAATGAACCGGATTGATTTTGTAGGCAACGCTTTCTTTATCCCGTTCTTTTTAATCAGCGTAGGTATGCTGGTAGATTTCAGGGTGTTGTTTAAAGGCACTGGCGCATTAAAAGTTGCTGCCTTTATGATTGTATTTGCTGTTCTATCAAAATTTATTGCAGCATGGATAACACAAAAAACCTTCAGACTATCTGCTAGCGAGCGACAAATGATTTTTGGTTTAAGTAATGCCCGCGTAGGTGCCACGCTGGCCATTGTACTGGTGGGTTATAATATCATTTTAGGCGAAACCGGCACTGGCGAGCCTATACGTTTGTTGGGGGAAGATATTTTAAATGGAACCATTTTAATGATACTTGTTACCTGCACGCTCAGTTCGTTCACCGTTGAAAAAGCTTCGCGAAAGTTGGCCTTGCAAGAAGAAGAAAAAGCCGCTGAAAAAGGGGATGAAAACGAAAAGATTTTGATTTCGCTTGCTTACCCCGATACGGTTGAAGAACTGGTAGATTTTGGATTGATGCTAAAGCCTAAAAAAAGCCCTATTCCGGTTTTTGCGCTCCACATTATTAGCGATGAAACCGACAACGGCAAAACGCACGTTGCCGGCAAAAAAATGATGGAACGGGCGGTGAAGCACGCCGCCGGAACAGAAAACGTTATTGTACCGCTTACTCGTTTTGATATGAACGTAAGTAACGGAATTATTTACACCATTAAAGAGCAAAAAATATCCGATGTATTAATTGGCTTGCACCGTAATGCCGATCAAACAGACCTTTTAGGCCCCATTGCTGAAAACATTAAAAACCGGATTTCTGAAACTATTTACATCTACAAATCGGTACAGCCGTTTAATACCTTGCAAAGAATGGTGGTTCTGGTAACACCAAAGGCCGAACTGGAGCCTGGCTTTTCGCACTGGTTAACTAAACTTAGCATTATTGCAAAGGAAGCCGCGCTTACCATAAAGTTGTATGCCACTGACGAAACAAGTCGAAAAATTAAAGAACAGAATGAACTGGCAAAAGACTCTGTAAAAATAGAATTTACGCATTTTAGCAATTGGGACGACTTTCTTATTTTTTCCCGCGAACTGAAGCGAAACGACCTCTTTGTTATTATTTCATCGCGCAAAGGGCATTGGTCGTACAGTACTCATTTAGAAAAAGTACCGTACTACCTGGGCACTTATTTTACCGCCAACAGCTTTATTATGCTTTATCCAAAGCAAATTGATTTAGCAATAAAAATGACCGATGAACAACATGCCGAAGGTCAGCTAATAGATGTATTAACAGAAAAAATAAGTTCGGTTAAAAACGCTGGAAGTTTTTTTAAAAAGCTTCTACACAAAAATAAATAAAATTAAAAAAGGCATACAAAAGGGGTTGTGCAACTGCTTAACCCAAGCCGAAGTAACCTGTTGTATACAGCCCATAACCCTTTTTTAAAGGTTTTTACAAAAGCCCTTGTACAATGCAAAAAAAGAGACAAGTACCCTTTTTTATAGGTTTTAATTTAAATCCTTTAATTTAAATACACTTGTTAGTTTTAAATCCATTTTCCTTTAAGCATCACCCTTTCAATTAAGTTGGAGCCAAACGCGTAAGGTAGAAAATGAACCGAAGGAATATTTTTCGTTATTATCAAATTTGCTTTTTTACCAACCGAAATACTTCCGGCTTCCTTCTGTAATTCCATAGCAAAAGCGCCGTTAACAGTTGCTGCGTTTATGGCTTCTTCAGGTAACATTTTCATTTGTATGCAGCTTAACGCTACTACAAAATTCATGTTGCCCGAAGGAGAGGAACCAGGATTAAAATCAGAAGCTAAGGCAATGGCACATCCGGCATCAATTAGTTTTCGCGCCGGCTGAAAAGGCATCCGCAAAAAGAAAGCCGCCGTTGGCAGCAAGGTTCCGACTGTGTTTGAACCGGCAAGTGCTACAACAGCTTCTTCATCCATACATTCTAAATGATCAACCGAAAGAGCGCCAAGCTTCACTCCTGCTTGTACACCGCCGGAAGCGTGCAATTGGTTAGCATGTATTTTAGGCTTTAATCCAAACTCTATTCCGGCGCTGCAAATCTGAATTGTTTCTTCGGGCGTGTAAAAACCTTCTTCACAAAAAACGTCAATATAATCGGCCAGATTTTCGGCTGCAATAAGCGGCAGCATTTCGTTTATAATCAAATTGATATAACCTTTCCTGTCTGAACTATATTTTTCGGGCAAAGCATGTGCGCCTAAAAAAGTAGATTTAATTATTACGTCGGACGCTTGCTTTAACCGTTTAATTACCCTAAGCATTTTCAACTCGCCTTCCAGCGTTAAACCATAGCCACTTTTTATTTCAATAGCGCCCGTTCCTAACGAAGCCACTTCTGTTAAACGTTTGTGCGATTGTTGAAACAATTCCTCTTCCGAAGTATCGTTTAACTTTTTTGCAGAAGCTAAAATGCCACCGCCTTTTGCTGCAATTTCGGCATACGATGCGCCCTTAATTTTAAGTACAAACTCGTCTTCGCGGCTGCCTGCAAACACCAGGTGCGAATGGCTGTCGCACCACGAGGGCAGCACCATTTTCCCCGTACAATCAACTTTGTTTTCAATTGTCAATTGCGCTTTACTAATGTGCTCCATAGAACCAAAATCAACAATCTGGTCTCCTTCAACAATTAAAAACGCATCATTAATGCAAGGAAGTTGCTGCAACTCTTTTCCGCGAAGTAACAACGTTTCTTTTCGCACATTAACCAGCGACTTTATGTTTGTAAATAATATGGCCATGTTGCTAAAGTACAGACTTGTTTAAAATTAGAGTTTGATCTATTTTTAAATATCCGGAGTATTGAATTAACTATACCCTTTTTGAACTGTTTTTATCTACCTCTATTCGTTAAAGAAATTTAGTCAAGGCACGGTATTTTCTGCTTTACGTTTTCTATTAAGCGGCAAAATTTTTAAGTATGGCGAACAATAACAATGGCATTAAAGAAAAAGATATTTTATGGTATAAAGATGCGATCATATACGAACTGCACACAAAAGCTTTTAAAGACAGCAACAACGATGGTATTGGTGATTTTGGAGGGCTGATGGAGAAATTAGATTACCTGCAGGAGCTTGGCGTTACAGCAATTTGGGTTCTTCCGTTTTATCCATCTCCATTAAAAGATGATGGTTACGACATTGCCGATTACTATTCTATAAATACACGCTACGGAAATATTGAGCAATTCAAAACCTTTTTAGCCGAAGCGCACAAACGAAATTTAAAGGTTATTACCGAGCTGGTTATTAATCATACTTCTGATCAGCATCCGTGGTTTCAAAGAGCAAGAAAGGCTCCAAAAGGATCGCCGGAGCGTGACTACTATGTTTGGTGTGACGATGGAACTAAATACAAAGATGTACGCATTATTTTCCAGGATTTTGAAGCATCGAACTGGACCTGGGATGCCGTGGCGGAACAATATTACTGGCACCGGTTTTTTTATCATCAACCCGATTTAAATTTTGATAACGAGCTTGTTCAGCAAGAGATATTAAAGGTATTAGATTACTGGTGCAGCATGGGAGTAGATGGTTTTCGGCTGGATGCAGTGCCTTATTTGTTTGAACGCGAAGAAACCAACGGAGAAAACCTGCCCGAAACACATGCGTTTTTAAAAAAGCTGCGCAGCCATATTGATACTTATTATCCGGGCACCGTATTTTTGGCAGAAGCTAACATGTGGCCCGAAGATTCGGCCGCCTATTTTGGCAATGGAGATGAATGCCACATGAACTATCACTTTCCTGTAATGCCGCGTATGTTTATGGCTTTGCAGCAAGAGGACCGCTACCCTATTACCGATATTTTCGATCAAACACCCGAAATTCCGGACTCCTGCCAGTGGGCGATTTTTTTGCGCAACCACGATGAGTTAACGCTTGAAATGGTAACGGATGAAGAACGAGATTTTATGTATAAAGTCTATGCAAAAGATCCAAAAGCACGCATAAACTTAGGTATTCGGCACAGGCTTGCGCCCCTGATGGATAACGACCGGAAAAGAATTGAATTAATGAATGCGCTCCTCTTTTCGTTGCCCGGAACACCGGTGGTTTATTACGGCGATGAAATAGGAATGGGCGATAATTTTTACCTTGGCGATAGAGATGGTGTGCGCACGCCCATGCAGTGGTCGCCAGACAGGAACGCGGGGTTTTCATCTGCCAACCCGCAGCAGCTTTACCTTCCGGTTATTTTGGACCCCGAATACAGTTACGAAGCTGTAAATGTAGAACTGCAACGAAGCAACACGTCGTCGCTGTTTTGGTTTATGAAACGCATCATCAATATGCGGCGCAATTACCCGGCTTTTGGCCGCGGAAAGCTAAAATTTATTCACGTTGAAAATCCGAAAATATTATGCTTTACACGCAGCTATAAAGATGAAAACATATTGGTTGTTGCAAACCTTTCCAAACATGTGCAACCAGCCGAAATTGACCTGAAAGAGTTTACAGGATTTGTGCCCGTGGAAGCTTTCAGCAAAAATCGTTTTCCGCTTATAAAAGATGATGCGCCCTATTTTTTTTCGTGCAGCGCCCACTCATTTCAATGGTTTATTTTAGAAAAAACAGCTTTAGAACCTGCCGCCGAAACATTGCCTACGCTGGTTATTGAAGAATGGAATCAGTTTACCGGTGTTACCAATTTGCAACTTTTCGAAAAAGAAATTTTACCCGTTTACCTGCAAAACAAAAAATGGTTTACAGGTAAAAAACACACAGTTCATCATACCCTTGTTGCAGATCAATTTGCTTTTTCAGCAGAGCAATGCCCGGTTTTGCTTTTGCTTGTAGAAGTTACTTACGAGAGCGGACTACCGGAACTTTATCAATTACCGGTAACTTTTATTTTAAAGCAAGCCGCTAAAAAAATTTGGGATAATTGCCCCGAGGCAGTTATTGCTAACATGACCATTGGAGGAGCGGAAGGCATTCTTTGTGATGCCTTTTATACAGCAGAATTTCAGCAGTTTTTATTAACGGAATTTGCAAAAAATAACACCCTTACCTCCAGCGAAAACACCATCTTATTTAAGAGCAACGGCGAAGTAACCGAAGCCGTTCAAAACGGAACCGAAGCTGCTGGAAAAATTCATGTGGTAGATGAAAACAATACGTCTATCACCTACGGAAACCGCTTCTTTTTAAAAATGTACCGTAAGGTTGATTATGGCATAAACCCCGATGTGGAAATGTCTGCTTATCTTTCTGAACAAAAAAAGTTTACTCACCTACCCCTTTTTTCAGGGTTTATAGAGTTCACTTCCGGTAACGGCACGGTAACGTTGGGACTTCTGCAAAACTTGATAGAAAACCATGGAGACGGTAAGACATACATGCTTGAAAGAGTAAACAATTTCATAGAAAGAGTACTTGCACGAGACCGGCAGCAGCTTACTGCCAATGAACGCTCAGGCTCATTTTCCCATCCAACGTCATTTGAAGAACTGCCCGAAAACCTGCAAATATTATTTAGCCCCCGCGCTGCAGATCAAATGCAGTTACTAGGGGAACGCACCGGCGAAATGCACCTGGCGCTTCATTTCGATTCGCACTTGAAAGAATTTGTGGCCGAAGAATTTTCTTTGCATTATCAACGTTCGCTCTTTTCGGCTATGCAATCTCTTGTGCGAGAAACTTATCAAAACCTTTATAAAAGCCTTGACGAGTTGCCTGCACCTATAAAACAAAATCTCGGCCACCTTATTGGCCGTAAAGACGATTTGTTAACGTTGCTGAAAAGTATTTACACAAAAAAACTTGATGTACAAAAAATCAGAATCCATGGAAACTTTAATCTTCAAAAGGTATTACTTACGGGTAAAGATTTGGTGATACAAGATTTTGGTGGAAACACCAGCCGAAGATTCAGTGAACGCCGCCTGAAGCGATCGCCGCTGCGCGACCTGGCAGATATGGTTTGCTCTGTTTATTACGTAGCGTTCGAAGGTTTTTTCTTAAATCACCAGGTTCCTAAAGAAGATCGTGCAAGTCTGCTTCCATTTGCTGAACAATGGGCTTTTTTTATGAGCAGCTTTTTTTTAAATGCTTATTATAAAACCGTAGCAGATGCTCCTTTTTTGCCTGCTGAAAGCCACGACCGTAAAATGCTTGTAGAAACCTTTTTACTGGAACGGGCCTTAAAACAATTAAATTTTGAACTGCAACATAGGGCTGATTGGGTTGGCGTTCCGCTGAGGCTTATTTTATCTTTAATGAAATAAATGAAAACCCTTTAAAAAGGGTTTTCAACTAGTCAAACGGCATTTCTATTGCACCACTGTTGTTTGAGATAACAACACTTTTCTAAGGAAAGAACTTACATCGGTTTGCAATGGAATGGTAAATTTCGCGGCTGTATTTCCACGTCCGATTTTAATTGTGTAAGCCTTTTCTCGAAGCACCTTAAACATGTCTTCATCGGTTGTATCGTCGCCAATGCAAAGGGTAAAATCTGGTAGAAAATGATCGATGATTTTTTGGGCCGTAGCGCCTTTATCAATACCCACCAACCGCACTTCAAGCACTTTATTTCCATCTATTACCTGTAAGGGAGTATTGGTGGTTAATTGTAGCAAACTATTGCGCAGTTCTCTCGATCTGATAAACCCAAGATCGGGGTGCGTATTTCGGTAATGCCACACCAGCGTATTCTTCTTTTCTTCAATAAATGAGCCTACGCAGCGTGTAACAAACAGTTCAAGCAAGGGACGAATTTCATCTTTCCATTCCGGCGACACAGATACCTGTTGCATCCAGCGTTCGTCTTTGTACTTAATGCTGGCACCATGCTCGGCAACCAGGTTTAACGGTAGGCCGCCCAACCATTTTTGAAGAGTATCCGCATCCCGACCACTAATGATTACAATTTCATTGGCCTCATCGGCGCAGAGTTGTGTTAGCAATTCCAACAAGTCGGTATCGGGCATTGCAAGTGAAGGTATTTTTTGATATGCTGCTAACGTTCCATCATAATCAAGCAAAATGCAACGCTTTGTTGCGTCTATAAAATCGTTTTGCATCTGCATAATGGTTGCCGCATCCAGCACATCTATCTTTTGTTTTTCCTGGTCTTCTTTTGCTGTTTTTAATACATCTAAAAAATCGTTAATCCATTTTACCACATCATAATTAGCCAGCCGTCGTTGCATATAACTTAGCCGCGAACGCTGTTCCAGCAACGGCATATTCAGTGCCGAGTTGATGGCTTCTGCTACTTCGCCGGAGTCGCTTGGGTTTACCAAAATTGCCTCATTCAGCTCAGAAGCCGCTCCCGTAAGCTCGCTTAAAATTAAAACGCCTTTATCAAGGCAAGAAGCTATGTATTCTTTTGCAACCAGGTTCATTCCATCGCGCAAAGGCGTTATCAGCGCCACATCAGCGGTTTGGTACAGGGCACACAGTTCATCAAACTCCAAATGATTGTACCGGTAAATTACGGGCTGCCAATGCAGTGTTGAATATCTGCCATTGATGGAACTCACCCGTTCTTCAATTTCGCGGCGGCGCTGCGCATAGGTGGTAATAACGTCGCGTGAAGGAACAATGTTAAAAATGAAAACAATCTTTTCTATCCATTGAGGATGCTTTTCTAAAAACTCTTCATAAGAAATCAGCCGGTAATTAAGTCCTTTAGTATAATCGAGCCGGTCCACCGAAAACACTATTTTTTGATCGTGAAAACGTTCTTCCAAACTGGTGCAAATGCTTACCACCACATCGTTGGTAATGGCGTTTCGGAACTTTTCGTAATCAATACCAATGGGAAAGAGGTCGGTTTTAATAATGCGGTTACTGTATTGAATGGTGTTGAACGAATTTTCTACCTGTAAAATCATTTTTGCTGAGTGAATAAAGTGCTGTACATAGTCGTGCGTATGAAACCCGATCAGATCGGCGCCCAGCATGCCGCGCAACAAATCTGTTTTCCATTGCGATGGCATAATGCGGAACAACTCATAAGAGGGAAACGGAATGTGCAGGAAAAACCCGATGGTTGCACCAGGCAAGGCGGCGCGTACCAATTGAGGCACCATCATCAGCTGGTAATCGTGTACCCAAATAACATCGCCGGGCTCGTAAACCTCAATGATTTTATTTGCGAACTGTTCATTTGCTGTTTTGTAGGCTTCAAAATACTCCGCCTTATATTCTACAATAGAGGGAAAGTAATGAAAAAGGGGCCATAGAGTGGAGTTGGAAAATCCGTTGTAATAGTTGTTGTAAACATCTTGTTCAATAAAAATAGGTATAATACCAAAGTCAGTAGTTGCCAACCGGGACTCTTCTGCGCCTTGCCAATCCTTTTCATCAGCATCTAAGCTGCCAATCCATAGCTTTTCAGAGTAATTTTCTGCATTGTCGCCGGAGTGTTCGAAAAAGCTTTTCAACGCCGAAACTAGTCCGCCGGAACTTTGCCGTACAAAAACATCACCTCCGCTGTTATCAATAGAAAACGGTAAACGGTTGGAAATCACTAAAAGTCTGCTCATAATCTTATCCCCTGTTGCTTCTTTTGCTTCAAAAAGCACGCCAGCAGACGAGAGATGTTTACATGTTTAGGAGTTGACGGTTTATTTGATTGTGAGCTGAAGAGTTGAAGAGTCTGTTTTATGAACGTTTTTTTTACGATTTTTCAAAGCTGACCAACTTCAAAATCTTAAAAAGGGTATTTTAACTCCTATGCAGTAATTCTTCCACTTTTAGAGTTTATATTATAACTCTAAACTTCTCCAAGCCTTGCTTCCAGGTTTAATTTAAACTCATCAGCCGTTTTTTGAGCTAATTCATAGCCCGCATCGGCATGTCGGATAACGCCCATACCGGGGTCGTTGCGCAAAACACGGCTTAAACGGGCAGCGGCATCGTTGGTGCCATCGGCCACAATTACCATTCCTGCATGAATGCTGTAACCCATGCCTACCCCGCCGCCATGATGCAAACTTACCCAGCTGGCGCCGCCGGCAGTATTTACCAGCGCATTTAAAATCGGCCAGTCTGCCACGGCGTCACTGCCATCCAGCATAGCTTCTGTTTCGCGGTTCGGCGAAGCTACAGAGCCGGTGTCTAAATGATCGCGCCCGATAACGATCGGCGCTTCCACTTTTCCCGCGCGCACCAATTCGTTAAAAGCAAGTCCGGCAGCTTCGCGTTCGCCTTGTCCTAACCAGCAAATGCGGGCTGGCAATCCCTGGAAAGCAATTTTTTCTTTAGCTAATTTTAGCCAGCGCTGCAAAGATGCATTCTTAGGAAAAAGTTCGGCAATGACCTCATCTGTAACTGCAATGTCCCTGGGGTTTCCGCTAAGCGCCGCCCACCGAAAAGGCCCTTTTCCCTCGCAAAAAAGCGGACGTATATAGGCTGGTACAAACCCTGGAAAATCAAAAGCGTTTTCCAGCCCTTTTTCTTTTGCTCTTGCACGAATATTAGTGCCGTAATCAAATGTTACCGCACCCTTTTTTTGAAGTTCTAACATTAATTCTACATGCCGGTACATTGAATCGTATGCATAGTGCAGATATTTATCGGGGTCTTGCGTGCGCAAAACTTTTGCTTTGTTGTACTCAAGCTCGTGCGGCCAATATCCAATTAAAGGGTCGTGTGCCGATGTTTGATCAGTAAGAGTATCGGGAATAATGTTTCGTTCAACTAATCTTTCTAAAAGATGTACTGCGTTGCAAACTACACCTATTGATAGCGCCTGACTGTTTTCTTTTGCTTCCAGCGCCCTGTCAATAGCGGCATCAATATCTTCCATCATTAAATCGCAATAGCCGGTTTCCAGTCTTTTCTCTATTCGCCACTTTTCTACCTCGGCAGCCAGGCAAACACCGCCGTTCATGGTAATGGCCAATGGTTGCGCGCCGCCCATTCCACCCAAGCCTGCGGTTACATTTAGTGTTCCCTTTAAACTGCCGTTAAAATGCTTATCAGCAATGGCCGAAAAGGTTTCATAAGTGCCTTGCACAATTCCCTGCGATCCAATGTAAATCCAGCTTCCTGCCGTCATTTGGCCGTACATCATCAAACCCTTTTTCTCCAATTCTTCAAAGTGCTTCCAGTTAGCCCAATTGGGTACTAATTGAGAGTTAGAAATTAAAACCCTCGGCGCATTTTCATGCGTTTTTAAAATACCAACTGGCTTACCGCTTTGTATCAGTAGGCTTTCGTTGTTTTCTACACTTTTCAACGAAGCTATAATAGCGTCCAACGCTTCAAAACTGCGGGCTGCTTTTCCTCTTCCCCCATAAACAATCAGGTCGTCGGGCCGTTCGGCAACATCCGGATCGAGGTTATTTAACAGCATGCGCAGCGCAGCTTCCTGCGCCCAGCCTTTACAGGAGAGTTGCGTTCCGGTAGGCGTTTTGTATTTTATTGGATCGTATTTTCTTTCAGCCATTTTTATAATTTTTTGTAACCAGCAATGGTATCCCTAATGGGCGTCCCTTGCGTCGCACCCTTGTACAGCAGCAAAGAGCCCAACAAGAAGCCTTGCTAAAGAAGCAAACGCCTGGCGCTAAGTGCCAGATGCCTCACCCTTATTCTGCCGCTGAACGGAGCGTCGCAAGAAAAGCTTAATCAAGGCTTTACTGCCGGCTTCCCAATTGTATTTTTACAAGTTAAATGCTTCAAATCTTTTATTCAGTTCCAAGCCGTTTGCCATGGCGGCTCCATTTATTTTTTGTAGAAACGAAAAATCGGCAATAACTTTTGTTACTTCTTTAATATCGTCCGCAAAAATGCGGTCTTCCTGCGCAAACGACACCCGCTGCCGTATAAAGCTATGCGCCGATTCTAATACAGCGCTGCTTTTATAGGGCCGGCGAAATTCTATAGCCTGGCAGGCGCTGAGCAGTTCAATGGCTAATATGTACTCTAAATTATCTAAAATGACACTTAACTTTCTTCCGCTGATGCTCCCCATGCTTACATGATCTTCCTGCCCGAGAGAGGTAGGAATACTATCGGCTGAGGCCGGAAAGCAAAGCGTTTTATTTTCGGTAACAAGGGCGGCAGTAGTGTATTGCGGAATCATAAAGCCGCTGTTTAGTCCTACATCGTTCATTAACAAAAGGGGTAAGCCCCACTTTCCTTCCAGCAACAGGTAACATCTCCTGTCCGAAATATTTCCTATTTCTGCGGCTGCAAAGCAGGCATAATCGAGCGGCAAAGCCAGAGGCTGACCATGAAAGTTTCCCCCACTGATTACGTCTTCTTCGCTAAAAACTACAGGATTGTCGGTTACGGCGTTCAGTTCAATTTCCGTAAGCTCTTTTAAGTGCAGCCATGCGTTTCTGGAAGCTCCATGCACCTGCGGCATACACCTAAGTGAATACGGATCCTGCACCCGGCCACAATCTATATGGCTTTGCATAATTTCGGAATGGTTCAAGAGGCAACGAAGGCGCTGTGCCACTAACTGATTGCCTTTAAACGGCCGTAACGCATGCAGGCGCTCATCGAACGGTGCTTTGGTTCCTGTAAGTGCTTCAAGACTCATGGCGCCAATAACATCGGCTGCTTCTAAACAATTATGTAGCCGCTGCACCGCTTTTACAGCAAATGCTAAGATAAACTGAGTTCCGTTAATCAGCGCAAGTCCTTCTTTTGGTCCAAGTTGAATGGGCGATAATCCAAATTGCTGTAATACTTCGGCAGAACTTGTCGGCACTCCATTTACAAACACTTCGCCTAAGCCAATTAATGGTAAAAAAAGGTGCGCCAAAGGAGCCAGATCGCCGGAAGCACCTACACTTCCTTTTTCGGGCACAACAGGAATAATATTGTTTTCTATGTGCCATAAAATCCGTTCAATAGTTGCTAGCTGAATGCCCGAAAACCCTTGTGCAAGCGCCTGCACTTTTAAGATCATCATTAGCTTAGCTGCTTCTAAAGGAATAGGTGCACCTACACCTACACTATGGCTTTGTAAAATTTTATATTGCAGTAAAGCCGTGTCGCTTTCGGTTATTTTCTTATTAGCTAAAATTCCAAAGCCCGTTGTTACGCCGTACACGGTTTTGCCGTCAGCAACCATTTGCTGTATGTGTTGCTGGCTACTATTAATGCGGTTAATGGTTGTTTGGTGCAAATCGCCCTGCACAGCACTTGAAGCAAGATTTATAGCTGTTTGGATGGTTAAGGTATCCTTACCGTAAAAGAATTGTTGCCTCATTAGAATGCCGAAATTAACTTTTATCCGGTTAGCAAGCTGCATTTAGGCCATTAGAAAACCTTTTAAAAAGGGGTGGCTTTGCCCGGCTGCAAATAAAAGATTCCATTATCTTTGCCCACCTAAAATGGTTCGGTAGCTCAGTTGGATAGAGCAACTGCCTTCTAAGCAGTAGGTCATTGGTTCGAATCCAATCCGGATCACACCAATACAGTAAAGGGTTTCAAGCGATTGAAGCCCTATTTCTTTTTTAGCTGGTTTAAACATAGTTTAAACATTGGTAGCAATATATTGACCAGTGAGCATATTTAATATATTACAAGTTGAGTCTCCATTTATTCATGAACTAACAAAATCAACATGAGAAAAATTATTTTACTCATTTCCTATTCAAGATTATACTTGTTTTTTTAAGAATTAAGTGATTTGGGCTTTAACTCCAAATAATCAAAGAACAAAAAACAAATTTTTCGTTTACGCGTATATAAATACAATCTAATTATTTTTTCATAAAACATTATTTACGAAAAGGAAGAAGTACGACACTTGCGTTACCTTGCTTTCTGCTCGGACGGTAAAGGATTATAACCTCCATAACCCCACTATAAGTTTTATCCTAAAACCCCACATGAAGTATATTTTGAAACGCCTCTCCCTTTCGATCCAAGCCTAAGTTAAACAAGGCTAAAGAAAATAGGATATAAACTAATCGTAAAAAGGCCTGTCAGACTTGTTCCTTAAAAGGAATGTTTCGCCCGCTATTCTATGAACAAAATTCCAATGTCTCCAATACTCTTCTTCCAGCAAAGGAACTCCCCATCCGATAGATCGTAGGTTTTATCGCTTGTTTTCCATGAAAGAGCGATTGGAAAAAACAACTAAGTTCAAGTCCAACTCTCGGTACAGAATGCGCTGCAGCTTATGCTTTTTAACCAAATTGACACCTTTTGTAACCTTTCAATTGTTCACTTACTCTATTGAGATACTAAATTAAAACTATAAAGACGATGGACTTAACAATGGATTATTTGCACTAACCGAAATTTGAAGAAAAAGAACTCCCCCTATAGCAATTGCAGTCAATGTGGAACAAATTGAATTTATTATTTTCAACTATTAAAACCTAAAAACGTGAAAAAAATTACCCCTCTTTTATTGGCAGGAATGTTATTTATTGCTACATCCTGTAACGATACTGCTAAAACCAATGATAAAGACAGTGTAGAAAATGCTAACGAACCTAATAATATAAAAGACGGTTCAGAGGCCATGAATGATACTAGCAATCATCTATCGGCGGGGACCGGTACGGTAGTGAACGACGGAGCTGCGCCTGCATCCGCACAAGAAAATACTCAATTATCTGATGCTGAAATAGCATCTGTAGCAGTCGCTGCAAATAAAATTGATATTGATGCCGCTGCCCTAGCAAAGAGCAAATCAAAAAACGTAGAAATCTTACAATTTGCAAAGACAATGGCTACGGACCATCAAGCTGTACTTGATAAAGCAACAGCACTGGTTACAAAATTAGGCGTTACACCAAAGGATAATGCGCTAAGCAGGCAATTGATGGCATCTGCAAATCAAACCACGGAAATGCTTCGGGAAAAAAAAGGCAGAGCCTTTGATAAAGCATATATTGATAATGAGGTAGCCTATCATAAGGCTGTTACATCTGCATTAAATGGCCGTTTAGTTCCTGAATCTCAAAACAGCGAACTAAAAGATTTATTGCAAAGCGTTGTTCCGGCATTTAACGCACATTTGGAACATGCGCAAATGCTACAGAAAAAATTTAAATAATGAGAAAGATAGATTCAATAGTTAAAGATTGTATTTACCTTTTTTTCTGCATTGTTGTAGTATATGGGTGCTCTTCTCCAGAGGATAAGGCTTATAAATCTTCACTTGAATATGACAGTTCAACCTCTATGTCTCAAGGTGATACTTCCTCAAAAGTAGAAGAAGCCGGACCTCACTCATTTACGGTTGAAATTAGAAAAATGAAATTTTATCCGGAGGAAATTACAGTGCATAAGGGAGATACGGTAATCTGGATAAACAACGATATGGTAACCCATTGTATAACGGAAGAAAAAACCAAGGCATGGACTTCTTCTGAAATACAAGCAGGCTCATCATGGAAGAAAGCTATTACAAAAGGTTCAGATTATTATTGCGCTATTCATCAAGTGATGAAAGGTAAGATTTTAGTTCAATAATTAAGACAGGAATTGAGGGCAATTCTGTTTGTGAATACAAAGGAATGCAAATAAAAGTATAGTGCAGTCAAAAAGACAGTTCTTGGGTGTGTAAAATAACCTGTGTCAAAGATAATTTTGAGTTTGCAGAAGAGGCGGTGGCTGCTCCCTTTAAAGGAGCCTCACCAAAAATAATTCTCAACTGCGGGACAGTGATGCTCCAGATTTGCAGCGGCATGGTCCATTTCTTTTTAATGTTTCGGGTAGCGAGGTACATCAGTTTTAATAATGCCATTTCGGATGAGGGTTATAACCGCCAGATAAGAAAAATCGGGTTAATGGACAAAAAGTAGGCTAAAATCTTCTGTAATCTTTTGTGGGTATAACTTTGAGGAAAATGGAGAAAAAAATAAAAAAAAGTGCTTTTACTATGGTTCAGGAACTACCAGGAAAAACTGCATTAAATCGGGCAAACAACTATAGAAATGTATTGTCTGTTGTAAGCAATTTATTGACATTGCACGTATTCAGCCAGATGAATTATGGCAGCAATATATTCCATACTAAACCGTTTTTAAAGTTCTTTATTCTTTTCTGAACTTTGACACAGTTTATTTTACAGCCTCTGCTTCGTGGCATCGGCTGAGGTATCAATCCTTTGTACTTTTTCAGCTTTATTAATCATGAAAACTTTTGTTGCTAGATTCATTTTAGTGTCAGTCCAAAAAAATAAAGTTTGCCAATTTCAACGTTTGATTCTCTGATATTGATTTGTTGCATCATTGCAATATTACGTAGTGTTGGTATCATGTATCATTAATATTTAGATGAACAAAACTGATTTTTAAAAAAGGAAGGCTGTCTCTTTTTTGTCGCATTTCTTCAATACCAGTACTAATCAGAACAATAGATTTGTAAAAAGTTTGAAATGATCATGAACAACAATGCAAAACGCTACAATGTATTCAACAACATCCACAAAGGCTTGCGTGCAATGCTTTTTAGTATTCAAATGAAATGGCAACAAACTGATTTTACCTCTCCGGAAGCGGCAGCCATGGTAGCCAACCTGGAAACTGTTCTATACTATTATGATGAACATGCCGACCATGAAGACAACTTTATCCTTTCAAAGATTATCCAACAGGAACCCCAGATAGCTGCTGCTCTTGAAGAAGACCATGTTGTGGACCGTGAACTGAGTCAAAACTTAAGAGGTTTGCTTAACCAGTGGAAAGACGCATCTTCTGAAGCTAAGGAAGCGGCTAGCGACTCTATTTTCTATGCTCTTAATGAATTTATTGCTTTCAACCTTTATCATATGAATAAGGAAGAAACAATATTGCTGCCACTGCTATGGAAGCATTTCAATGATATGGAAATCCTGGGTATGCAGGATAACATTATCGCCAGTATCAACCCGGAGATATTGATTGAAGAAAGCCGCTGGATGATGCGCAGCATCAGTAATCCTGAGATACAGGAATGGCTTGGTGGAGTGAAAGTGAATGCGCCTGATTTTGTGTTCGATTCTTTTGTGAAGATGGCAGCAGAAGAACTTCCTGCAGAACGATTTACTGCCCTTCAATTATCCTAACTTTAATTGACTGAAAATAAATCGAAGCTTTACATTTATACCGAACACTACGGATGAAAGTTACTTACCAGGAATTCAAGCCATCTGCTATCCTCCAGCCTTATGTAGATACCTACTGGCTACTATCATTTGAAGGTATTGCCGGTGAGTATTCTCCAGACCAATATTGCATACCTATAGGTATGGCTGAAATTGTGATAACGATAGACGATGGAGAATACGATATTCAAGCAAACGGGCAATGGTTCCCATTGCCGGATATGCTTATGTGCGGTGTTTATAATGATAAAGTAGTATGGCGGGCTACAGGTACAACACGTAAGTTTGGTATACGGCTGAAGCCTGAAACGTTGCACATGTTGTTCAAAGCGCCGTCGTCCGTATTGTACACTGAATATACTGATTTCGAAAATATTGTTGGGAACAACGCTAAACGGTTTGTAGAACAGCTGGCAGAAGCTCCAGATGTAGCGACGCTTATTTCCCGTACCGACGCTTTTATGCAATCGCAACTGAACAAACATAAACAAGAACATAATTACCTGATTGAAGCTGTGAAATTGATACGGTCTTCGAAAGGCAGTATTTCCGTTGACACAATATGCAAATCTGTATACGTTAGTCCCCGCCAGTTGGAACGCAGATTTCAAAAGGATATGGGCTTAAGTCCAAAAACTTACCAGCGCCTGATACGCTTCCGCAACGTATACCGGGATATGCGAAGTTTGCAGACGGCAGGCGGTTGGGCGGGATTATCTTTCGACCTTGGCTATGCTGACCAGGCTCACTTAATTCGCGACTTTAAAGAGTTTACTGGCTTTAAACCAACGGAACTACTTTCGAACAAAAGTCATGTTTATGGCCTGGCAGAATGGGCACGCAATATGGCATAGAGTACGGATCAGTTTCGTTCTTTCAATGAACATTCACATGCATCTCTGGCATATGTGTCAGCTATAATTTGTTCTAAAGATTAACCCGGAGCATGGAGCCCGTGCCCTGTTGTTATACAAATGATTGAAGTCAGGAATTGCAAAGACCTGATAGCAGCAGTATAATACATTTGCAGTGCAAGATTTACCTATCTGTTTTCTTGTTTATAAAAGTATGCGTTATGGCATGTGCCGGATGTTTACCAGCCTTCAATACAGCGATTTTTGCATCCGCTGACAGCGCATCTGTTATCCGTTGTCTTTCTGATGAACTAAGACAATGGACAGGCATTCATCAATCTGTAGAAAACAGCTTGCATGCCGTGCCAGGAAAAAAT
>JBBSRB010000039.1:0-21815 GCA_038243445.1 Chitinophagales bacterium | reverse complement strand
TGCGCACGTCTTTCACTTGCTCTCCACCGGCGTCGGTTGCCGTTATTTCTATTTCATAAAAGCCGCTTGAGAGTTGGGCATTAGGCAATAAAAAAGTGCCATTTAGTTTAGTCGAATCTTTTTCAACATAAACTACATCTCCTTTTTGCCATGTTTTCGCATTGCTTTCATTTTGGTATTCATCATGAGGAAAAAAAGATATAAATTCTTTTTTACTCAGTACAAATTGGTCGGGCTCTTCCCAATAACGTTTGCGTATCAGCCGCTGTTCAGGAAGCAGTTTTGATATGGTTACGGAAACAGGAGAAGGCACAAATTCGCCGTTCCAGTTTTCGGTAGTAATAGAAAGGTTTTTTAAGGCGTTTACCGGAACTTTTTCGGGAATGTTTGTTTTTAACATCAGCGATTTGTATCCTGCAACGATTAAGTTTTCGGCGCTGCGCGTTTCGCCGGTAACGTCCGTTACGTCGGCATATATTCTATACTCGAAAATTGGTTCCAGTCTTTTATCTACTGTTTTATCCGGCACAGTGGCAAAAGAAAAAGAAAAAGTTCCATCGCTATTAGTAATGGTTTTACCGTTAGCAATTTGCGTTGGTGGCGTTTGCGGCCACCATCCCCGCCAAAGAAGCCACGGGTACGGAAAGCGTGACTGCCGCACAACACGATAGGTAACAATTGCGCCTTCAATATTGTTTCCGGAATAGGCCTTTGCCGCCGCTATAACGGTTACCGTATCGCCCACTTTATAGCTCTCTTTTATTTTTTCAAAATCAACATAAAACTTGGGACGTTTGTATTCTTCTACAGCAATGGCGATGCTGCTTTTATTTCTGCTGTCTATTAATTGATATGTGCCGTTAAGTCCGGTTTGAGGTAGCGTAAACGTTCCGCTGAACGATCCCCATTCGTTGGTGGTTACTTCAATCGAATCGATGAATTGGTAATTGGCATCGCGCAATAGAATACTTGTTTTATAATCAAGAGCAATACTGTTATTATTGCTGTTTGCAGTAGTAACCACAATACCTTTAAAGTGCACTGTTTGTCCAGGCCGGTAAATAGAACGATCCGAAAAAAGAAATGTTTTCTTATGCTCTTCTTTAGTTTCCTGTTGATGCCCGTCATAGTACTGGTAATGGTAAATAGGATCATATAAAAACAAGGCATCTTCTTTGTGCGTGATGTCTAAGAAAAGCGGCGAGGTTCTGCTTTCATCCTTCATTGATACTTCAAAAAAACCCTGATCGTTTGTGGTGTAGTTTCCCTGTTTTTTCCTGCTGTAGTTTTGTTTATTGTAATCGTATTGCTGGTTATACACTGCTACCGATGCGCCACTTAAAGGCTGGCCGGTTTGGCGATGTAAAACAAAAAAACGATTTTGCCGGTTTACATAGCTAATGTTGGATACATGAAAAAGACGTGCACCCATG
Organism: Chitinophagales bacterium; assembly: GCA_038243445.1. Taxonomy (GTDB): domain Bacteria; phylum Bacteroidota; class Bacteroidia; order Chitinophagales; family Chitinophagaceae; genus Flavisolibacter. Next base: position 20,382 of record JBBSRB010000039.1, on the reverse strand, counting down.
GGGCCCCCTTTTTTTGATGTTTTGTTGCCCGTTGAAGCCAAAAGCAAATAGTCTCCTGTTGGAAGCGCATCTATTTTAATTTCCACTGAATGTTCCTGCAGGTCGCCGGTTTGCGGTAAAGTTTGGCTCCATGTTTTAATGGGATTGCTTTGTTGCAGCAAGCTCCAGTAATTTTCATCCTGGCCGTTCTCCAATCTTTCTTTTAGTTCTTTGGTAGCTTTTATTATACTGAACTGAAGTTCGGGCACCGCTTTGTATTTTACTAAAGCACGAAAAGGAGTTTGGGGCAGGTTTACCTTTTCTATTTCAAACGAAAAAGAAGCGGCGGTAATTTGCTGTAAAAGGTTGTAGCTGTTTGTCCAGCCTTCGTTTTTTACGCTGCTGTCCTGTACTACCTGTTCTAATAGCTCTTTCGCTTTAATGCGCGCAAAACGGTGGGTTGTATCTTTTAACGGATGATATTGCGCAGCCAATTGTTCGTAATAAGAAGCCAATAAAAACTGGGCTTGCGCAATGGTGGAAAAGTTGTTGTATTTGGTGATGAGTTGTTTCAGCGCATTTGTATAAAGTTCCTCTTTTTCGCTGCCCGCTACGGCGCTATTTACAAAGGTTATTCGCTGTATGTCTACATCAATTAAAGCATCTGGCTTTGCATCTTTCAAATGGAAACGAATTAACTGCTGGTAAATATGCAATGCAATATCCTGAGCCGAAAGAGTGTCGGTTGATGGAAACGTGTAGGTTGCAAATTCGGCCGCTGGTAAAAAGGCAGCAAAAAGGGGTGGGTCAAATAATGTTGTGCTATTTTTTATGTCGCGTTCGCCATTTTGAAAATAAGAGAGCGCCTGGTGTGCCAGCAAATCGTAAAGCGTCGGGCGCAGGTAGCGTACGTTTCCTTTTATTATAATCGCTTCGTAACCCTGCAATTTGGTGTTTTGCAATGTTTGCTTTTTAGCAATCGACTCCAGGTAGAGAGCACTTAATTTATTATGAAAATCATCTAAACCCCAGGTAGCTATATCTTCTTTATAAAAATTTTGTGTTGCAGTACGGTTGTACAACTGCCAGCGATGTTGTTGGTAGTATTGCAAATAAAGACCTGCAATAATGCTCTTTAAAATAGAAGCCGCCGGTTCACCCGTTGTTTTTAATTCGGTTTCTAATTCTTTTATGGAAAGAGCCAGGTTATTTTCGCGGGTTTGCTGTTGCAGGCTGCTTCTATAAATTAAAGCTTTAATTACCTGTGCTTCCTGTTTTTCTTTTTTTGCAAGTGCATAAATTTTTATCACTTCGGCAAGCGCCGTTTTTGGAAGGTTTTTCTTTTGAATCAGATCATCAATTTTTTTCCAATCTTCCGTATACAATTTTATTTCTTGTGCTTTTGCTGCCATGCCTGTTACAATAATCAGGGTCGCTAAAATAAATTGCTTTATTAAATTCATACGGTGTTCTTTCTTATTAGCAATGATGCACGAACATAAAGAATTACATACGTATCGGTATACCATTCGTCCTTTAACTTATGTTTAGCAAAGGTGAACTAAACAAGTTACACTCTTTTCCTTCTCACCTGCAGAACGTAACGAAAAGAATAAAATACAATAAGCTTTTTAAAATATACCCGCTATTATTGAAAACAAATCCGTACTTATGGAATCACAAAAAAGCCCCTGCAATTGGCAGGGGCTTTTTTTAAAATGAGTTAAATGTTAGGCATTCTTGCCCATTACTTTAGCCATTGTTTTACCAATATCCGCAGGGCTGCTAACTACGTGTATGCCGCATTCTTCCATAATCTTCATCTTGGCTTCTGCTGTATCTTCTGCACCGCCCACAATGGCGCCGGCGTGGCCCATACGGCGTCCCGGAGGCGCTGTTTGTCCGGCAATAAAGCCAACAACAGGTTTTCTGTTTCCATCCGCCTGAATGTAATGTGCTGCTTCGGCTTCCATGCCGCCGCCAATTTCACCAATCATCACAATCGCATCTGTTTCCGGATCGTTCATTAATAATTCAATGGCTTCTTTAGTTGTAGTGCCAATAATAGGGTCGCCGCCAATGCCAACTGCTGTAGAAATTCCCAGTCCGGCTTTGGCTACCTGGTCGGCTGCCTCGTAGGTTAACGTGCCCGATTTGGAAACAATTCCAATGCGTCCCTTTTTAAAAACAAAGCCCGGCATAATGCCAACTTTACATTCGTCTGCCGTAATTACTCCAGGGCAATTTGGGCCAATCAGGCGGGATTTTTTCCCTTGTAAAAAATGCTTTACTTTAATCATATCCTGCACCGGAATGCCTTCGGTAATACACACTATTAAGGCTACGCCTGCATCGGCCGCCTCCATAATAGCATCGGCTGCAAACGGAGGGGGCACAAAAATAATCGATACATAGGCGCCTGTTTGCTCTACACATTCAGCCACGGTATTATACACCATTCTGTCCAGGTGTGTACTACCGCCTTTACCAGGCGTAACACCGCCAACCAGTTGGGTTCCGTACTCTATCATTTGCGATGCATGAAACGTACCTTCTGTACCGGTAAAGCCCTGAACTAATACTTTAGATGCCTTATTTACAAGAATACTCATAACAAATATTTAATGCCGAACTGTTATCGGAGCCGCAAAAGTAAGGAATATGCAACTTTGCTTAAAAGCTATTTTCGGCTGTAGCACCAGCTTAAAAATACATTTGTTTTAGCCAGCTTGTTGCTACTATAAAGCAACTGTTGTGGCACTCCGTTCATCGGCAACAAAGGCAGCAGCAGGTAAAGCCTGTTAACGTAGAGTAACTTAACGGGAGCAAGGTTTTAAATCACTATCACCTTCCTCCTGCAAGCAATGGTTTTGTGCAAAGCTTTGCAGGAGGACAGTAAATTGCCGCCAAAGGTTTTTGGTAAGATTGGAACGGGGTGATAGAATAACGGGATTAACGTCGAACGGTTTTTAAAAAGGAAGGTTGGATAGTTTTTCTCAGGAAGTGGAATTTCAAACGGGGCGTCGTAGGTGTAGGATTTTATTACGTAATGGTTTTATACAGGTTTGGTTTAAAAAAGAAAGAAGTTGATTGATACGGATTTTCTGTCTTTCTGTAGGATCGGATTTTTAATTCTGTGTGTTCTGGACGGTTGGTTTTTTGGATCTTGGACGATTTGGTTTCTCGGATTGTTGGATGTTGGTTTTTTTCAGGATTTGGATTGTGTTTTGCGATCAATCAACTTCTGACACAAAAGTACACTGCTGAGTATTACTGCACAATGGCAGTAATGCCCCTTTTTGAAGTTATGGTAATTACGCTGCGTACAAAAAAATACGAATAATATGTTTCGTAAATCAACTTCAATGGCATTCGTAATTGTACGTTGTTACGCTTGAAGATTCATGACAAAACCTTCAAAAAAGGGTATCGCTCCTGTTATTTGCGGCATACCGAAAAACCCCTACAACCGTTGGTGCGGCAAAGTTTGGCATAAAAGCAGGTGTAGAAAAGCAGCAACAAAGCGGGAATAAACATGCAGCCAAAATTTTACAAAGAGCATCTGTTTACACAATAAAAAAAGAGGCTGTTGTAGCCTCTAAGTAAAAACGCTTACCCCTTTTTTAAAGGTTTTATGCTGCTGTTAAGCAAGCGCCTGCAATACGTCGTATTTAGTAACAATATGAAAATTGCCACTTTCATCTTTTGCCAGCACAGCACCGTTTTCTTTATTAATTAAAGTGCCTAGTTTTTCTATCGGCGCGTCAAAGGCAACTATTGGAAAAGCCGCATCCATCACTGTTTCTATCTTTTCTGTTTTTATTTCGGCATTATGAAATACTCTTTGAAACAGCCCGTTTTCCGATATGGCGCCAATTAAATTATGTTCACTATCTACCACCGGTATATGTTCAATATCATATTCCTTCATTAATTCTACCGCTTCTGATACCGACTGCGTTGGCTCAATTGTAATCAGGCGTTGTTTTCCGCGTGCATTCACTACATCCTTAAATGTTTTTACGTCAAAAAAACCGCGTTCCGCCATCCATTGATCGTTATATACTTTGCCAACGTAGCGGCTGCCATGATCGTGAAGAATGGCAACAACCAGATCGTCTTTTTTCAACTTATCTTTTAACTGGATTAAGCCCTGCAAACAACTGCCTGCGCTGTACCCACAAAAAAGGCCTTCTTCTTTTGCCAGCCTTCGGGCCATTACGGCGCCATCTTTATCGGTTACCTGTTCAAAATAATCAATCACGCTCATGTCGTAATTCTGTGGAATAAAATCTTCGCCAAACCCTTCCGATATATACGGATGTACTTCGCCCATATCTATTTCGCCGGTGCGAAAGTATTTGGTGAGTAGCGAGCCATATACATCAATAGCCCAAATTTGAATATTCGGATTCATTTCTTTTAAATACTGCGCGGTACCGGTAATTGTTCCACCAGTGCCGGCGGTAACCACTAAATGCGTTATTTTACCATCAGTTTGCTTCCATAGCTCGGGACCGGTGGTTTCGTAATGGGCTAATCTGTTTGCCAGGTTGTCGTACTGGTTAAAGTGGTAAGAGTTCGGAATTTCTTTTGCCAGTCTGGCCGCAACAGAATAATAACTCCGTGCGTCAGTAGGTTCTACGTTGGTTGGGCAAACAATAACTTCAGCGCCAACAGCCCGCAGTATATCTGCTTTTTCTTTTGATTGTTTATCGGTTGTAACAAAAATACATTTATAGCCTTTTACAATAGCCGCCAGCGCCAGCCCCATGCCTGTATTTCCAGAGGTGCCTTCAATGATAATTCCACCAGGTTTTAATTTTCCTTCCTGCTCGGCTACCTCTACCATTTTTAATGCCATACGGTCTTTGGTAGAATTACCAGGATTGAAATATTCGACTTTTGCCAGCACGGTGCAAGGCAGCTCTTTTGTAACCTTATTCAAGCGCACCAATGGCGTATTTCCAATGGTTTCGAGTATGTTGTTCTTAACGTCCATGCAATAAATTTATGGGCGCAAAGGTAAGATTAGATTGTATTTTATGGTTGTTGTGCTTTATGCCACTTTATACCTGCTTTTTATAAGCAGGTATAAATTCCAACAATAAACTACAGCAATCTTTTCCTACCTTTGCAGCGGCAGGTCTTGCACGACCAGCTCCTGCTGAACTCCCCCAGGACTGGAAGGTAGCAAGGGTAGGTGGTTGTAGCGGTGCGATGTAAGTAGCCTGCCATTTTTTTATTGTCAATTATAAATAGAACAGCGCCAGAAAATGGAATGAGACTATTTCTCGCCTCTCAAGTGCAAGCACTTCCGACTAAAAATTTTTTAAAAAGCATTCAGCCTTAAATGCTTAGTTCCGAATTTTTAAGACAAACATTATTGTTCAACCAACCATCAGCCAATTAAAATTACAAGCCACATGAAGTTTTTTATAGACACTGCCAATCTCGATCAGATAAGAGAAGCCAACGAACTGGGTATTTTAGATGGTGTAACAACCAATCCGTCTTTAATGGCTAAAGAGGGCGTTCGTGGCCAGGAAGCAATTAATCAGCATTACAAAACCATTTGCGAAATAGTAGATGGAGATATCAGCGCCGAGGTTTTTTCGGTGGACTTTAAAGAAATTATTGAAGAAGGTCAAAAACTGGCTGCCATTCATCCAAATATAGTGGTAAAAGTTCCCATTATAAAGGATGGCGTAAAAGCCATAAAGTGGTTTACCGATAATGGTATTCGCACCAACTGTACGCTTATATTTTCAGCCGGTCAGGCAATGCTTGCTGCAAAAGCAGGTGCAGCCTATGTTTCGCCATTTATTGGACGTATAGATGACAGTGGTTGGGATGGCATGTTATTGATAGAACAAATGGCACGCATATTTGCCATTCAAGGTTACGAAGCACAAATACTGGCTGCTTCTATCCGGAATCCGAATCATATTGTAAAGGCTGCAGAATTGGGCGCCGATGTGTGTACATGCCCGTTAGAATCGATTTTGGGTTTGTTGAAACACCCGCTGACCGACATTGGCCTTGCCAAATTTTTAGAAGATTCTAAGAAAATGGCTGCTGTTGTTGAGGATGCAAAAGCCTAACCTTTATGAACGTTTTTTTCGGGGTACGGAAGGGGCGTTTTGTAATATTTCGTCGTTTGTTTTAAGAGGCTCGTCGAAGCCTCTTTTTCGTATGTAAATAACTATTTGTTTGTAGAGCGAAGGATCCTTTTTTAGGGATACTTTTACAAGAACAGAATCGGCCGTGAAAGAACTGTCTATAAAAAGATCGTTGCCTTTGAAAACGCCGGTGTTGCACCAAAAAAAAAGATGAGATGAATCTAGCGGCAGCCAGCTTCCGTCGGAATATTGACCGTCAACATTAATATAATTGTAAAACCCTTTTTAAAGACTATCGGTGTACAAATTAAAGTAAATGCCTTCTACCTTTTGGGCCGATGCAGCACCATAACAAATAAGAGACGTAAGGACAAAAAAGAGTTTTCTCATGCAAGTCGAATGTACAACTACAGACGTTGAAAAAAGGATGATGGTTGTTGCAATATTCCTAAAACTTAAAACCCTTTTTACAATGTCTTTCTTCATTTATGGCCTACAGTGGCTTAGTTTATAAAGCGTTCAGCACGCAGGTAAGCACGTATCATTATTTTTAAATTTAGGTGCAATGGCAATTCCAAAAGTAATTTACCAAACGTTCAAAACTCAAAAGCTGCCCCTGGTGCACCAATGGCATATTAGCCGGTTTAAAGCTGCAAACCAAAGCTACCAGTACCAGTTTTTTACAGATGAACGCATTGAAGATTTTTTAGCAACGGAGTACGGCGCAGAAGTAATAAACGCTTATAAAAGGCTTCAGATTGGGGCTGCTAAAGCAGATTTTTTTAGATATGCTATACTTTATAAAAAAGGTGGTATTTACCTGGATATTGACAGCACCATTAAAAAGCCACTCCACCGTTTTATAACCGATAGCGATAGCGCTGTTGTAAGCTTTGAAAAGAATGGAAGAATTTACGTGCAATGGGCACTTATTTATGGCAGAGAACACCCCTTTTTAGAACGTACGCTACACTTTGTTTTGCAAAATATTAAAGAAAATAAGTACCCTCACGATGTGCACCAAATGACGGGTCCTTCGGTATATACAAAAGCAATTACTAAATGTTTACTGGAAAACCCAAACATACCGCACCGGTTGCTTGGTGTAGACTACAACGGATTTTTTAAATTCAAATTTCCGTTATCTAAAATGGCTTACCAAAAAGGCGGTCACTGGAAAGAAGAACAGAAACTAAAACCCGTTTTAAAACCTTTGTAAAAGGGGTGTTTTAATGAATTGTCCGATAATGTACTATTCGGTTTTTTCGCTTTAAATACTTCAAGAAGCCTGCCTCTGCGTATAAAAAAATGGCGCCGCAAAGCGGCGCCATTGTTCTGCACATGTTTGATTTATAAAACACGTCGGTTTTTTGGCAAATGCTCAATAGGGGCACTGAACGTACAAGTGAGTGACACAACAAAAGGGGATAGTAGCATTGCAGTCTGCTTCATTAAAATTCTTTTGTTTGCTTACCTTCTGCTGGTTTATTCTTATCGGCATTTTTCACCCATTTGTCTAACCATTGATCTTGCTCCCACAGCATGTGTAAAATATTTTCTTTAGCCGAATAGCCATGACTTTCGTAGGGCAGCACTACGTACCGAACGGTGCCACCATGCCCTTTTATAGCATTGTACAACCGTTCGCTTTGAATAGGGAAGGTGCCGGAGTTATTGTCCAGTTCGCCATGAATTAAAAGAATCGGTGTTTTTATTTTATCGGCATAGTTAAATGGGCTCATGTTGCCATACACATCGGGCGCTTCCCAAAAGGTACGCTCTTCGCCCTGAAAACCAAAAGGCGTAAGGGTTCTGTTGTAAGCGCCGCTTCGGGCAATGCCTGCTTTAAATAGTTTTGTGTGCGCCAGCAAATTAGCTGTCATAAACGCCCCATAGCTATGGCCGCCAACAGCTATCCTGTTGCTGTCGCCCACGCCCATATCGGACAGTTTTTTTATGGCCGCATTTGCGTTTAAATGCAATTGCGGAATAAAATTATCGTTTGGTTCTTTGCCGCCTTCGCCAACAATGGGCATTTCTGCCGCATCTAAAACGGCATATCCTTGCGTTACCCAAAATATTGGTGAGCCATAATTTATTCGGGTAAATGTATAACGCGAGCCACGCACCTGTGCTGCATCGGCCGCCGATTTATATTCAATGGGGTAAGCCCACATAATAACCGGCAGCGGCTTATCTTTTTTAGGATCGAAGCCTTTTGGCAGGTATAAATTACCGGTAAGATTAATGCCATCAGCACGCTTGTACGAAATTTTTTCTTTTGTAATTCCTTCCAGTCCTGCATACGGATTGGTAAAATTGGTGATTCTTATGGGCGCTATTCGTTTAATGATGTTTCTGATATAATAATTTGGTGGTTCTGTAAGGCTTTCTCTACTGGTTAAAAAGGTTCCGCCTTTCGCATCAATAACGTCCACAATGTTTTCGTAATAGGGTGCCTGCGACCGCCACAACATTCGTTTTCTTCCGTTTGTAATGTCGAAGGTTTGAACAAAAGGCATATCGCCTTCGCCAGATGAACCTTGAGAACGAAGAAGCAATTCTTTTCCATTTAAAAGAACAAGCGTTTGCTGACCAAAATTATTTTTTCCGGTCATAGGTGTTCCAATATCGCTATACGAATCGTTGCTGCTGCGTTCAAAAAGCGAGTCAACAGCGCCTGTGATTGGGTTAAACCGGTTCATACGTACTTTGCGGTCGGCGTTCATGCGTTCGTAAAAAACAGCCACGTCTTTAGTGCCCCAAACAATTCCACCAAAGCGACGCGTTGTTTTAAATAACTCTTTCGGTTGTGCACCTTCTGTCATTTGTATTGAGTAAACTGCGTCGCGGTATTGTGCTTTGCTTCTGCCAAGTCCTTTATCTAAAGCTTGCACATAGGTTATCGTTGCGGGCTCATCATCGCGCCAGTTATAGTTCCTTGGATATGTAGCTACGTCGTCAAAACCAATCGGCTGACCTTCGGCGCTTCCATTGGTCGCCAACGATTTTACTGTTTTGCCGCTTAAGTCTATTACGCTCACCGTGTGCGGAAAACCCGACGCGGGAAAAAGGTACGAAAAAGGCTTGTTGATTACAGTAGTTAAAATATAATTATTGTCAGACGATACGCTAAAGCTGCGGTACAACTGCGGCTGGCCTATAGGGATTTCATTTGCCAGGTTATTTTTTACAAGTTGCGCAGTTGCATAATATTCAAAAAGGGCTTCATCGTATGGGTTTCTAATCAGGTCTTGAAACGTTCTGGAAGCTGCGGCTTTGCCCATATTTTCCTGCACAATAGGCCCGGAAGGCGCTGCTGATTTTACCGTTAACTGTTTACCAGGAACAATGGTTTTATAAATTATTTGATTGTTGCCCGCCCATTGATACGACCCGCCTAAAACGGTGTTCAGTGGATTGCTGTTAATTTTCAGCGCTTTTTTATCGGTTAATGCAACTACGTATAAATCAAGTGCGGTGGTACCGTTATGCACAAATGCAAATTTGGTTTCATCTGGCGACCATTGAATGTTTGTTGCCCTAAGGTCGGCAGGAAGTCCGTTGATATCGAAAGATTTATCCTGCGCAATGTTTTTTATGCGGATACCTTCTGAGGAGCCGCTGCGGGTTGGACTGAAGTTATTTGGGTTAATTCGCAATCCTGCAATGCGCAGTTCGGGCTGGGCTAATTCTTCAATCGTTGGAAAGTCGCTGCGGTCAATAAGCAACATCCATTCGGCTTTGCTGTCAATGGAAACAGAAGGAGTAGGTTTTGCCAACACCAGGTCGGCAATGGCTTTCGGCGGCGTTTTATACTTGGTGCCATCCTGCGCCGGAACCCAAAAAGAAAGAGCAATCAGCGATGTAAATAAGAGGAGCATTCGCTTGTTATACATAGATAATGAGTTTTGCCTGTTAAGGTAAGAAATAACCCACTGCAGCGTTTAATAAAATTTTGACAGTACGCAATAGCTACTTACTTTTGTTTCAAATGAACACATTTGCACACATGCATCATTCTGCAAACCAACCGGTAAGCCGTTGATGTAACTGTGTACATTTAAAATACTTAGGCTTACCAAATGGTAAGCTTTTTTTATTGCAGATGTTTTGCGTTTTTTTCGTGACGGCTAAGCCTAAATTAGATTGGGCAGATTGAGGATGAATTTAAGAAGCTTAACCTATTAATAGCTTATATATAATAAATATGATTTTAAAGATCGCAATACAAAAATCCGGAAGGCTTTACGATGAAAGTATGGAGCTGCTTAAACAATGCGGCTTATCGGTTAAAAACGGGCACAATCAGCTAAAAAGCAGGGCGGATAATTTTCCGATCGAAGTGTTTTTTTTACGCGACGATGATATTCCCCAGTACGTTCAGGACGGGGTGGCCGATGTTGGAATAGTAGGAGAGAATGTGCTGTATGAAAAATGCAAGGACGTGGAAATTGTTCGGCCACTCGGGTTTGGTAAATGCCGGCTTTCTATTGCCATTCCAAAAGGTGAAGAGTATGAAAGCGCACACTATTTAAGAGGAAAGAAAATAGCAACAAGCTATCCTTATTTAACAGAACAATTTTTAAGAAAAAACCGAATTGAAGCTGAAATACATGAGCTCAGCGGTTCGGTTGAAATAGCGCCGGGCATTGGGTTGGCTCATGCCATTTGCGACCTGGTAAGCAGCGGATCAACCCTTTTTATGAACGGTTTAAAAGAAGTGGACAGCATTTTGGTTAGTGAAGCTATTTTAATAAAAAATAATAATCTGGATACGGAAATGTCTGTTGTTCTTGATAAATTATTATTTCGCATCAACGCTGTTAAAACGGCAAAAAACAATAAGTATATTTTGTTGAATGCACCCAATCATTCGTTGGAAAAAATTATTGGTTTATTACCCGGAATGAAAAGTCCAACTGTGTTACCGCTTGCCGAAGAAGGCTGGAGTTCCGTACACACCGTGTTGCACGAGGAAGAATTTTGGGAAAAGATAGAAGCCTTGAAAGGAGCCGGCGCTCAAGGCATTTTAGTAGTACCCATTGAAAAAATGATAATTTAGAAAAGACTGCAAAAAAGTGAAATAACATGCAGATAATTAAGTGTGGCAGTAAAAAAGATTGGGGCAAAATAGTGGAGCGGTTGTATTCCGACAACACGGCTGTGCTTTCATCGGTGCAATCTATTTTATCAGAAGTAAAAAAGAGTGGCGACGAAGCGTTGCGCCAGTTTACAAAAAGGTTTGATGGCATTCAATTAGAAACTTTTTCTGTTTCCGAAGAAGAATATTTAGCTGCAGAAGCTCTTGTTTCCAACGAACTTAAAGCTGCAATAAAAGAAGCAGCATATAACATAAAAACATTTCATAAAACACAAATCAGCCAGGAAGAAAAGGTGGAAGTAAGGCGCGGTATTTATTGTTGGCGAAAAAGCGTTGCCATTGATAAAGTGGGTTTATACATTCCCGGCGGCACGGCACCCCTTTTTTCAACGGTACTTATGTTGGGCATCCCGGCGAAATTAGCCGGCTGTAAACAAATTGTTTTGTGCACGCCCTGCAATAAAAATGGAGCCGTGCATCCCGCGGTTTTATACGCGGCAAATCTTGTTGGCATTCGTACAATTTTTAAAGTGGGCGGCGCACAGGCGGTGGCTGCTTTGGCTTATGGTACGCAAACCATTCCTGCTGTGTACAAAATTTTTGGTCCTGGAAATCAATACGTAACAGCAGCCAAACAGGCAGTGCAAATGGAAGGAATAGCCATTGATATGCCCGCCGGACCAAGCGAAGTTTGTGTGCTTGCCGATGAAACGGCCGTACCTACTTTTGTTGCGGCCGATTTGCTTTCGCAGGCTGAACATGGAGTGGATAGCGGCGTACTTTTAATCACAACATCATCGGAGGTAGCGCATGCTTGCCTTCAGGAGATTAATATCCAATTAGAAAAATTGCCACGCAAAAACATTGCAAAAAGGGGTATTGAACAAAGCAAAATAGTAGTGTGCACTAATTTAGATGAAGCAATTGATTTGGCAAACGAGTACGCTGCGGAACATCTTATTTTAAGTTGTGCCGGTGCCGATGAAGTAGCCGAAAGAATCATCAACGCCGGATCGGTATTTATTGGCAATTATTCTCCGGAAAGTGTGGGCGATTATGCCAGCGGAACCAATCATACATTACCCACCAATGGCTTTGCAAAAGCGTACAGCGGTGTTAGTGTCGATTCTTTTATAAAAAAAATTACGTTTCAAAAACTCTCCAAAAAGGGGTTAAGTACCATAGCCCAAACGGTTTGTGTTATGGCAGAAGCAGAAGGTTTGCAGGCGCACGCTGAAGCCGTAAAGCTCAGACTATCAGAAGGATAGTAAAACATAGCAAAAAGGGGTAGGCAGCCTTACTTGTTTCACTATCATTTGCCCAATTTGTAGTAAAGAAAATAAGAAAAAAAATGAATTTTGATTTGAATCAACTTATTCGGGAAAACATTAAAAACATACAACCTTATTCTTCTGCGCGAAGCGAATTTAGCGGCGATGCTTCGGTGTTTTTAGATGCCAACGAAAATAGCTTTGGATCGCCCCTGATAAAATGGTACAACCGTTATCCCGATCCGCTACAACGTGCTGTGAAGAAAAAAATTTCAACCATAAAAGGGGTAGCTGAAGAGCACATGCTTTTAGGAAACGGCAGCGATGAGTGTATTGATTTACTCATCCGGGCTTTTTGCAACCCAAAAGAAGATTCAATTATTATTTGTCCGCCTACTTACAGCATGTACAGTGTTTCTGCCCATATAAACGATGTGCCCATTGCCGAAATTCCGCTGCTTTCTAACTTTCAATTAGATTTAGAATCTATCGAAAGAGCCATTACAAGCAACACGAAAATTATTTTTCTTTGTTCGCCAAACAATCCAACAGGCAATAGTTTAGAAAGAGAAGACATTGAAATGGTTCTAAACAATTTTGATGGTTTGGTTGTTATCGACGAAGCGTATATTAATTACAGCCGTCATCGGTCGTTTGCAACCCAGTTAGCCGAATATCCAAATCTTGTGATACTCCAAACGTTCTCAAAAGCCTGGGGTTTGGCTGCGCTTCGGCTCGGAATGTGTTTTGCCTCTTCCCAAATAATTACAGTTTTAAATACCATAAAACCGCCCTATAATATTAACGGTGCCACCCAGGATTTAGCTTTAAAGGCCTTCGAAAATCTGGCAGATGTTAATGAAATGATTAAGGAAACCATCAGGGAAAGAGCCGAACTAACCGAGCGTTTATCGGAGCTTGCAGTGGTAGAAAAAGTCTATCCTTCCGATGCAAATTTTTTACTGGTGAAAGTGACCGATGCAAATGCTCTTTATCTTTTTTTAGTTGGGCGCGGCATTATTGTACGCAACCGGAGCAATGTAATTCTATGTGAAAATTGTTTGCGCATAACAGTGGGAACGCCGGCTGAAAACGAAACCCTTATAAAGTGCATAAAAGAGTTTAAGGTTTAACGAGTTTATTCAATAATCATAGACAGAGATATTTTTTAAAATCAATCAGAATTATTCACCGAATAGAAGAAAAATGAGTAAGAAAGTTTTGTTTATAGATCGAGATGGAACAATGATCAATGAGTTTCCGCCAACGTATCAAATTGATGCATTTGAAAAGGTTACGTTCTATCCAAACGTGTTTCAGTACCTACGTAAAATTGCCGAGGAATTAGAATTTGAATTGGTGCTTGTTAGTAACCAGGATGGTTTAGGCACCCCAAAATTCACCGAAAAGCAGTTTAACGGGCCTCATTCATTTATCATGAAATCGTTTGCAAACGAAGGCGTGATTTTCAAAGAAGAATTAATCGATCGTAGCTATCCGGAAGACAATTTGCCAACCCGTAAACCAGGCACTGGCATGTTTGTAAATTATTTAAACAACCCCGAATACAACATACAGGGCTCTTATGTTATTGGCGACAGAATTACCGATGTTCAACTGGCAAAAAACCTGGGCTGCAAAGCCATTTGGCTCAATAATCATCCAGGCCTTGGCGGTGCAGAAGTAGCTGATAGTTTAGAAGAGCTAAGAAAGGTGGTAGTAGTTGAAACAACAGAATGGAAAGTTATTTATGATTATTTGAAAGCAACAAATAGGCTCGTTCATCACACCCGTAAAACCGCCGAAACAGAGATAGAGATTCAATTGAATCCTGATGGAAGCGGAAAGGCATCTGTTGACACCGGACTTTATTTTTTCAACCACATGCTTGATCAAATTGCCCGCCACGGCATGGTAGATTTAACCATTAAAACGAGCGGCGATTTACACATTGATGAACACCACACTATTGAAGATACCGGCATAGCTTTGGGTGAGGCCTTTTTTAAAGCATTGGGTTCAAAAAAAGGAATAGAACGTTATGGTTTTGCGCTGCCGATGGATGATGCCGAAGCAAAAGTTCTGATAGATTTTGGCGGCCGGCCATGGATTGTATGGAACACAAATTTTCACCGCGAGAAAGTAGGCGACATGCCCACGGAACTATTCTTTCATTTTTTTAAATCGTTTTCCGATAGCGCTAAATGCAATTTAAATATTGAATGTAGGGGCGATAACGAACACCATAAAATAGAAGCCATCTTTAAAGCATTTGCAAAAGCTTTGAAAATGGCGGTAAAAAAAGATCCGCTGAAAGATTATTTACCTTCTACAAAAGGGGTTTTGTAAAGGTTTCCACCCTTCATTACAAATACTACCTTTCTAATGTTGTTAATGTTTTCAGATGGGTCGCCTTCAACGGCAATCATATCAGCCAGTAGTCCTTTTTTAATGCGTCCAATTTTTTCGACATATTCAAATACATCGGCGTTTACAGATGTAGCCGATTTTAAAACTGCTAATGGAGTCATACCGTATTCAACCATCAGTTCCATTTCCCGGGCGTTATCGCCATGCGCATACACGCCTACATCGCCGCCCATGCAAATAGTTACGCCCGATTGTAGTGCTGCAGCAAAACTTTTCTTTTTTGCCCTAATGCGGGCGGGCTCGGGATCAGTTCCTTTTTTCCAACCGTTATATTGAAGCACCGCATCGCCGGCAGCAAGGGTAGCGCAAAAAGCAACTCCTTTTTGTTTCATCAAATCAAATATTTCTTTTGTGCCTTCGTCGCCGTGTTCTATTGTGCTAACACCACCGGCTATAGCCCGCCTCATTCCCTCTGCAGTTGATGCATGCGCCACTGTTTGCCGGCCGCTGCTATTTGCAATGGCAGTAGCCACGCTTATTTCTTCTGCACTGAATGTGGGTGCTGCTTTGCCATCTTTGCCCCAGCGGTAATCGGCATACAACTTAATCACGTCGGCACCTTTTGCAATTTGAGTTCGTACTTCACGAGCCATTTCCACTTTACCCGATACTTCGGCAGCGCCTTGAGGTAAGTCAACATCAGCGTTGTTGTAATTGGGTCCGTAGCTGCCGGCAGCTACAATTCCTTTCGAAGCTATAATCATTCTTGGCCCGGGGATTACCCCCTTTTCTATAGCTTTTTTTAATCCTGCATCATCGTATTCTGCTCCTTCAGTTCCTAAATCTCTAACGGTAGTAAAGCCAGCCAGCAGCGTAGCATTTGCATGGGTCACCGCTCTTGCAGTACGTTCTGCACGACTTTCTTTTAACACCTGGTCGTTCCAGGAAACTTCGTTGTAAGGATGTAAAAAAAGGTGCGAATGACCTTCGATTAACCCGGGTAAAAGGGTGGTTCCTTTCAACTCGATAATGCGTGTGTTGGCAGGTAATTTAAAGCTCATGTCACCAGCGGCTTCAATGGTATTTCCTTTTACCAGCACCACCCACTTCGTGTGCATTCGCTCTCCATCAAATACCCTGTCAGGTTTCAACAAATAAAAGCTATCGTTTTGGGCTTTGGTTGCAGTTGTGCAGAGTAGAAGCAGGAAAAAAGAAATCAATTTCATGGCGGAAAGGTAAAGATTTAATACTCCAGCATATTTCAGAATATGAGGTTTTTTTGGCTGAGGTAGTTTGTTTTAAATAGATAAATATCTATTTTAATGAAAGCCATCAATTATTTAAAAACATTACAAAAAGGGTAATATCTCAAAAAGGCTGACTGCCGGAGTATTTAAAACAGGACGGATTAAAGAAAAACGTGCAATTTAGGGTGTTCTTTTAAATACAAATACTTACCTTTGCGCTCCCAAAAGAAGTTCTTTAAAGTTTTCGCTTAGCGAATGCGAGGAATTTGGGAGACGAAGTAGTCGCTGAGATGAACCGTCGTTTGAACCAATAAATCAGAAAGAAAATGGCAAAAGAAATCGGCGGCTACGTAAAGCTGCAGTGTAAGGGTGGCCAAGCCAACCCTGCACCTCCAATTGGCCCTGCGCTTGGTTCCAAGGGTGTTAACATCATGGAATTTTGCAAGCAGTTTAATGCACGCACACAGGACAAAATGGGCAAAGTGCTTCCTGTATTATTAACGGTCTACACCGATAAGTCGTTCGACTTTATTATTAAAACCCCTCCTGCCGCTGTTCAGTTAATGGATGCTGCAAAAATTCAAAAAGGTTCTAAAGAAAGTAATCGCTCTAAAGTAGGTAAGGTAAGCTGGTCACAGGTAGAAGAAATAGCTAAAGACAAGATGGCTGATTTAAACGCTTTTACTTTAGAAAGCGCTGCCAGCATGGTTGCCGGAACTGCCCGCAGTATGGGAATTACCGTTGACGGAGCTCCCCTAAAATAACTTTCTCCTGTTTTATACAGGACTTAACCTTTTTAAAAACGAAGTAACAATGGCTTTCATTCCTAAAAAAAGAAAAGCAATAAACGCTCAGGTGGATGCAACTAAAGTGTATTCTTTAAAAGATGCAACGAGTATGGTAAAAGGACTTACCACCTGTAAATTTGATGCGTCTGTTGATCTGCATATCCGTTTAGGCGTAGATCCTAAAAAAGCCGACCAGGCAATACGTGGTACGGTAACCTTGCCAAATGGCACCGGTAAAACAAAAAAAGTATTAGTGCTTTGCGGACCCGATCAGGAAGCCGCAGCAAAAAGCGCCGGCGCCGATTACGTTGGGCTAGATGAATTTGTAGCAAAAATTGACGGCGGCTGGACAGATGTGGATGTGATTATTGCCACACCTGCTGTAATGCCAAAAATTGGTCGTTTAGGTAAAATATTAGGTCCACGTAACTTAATGCCAAATCCAAAAACCGGTACAGTTACAAACGATGTGGCAGGTGCAGTTAACGAGGTTAAAGGTGGTAAAATTGCTTTTAAAGTTGATAAAGCAGGTATCATTCATGCCTCAATTGGACGCATATCTTTTACGCCCGAAAAATTGGCCGAAAACAGCCAGGAACTTATCAATGCCATTGTAAAAGCAAAGCCTTCTACAGCTAAAGGAACATACTTAAAAGGCTTAACTCTGGCAAGCACAATGAGCCCCGGCATTCCTGTTGATACAAAAACATTTGTTCACTAAGACTTCACCGAAAGCCTCTTTCTAAATAAAGAGGAACGTTGAAAAAGTCAAAAATTATAGCAATGACCAAAGAACAAAAAAATGAAGTAATAGGAGCGTTGAAAGAGAAATTTTCTCAATACAGCAACTTCTATGTAACCAATACCGAATCGTTAACGGTAGCGCAGGTAACTAAATTGCGCCGCGCCTGCTTCGACAAAAATGTTGAAATGCGTGTAGCCAAAAACACCTTAATTAAAAAGGCGTTAGAGTCTTTTGGAAACGAAAGTTACAATGGTGTGTTCGATTCGTTGAATAATGTAACCGCGCTCCTTTTTTCTGAAAATCCAAAAGAACCAGCACTTATCATCTCTTCTTTTCGCAAAGATTTAAAAGGCGAAAAGCCGGAGTTGAAAGCTGCGTTTATTAATGGAGATATTTATACAGGAGATAAAAACTTAGCTAATTTAACTAAAATCAAAACTAAAAACGAATTGATTGGTGAAGTAATTGGCTTGTTACAGTCTCCGGCAAAACGAGTGTTGGCAGCCCTTTTGCAACACCACGAAAACGGGGCTACAGACACAACAGAAGCATCTGCAACAGAAGCACCTGCAGCAGAATAACCGAGTTCATTGGCCAACCGTTTACCTGCATGCATTTTTGCTGCGGGCAAATAATAAGCTATAAACTATAAAACAAATTTTTTTAAACCTTCCGACGGAGCAAATGCTTTGAAGCCGGAAAAAATTGAAGTAACATGGCAGACGTAAAAAATTTAGCAGAACAATTAGTAGGCTTAACTGTAAAAGAAGTACAGGAATTAGCCGATTTTTTAAAGTCAGAGTACGGTATTGAGCCTGCTGCTGCAACGATGGTAGCCGGACCGGCAGCCGATGGCGGTGGCGCAGCTGCAGTGGAAGAAAAAACTTCTTTCAACTTAATTTTGAAAAGCGCTGGTGCCTCTAAATTAGGTGTGGTGAAATTGGTAAAAGAATTAACCGGATTGGGTTTGAAAGAAGCAAAAGATCTAGTTGATGGTGCTCCAAAACCAATTAAAGAAGGTATAGATAAAGGAACTGCGGAAGAGATGGCAGCCAAGCTGAAAGAAGCTGGTGCTGAAGTAGAAATTGCTTAATTGCAAATGCTTTTAAAATAGATAGCCTCCTGCTTGCAGGAGGCTATTTTGTTTGTTTTACTGATGTAAATCAACAGAGTGCTGTTAGTATTATCAATCAAATAGCTATTGCGCAAATTGGATAAATTATTTGCCACCTTTGCGCTTTTGAAACCGTAAGCAAAGGATATGACATCAGCAGATAAGATCAGGAACAAAAACTTTTTTGTTTTATAAGACAGCTTTTTTGTTTGTAAATGGTGAAGAGGAAAAAAGAAGAAATGGCGTTTTTCAAATGTTGCCTTAAGTGCAAGCGTAATTGTTTGAAAATTACAAACTCAAAAACATTTGAAAAAGGGTATGTTGTTTGATCTTTCTTTTGGAGGGCTAATATTTGCAATTGTATATAGAGCCAAATGGTTACCCCTTTTTTGGATGTTTTTACCTCTTTTTTGATTTTAAAGGAATATTGAAAAAGATTTTAGCTACTGATATATATAAATCTTCGCTATTTGTCCTGCGTGTTTACATGCTGTAAAGGATTTGCGCAAAACAGGGCAAAAAGGGTCATTCGCTTTTCACATTTTTTTTACGATGCGGGTAAAAAAACATTTGGATTGAGAGGTTTATGGTTTGTATCTTTGCCGTCGGTTTTTAGCGAAAGGGGAGTTCATTAAAGGGTTGAAGGTCAGTGTTATTAGGGTTTATTTTGGGAATAAGAAGAAGTGGGTTAGAGAAAAATAAATTTGGTGAATAAGAAAAAGAGTGTACATTTGCACTCCCAATCAAAAAAGGGGTTAGGCAGAAAGGGTTAAAGCGAGGGGTATAAAAAGGTGCAGAGAGGTTATAAAGGGGGGTTAAGGAAAGAGTTCTTTAGAGGTATAAAAAAGGTAAAGGTGAGTGGCAATCTGCTAATAGGTTTTAAGAAGCAGTGAGGTCAGCAAAAGGGTTCGTTGCCCGGTCATCTACCAAAGCTCGGTTAACCTGGTTTAGTTTGGGTTAGCAGTAGTTTTTAAGTTCTTTGAAAGTTTGGAAAATAACAGCATAGGTTTAGTTGGAGACAACTGGATCGAAACAAGAAAGTTTGGTAAAGGAAAGTCAAGCGATAATTATTCGAAATTGACTCGTTAATTTTTATTATTTTTTGAGAATTTACGTAGTCAGTATCAAAACTCATTTACAATGGAGAGTTTGATCCTGGCTCAGGATGAACGCTAGCGGCAGGCTTAATACATGCAAGTCGAGGGGCAGCAGCCTTGTAGCAATACAAGGGCTGGCGACCGGCAAACGGGTGCGGAACACGTACGCAATCTACCCATAACAGGTGAATAGCCCTCCGAAAGGAGGATTAATACACCGTAACCTAATAGGTGTGGCATCACACTATTAGTATAGTCTTCGGGCGGTTTTGGATGAGCGTGCGGCTGATTAGATAGTTGGTGTGGGTAACGGCCCACCAAGTCTGCGATCAGTAACTGGTGTGAGAGCACGACCAGTCACACGGGCACTGAGACACGGGCCCGACTCCTACGGGAGGCAGCAGTAAGGAATATTGGTCAATGGACGCAAGTCTGAACCAGCCATGCCGCGTGAAGGATGAAGGTCCTCTGGATTGTAAACTTCTTTTATAGGGGACGAAACCTCTTTTTCTAAAGAGACTGACGGTACCCTGGGAATAAGCACC
>JBBSRB010000038.1:0-22170 GCA_038243445.1 Chitinophagales bacterium | reverse complement strand
ATTAGTGTATTGACCTTTATCGTTACCTGATGACGCATTATTAATAGGTATGCCATTAACAACATACAAAGGGTTAATATCGCCCGACAAACTTGAGTTGCCCCTAATTAAAATATTTGTTGTAGAGCCCGGACCACCAGAAACAGAATTTACATTTAAACCAGCTACTTTCCCAACCAGCGAATTAGCTACATTTATTTCTCTTGCCTGTGTTAGTTCATCACCGTCCACTTCACTTACAGAATAGCCAAGCGCTTTCCGCTCTCTGCGAATGCCTAATGCGGTTACTACTACTTCTGAAAGTCGTCTATCGGATGCAACTAACGAGACCGTTACATTTTGGGCATCGCCAACTACCATTTCGTTCGCTTCGAAACCTATATAAGTAATAATAAGGGTTTCGTCTTCATTTACATCTATAGTAAAATCACCGGCACTATTTGTTGTTGTACCGCGGTTTGTTCCTTTTACGCGAACACTAACACCAGGTAAAGGCTGACCATCAGAATCGGTTACTTTTCCACGAATTGGATCAGCCGTAATTTGAGTGGCCACCACTTGGCGAAGGTTAAGGGCAAGCGTGGCCCCTTCCAAACCATTAATCTTTACCTTTCGCTTCATACCTGCGCTTAAAATAACAAATGTATTGTCGGAAACCTTTCTGTACTTCAGTCCCGTATTCTTTAAAATGTCGCCTAAAATTCTTTCGGTATTGCTTTCAAAATCTTTGTTGGCTTTTACCAATACATTACCCATTCCTTCTTCTGAAAAAAGAAAAAATACTCCTTTTACGCGGTTTAATTCCTTCAACACATTAAAAAGGGTCTGCTTGTCTAGCGGGTTTGCAGTGTGCTCTTTGTAGCTGCGCGTACTTACAGCACTAGATACAAAGCTGTAACTGTCCTGTGCCTGCAACTGCACACCAATAAACAATTGTGCACACGCGATGCATGCAACAAACTTTTGATGACGTTTAAATAAACTCATATAACAGCAATTAATAGTTTACGATTATTGTTGAATGTTGGTGATTACGATTTGGTTAGGTGTACGGGTTATTTTAAAATCCATAGTTGCTTCTAATGCTTTAAGCAATTCTTCTAAATTGTTGTTTGGCAAAATGCCGGTAATTTTCTTGTCACCTACTTCTTTGTCAAGCATTACTTTAACGCCGTAATGGCGACTAATTGTTTTCGCTGCTTCCGTCATTTCGGTGTTTTCAAACACCAGCTTCGATTGTTTCCAGGCAAGTATTTTTTCGGTGGGTGCTGCCTCCTTTTTAGGTACCGGATTGTTGAGTTTTACAAAATCTCCAGGCACCATTTTTAGTTTTTTGCCCTCTTTTGTTACCAACGTAACACTACCTTCGGTAAGCAACACATTATTTTCACCTTCCCGGTTTACTACGTTAAATTGGGTGCCCGTTACAATAATGTCCACATCTTTGGTGTGAACGATAAATCTATTTTTTTCGGTTGTATTTTTAACATGAAAAAACGCTTCGCCTTCTAACCAAACTTCACGATCGGAGCCTTTTTGCCCCATTCTTTTAATTGATAATTTGCTGTTTGCATTCAACATCACCTCCGAACCGTCGGGCAATTTATATTGCGCCACTTGCCCGTACTCTGTATTTAGTTTTAAACCTCCGGTTGAAGTTCGTCCTAAGATTAAGGCACCAATTACCAACAACAGCACCGCAGCGGCTGACAACCACCATAAATTCTTTTTACGAGAAAGTGTAAAAACCGGCGTTGTCTTTTTATTTATAGAAAGGAGTAATCGGGAATGAGCGTATTCTGTTTGTTTATCCGAAATAGGTTTCTCTACCAGAATTAAAGCGTTTAAGTGTTGAATGCTTTCGTTCACTAATGGCTGATAGTGTGGATTTTTAGAAAGCCAGTCTTGCCATGCTTTGGCCTCTGTCGAATCGGTGTTAGTGTACCAGGCAAAAAACTGCTCATCGGCAATAACATCGTCAAATGTGGAAAAATGTTTGGTCACTCTATATTAGTTTATTTTTAGTAAGTACCCTTTTTCACCTGTTTGTAATCAATAATGACAAATTTTTCTTTAGATAATTTTAGCAACAGGGTAAATACATTTATTTTCTCTTTACCTTTTGGCAAAATTTTGGGCTGTTTTGTATTCTTCAATTTCTGATATTGACCTATGGAATGCGTTCACATCCGGCGATCAACAAGCGTTTAGCGACTTGTTTAAGCGGTTCTATCCCCTGCTATTTCAATACGGAACCAAAATAACTACCGACAGCAGCGCGTTGGAAGATGCGATTCAGGAATTATTTATTGAATTGTGGCAAAAGCGTGAAACCTTATCAGTGGTTTCGGTTCGATCGTATTTACTGCAAGCCTTAAAATTTAAATTGTTTAAATTGTTTCGGGTGAAATCGCCGCTTGTAAACAGAGAGGAATTGGAAGAAACGGTGTTTGACATAAGCCACGAAACGTTTTTAATTAATCAACAAAACGAACACGCCCAGTCGAACGCCATTATTGCGGCGCTTAATCAATTATCTCCGCGCCAACGAGAAGTGATTTATTTGAAAATTTACAAAGGCCTGAGCTACGAAGAAATCAGCTTGGTAATGAATATCAATTATCAGGTGGTGCGCAATCTGCTGTGCCAGGCGTTAAAAACGGTTCGCAAATTATGCCGGTTTATTTTGCTGCCGGCACTTTCGTTAATTGCTTAGCATTATCAATTGCATCAAGCAAGCCGCCGTTCGACAAGTCGTGTGTTAGCTCCCAAAACATTATGCCGTTCAACCCTTTTTCCCTAACGTACGCTACCTTTTCTCTAAGCGAACGCGGATTATCGAAAGTAACAAAAATCTTTTCCTGTGCGTTGTATAAGTACGGAGCCTTTGCAACATCATCCCAGAAATAAACAAAACCATTTTCAAGAGCGTATTCTTTTTCAAAATCTTTGTAGCCCGTAGCCGTTTTAAATTTCCCCGACTGATAAAGTCCGTTTGTTGTATCGGGCACCCCTTCCCAGGTTCTTCCATAAAACGCACTTCCGATAACTATTTTATTTGCAGGCACTCCTTTTTTAACAAGAGCTTCAATGGCATTATTGGCTGATTCTTTTTGCTGAGGAGTGGAATATAATGCCGCATGGTGCCCCGTTGTACCCGAATAACCGGTAACCAAATCGTAGCTCATTAAATTTATCCGGTTGGTTAAGGGCATTACTTTGTCCCAATCAATTGCTTCGTCAATAAATTTTTGAAAGCCGCCGGCAGCAAAACTAATTTCGTTTTTAGAACCCAGGCTTTTTCTAAGTTCGATAACTAAAAACGTAAAATTTTGCTTATCGTCGGGTTTAAATTTGTGGCCAGGATAACCTGCCACTGCAGGATATTCCCAATCAAGATCAATTCCATCGGTACCAAAAAAACAATTGATTTCTTTTACCGACTGGGCAAATTCTTTACGTGCGGCCAAAGAAGAAAAAACATCGGAACAAGAGGGACAGCCGCCCCAACCACCAAGCGATAATAAAACCTTTAAAAAAGGGTTGATCTTTTTAAGGCTTACCAGTTTTTGAATAGTGGCGCTATCTTCTTTATTATCTATACTCAGCCTGTTACCTTTTAAATGACAAAAACTAAAAATTATGTGGGTTAACTTGTTTGGGTCGTAGCGTTTAATAGCAGCCGTATCACCGGCATAATAGGCCGTTACCGTTAGTGGCTTTTGCTGCGCTCCGCAAAAGGAAAAGCTAAACAGGAATGAAATAGCTAATACAATCCGAGTCCCAATTTTCCGCATAATCTTCAATTTCTAAAAGTAAGTACCAAAATACCCCTTTTTGTAATGTTTATAAGTTGCCGTATTATACCCCTTTTTGCATCTTTCGTCAACCGTTTGTACCCTTTTTTGCATCTTTTTAAGGGTTACCAATAACCAACACCAGATCTTCGGCTTTTACCATTTTACCTGCGGGCAGCACCAACCTTTCTATTTTGCCGTCCACAGTTGCTGTAATAGTGGTTTCCATTTTCATTGCTTCTATAATAAAGAGTGGCTGATTAGCTTTTACGGTTTCGCCTTCTTTTACCAACATTTGCGAAAGCCGCCCCTGCAGCGGCGCTGCAATGTGCGCTGGGTTTTCTTTTGCTGCTTTTTCGTTTTCGTGCGTTGTTGCTTTTGTTTGGCTGTCCCGAAGTTCTATAATGCGTGTTTGTCCGTTCAGGCGCATAAAAATTTTGCGTTTTCCTTCTTCGTCCGGCTCGGTACAGGTAAGCAGGCGGACTAAAATGCTTTTGCCCCGGTCTATTTCCACCAATATTTCTTCATTGTCTTTTAAGCCATAAAAAAAGTTTATTGTTGGTATATGCCACACTTCTCCGTATTCTGATTTCTTGTTAAAATATTCTTCAAAAACCTTTGGGTACATCAGGTAAGAAAGCAAGTCGGTTTCGGTAACACTTTCACCAAATTTTTCTTTTAATGCCGCCATTTCCTGCTCAAAATTTACCGGCGCCAGGTGTTCATTTGGCCTTTCGGTGTAGGGTTTTATATCTTTTAAAATAATTTTTTGTAACACCGGATCAAAGCCGCCAACAGGTTGCCCGATATCTCCTTTAAAAAAAGAAACCACGGACTCAGGAAACGAAAGCGTGTGCCCTTTTTTTAAAATATCATCAGCAGATAAATTGCTTGTTACCATAAATAACGCCATATCTCCTACTACTTTCGAACTGGGGGTAACTTTTACAATGTCTCCAAAAAGAGCATTTACTTCTCTGTACGTATTTTTTATTTGTTCCATTTTATCGCCCAACCCTAAAGAGGTTGCCTGCGGCTTTAAATTGGAATATTGACCGCCTGGAATTTCGTGATAAAACACTTCGGCGCTGCTTGCTTTCAATCCGCTTTCAAAAGGATAATACCATTCGCGAACCGTTTCCCAATAAGTAGAATGTTGGTTTAACACTTCAACGTTGTACGGGTTTTCACGCTTCTGAAAACGCATCATTTCTACAATAGCATTTAGGTTTGGCTGCGCGGTAAGCCCCGACATGGCGCCTATGGAACAGTCAACCACATCAACACCTGCTTCAATAGCTTTTAAATAAGTTGCGCTTTGCAGCGATGAAGTGTCGTGCGTATGTAAATGAATGGGAATGGAAATGGTTTGCTTCAATTCGCCAATCAGTTCGTAAGCAGCCCAGGGCTTCAAAAGGCCGCTCATATCTTTAATGCACAAAATATGAGCGCCGCTTTCTTCAATTTGTTTTGCAAATGTTTTGTAATAGTCGAGGGTGTATTTTGTTCGGGAGTCATCCTGAATATCGCCTGTATAACAAACCGACACTTCTGCAAGGGCGCCTGTTTTGGAGCGCACGGCGGCAATGCTTTTTTCCATATTCGGCATCCAGTTCAACGAATCGAAAATGCGAAAAACATCAATGCCGTTTTCCCAGCTTTTAACCACAAATTCTTCCACCAAATTATCGGGGTAGGCTTTGTAACCAACAGCGTTGGCGCCGCGCAGCAGCATTTGCAGCAGAATATTAGGAATTGCTTTTCGTAGCAATTGCAGTCTTTTCCATGGGTCTTCGTACAAAAAGCGCATGCACACATCAAATGTGGCGCCGCCCCACACTTCCATACTAAAGGTTTGCGGAAAATTTTGAGCAAAAGAAGAAGCTACTTTCAACATGTCAATCGTACGCACTCTTGTTGCCAGTAAAGATTGATGGGCATCGCGGTAAGTAGTATCGGTGTATTGTATTTTTTGTTCGTTTGCAAGCCATTGGCTAAACGCAACCGGGCCCATTTCATCGAGCATTTGTTTGGTACCCTTTTGAAAGCCTTTTTCAACATCATAAGGCGGTATAAGCGGCTTTTCAAATACTTTTCTACTGTCTTTATATTTTACATCCGGGTGTCCGTTAATGCTGATTTCGGCGAGGTAGCGCAAAATTTTTGTGCCCCGATCCTGAGACAACCGGTAGGTAAAAATTTCGGGGTATTGCTGTAAAAAATTAACGGTGGCATTACCCGCAATAAATTGCGGATGATTAACAATGTTTAAAAGAAACCGAATGTTGGTATTTACGCCTCTAATCCGAAATTCGTGCAAAGCCCTTTTTAGCTTGTTTACCGCGTCGTTTACGGTAGAGGAATGGGCCGTTACTTTCACCAGCAACGAATCGAAAAAAGGAGAAATTTTTACGCCGTTGTACACGCTTCCTTCATCTAATCGAATACCAAACCCTTCGGCGCTGCGGTAGGCCAATACGGTTCCGTAATCGGGCATAAAATCAGCTTCCGGGTCTTCGGTGGTAATGCGGCATTGAATGGCAAACCCATTTTTTTGAATGGAATCTTGTTGCGGAATTCCAATTACTTCGTCGTGCAGTTTATGTCCTTCGGCTATGTATATTTGTGTTTTTACAAGGTCAATACCCGTAATCATTTCGGTAACGGTATGCTCTACCTGTATGCGCGGATTTACTTCTATAAAATATACATCACCCGCTTTGTCCACTAAAAATTCTACTGTTCCTACATTATTATAATTTACCGCTTTGCAAATAGTTACAGCATATTCATACACTTTTTGTTTGGCAACATCAGGCAGGTTAAACGCCGGCGCCACTTCTACAATCTTTTGAAACCGGCGCTGCACGCTGCAATCCCGCTCATATAAATGCACTACATTTTGATGGCGGTCTGCCACAATCTGCACTTCTATATGTTTTGGGCTTTCTATATATTTTTCAAAAAAAACGGTGCCATCGCCAAACGCATTTTTTGCCTCGCGCTTTGCTTCATCAAAACTTTTAAGCAGGTCTTCATCGCTGCGCAATACGCGCATGCCTCTTCCTCCCCCGCCCGCAGCCGCTTTCAGCATAACCGGATAACCTATCCTTGCCACTTCTTCCTGAGCTATTTCAAAACTATCAAGGGGTTTTTCGCTGCTTTGTATGAGGGGAACACCGCATTGCGCCGCAATTTTTTTAGCCATTACTTTATCGCCTAATTGCTGCATTACTTCGGGATCGGGGCCTACAAATATGATGTTGTTCTCCCGGCACTTTCGTGCAAATTCAAAGTTTTCCGAAAGAAATCCATATCCGGGATGAATTGCATCGGCACCACATTCTTTTGCTGTTGCAATAATAGCCTCCATGTTCAGGTACGGCTTCAGCGGATCGTCTTCGGCGCCAATTTGGTAAGCTTCATCTGCTTTATATCGGTGCAAAGAATAACGGTCTTCAAATGTAAAAACAGCAACCGTTTTTATCTCCAGTTCGGAGCAGGCTCTTAAAATTCGAATGGCAATTTCGCCGCGGTTGGCAACAAGCAGTTTAGCAATTTTCTTTAGTTCCATTAGTACAGACTTAATTTTCGGTTACAAGATATTACACTAAACGCTAAACCTAAATAATTTTCGATTTTTCTGGTTAAAAAAAGGCGCGCCTCGCCTTAGAATTCAAGTACTGTGAAACTTAAAAACATGTTGGTTCACCATTTTTTGATATTGTTACCCAAATCTTTTTTCTCAGGTGAATAAGGGAATATAATACAGTACACAAACTTCAAAACCCATCAAAAAGGGGTAGCTGACAAATACTTCTTTTTAGCCGCACCTTAATACATTTAATGCATACCCTATCTTTGTTTGAACGATAATTGCAGTTTAATGGAACAAAAAACACAAAAAAACACGTTAAAAGATCTTGTAGAAATAACCAATCAGCATCTGCAAAAAATATACGAAGGTGGCGGGAAAAAAGCGGTTGCGAAACAAGCGGAAAAGGGTAAGCTTACAGCCCGCCAGCGCATACAATATTTACTTGACGATGAAAGTGATTTTATAGAACTGGGCGCTTTTGCCGGTTTTGGAATGTACGAAGAACAAGGCGGCTGCCCGGCGGGCGGCACCGTGTCGGGGTTAGGATATGTAAGTGGGCGCCAATGCATGATTGTAGCAAACGATCAAACGGTAAAAGCAGGCGCATGGTTTCCTATTACAGGAAAGAAGAATTTGCGCATGCAGGAAATTGCCATGCAAAATTATTTACCCGTAATTTATTTGGTAGATAGTGCCGGTGTATACTTGCCTATGCAGGATGAAATTTTTCCGGACAAAGAACATTTCGGACGTGTGTTTTATAATAACGCCCGCATGAGCGCTGCCGGTATTACGCAAATTGCAGCAGTAATGGGCGCCTGCGTTGCGGGCGGCGCATACCTGCCCATCATGAGCGATGAAACGCTAATGGTGGAAGAAGCAGGTTCTATATATTTAGCTGGTCCGTACCTGGTAAAAGCTGCCATTGGCGAAGAGGCTGATACACAAACATTAGGTGGCGCCGTTACGCATACCGAAATATCGGGAATAGCCGATTATAAGTTTGGCACCGAACAAGAAACCTTAGACCAGGTAAAACGAATTATTGACAAAATAGGTAGCCATCCAAAAGCAGGTTTTGACAGAATTGAACCAAAAAACCCTGCCAAAAGGGTTGAAGACCTATACGATTTTTTTCCTGTCGAAAGCACCAAAACCTACGATATGGTGGAAGTGATTGAGCGGTTGGTAGATGATTCGGTTTTTGATGAATTTAAAAAAGATTATGGTAAAACCATATTGTGCGGCTATGCCCGTATTGATGGCTGGGCGGTGGGCATTGTAGCCAATCAACGCAAAATTGTAAAAAGTAAAAAAGGCGAAATGCAAATGGGCGGCGTTATTTATAACGACAGTGCTGATAAAGCAGCCCGCTTTATAATGAATTGTAATCAAAAGAAAATTCCTTTACTTTTTTTGCAGGATGTTACCGGTTTTATGGTAGGCAGCCGCAGCGAACATTCGGGCATTATAAAAGACGGAGCAAAGATGGTAAATGCGGTGGCTAATTCAGTTGTTCCAAAAATTACTATTATAGTAGGTAATTCTTACGGCGCCGGTAATTATGCCATGTGCGGTAAAGCTTACGATCCGCGTTTTATTTATGCGTGGCCTACAGCAAAAATTGCCGTTATGGGCGGCGAGCAAGCAGCCAAAACACTTTTGCAAATTCAAGTGGCAGCCATGAAAAGCAGGGGTAAAGAAGTGTCGGCAGAAGAAGAAAAAAAATTATTAGACGAGATTAAAGGTAAATACGAAAAGCAAACATCGCCCTATTATGCAGCAGCACGCCTTTGGGTTGATGCTATTATTGATCCACTTCAAACCCGCAAGCTGATTTCGGAAGGAATAAAGGCAGCAAACAATAATGCTACTATTGAAACTTTCAAAACAGGAGTGTTCCAGGTTTGATGAACAGGGAATAGTAAATGATGAGTAATCGTAATAAACAATAAAATAATAAGGAGAAATGAGTAAGGAATCGCAAAATCATTTCTGATTACTCATAGCTGACTACTCATCACTCACTAATGATTCTTCATTCTTCATTTCACACCACTCCCATTTCATGGACCACCAAATTGCATTATACACCGATGGCGCCAGCCGTGGAAACCCTGGTCCGGGCGGCTACGGCGTTGTGCTGATTAGCGGCCACTTAAAAAAAGAATTATCGCAAGGCTACAGGCGCACTACAAATAACCGTATGGAGTTAATGGCTGTTATTGCCGGCTTACAAGCAATAAAGCGGCCAGGACAAAACATTACAGTGTACTCCGACAGTCAATATGTGGTAAAAGCCGTAAAAGAAGGCTGGCTCAAAAACTGGATCAAAATCAATTTTAAAGGAAAGAAAAATAAAGACCTTTGGCTTACTTTTCACGCACTTGCAGCGCAGCACACCACTACATTTGTTTGGGTAAAAGGCCATGCCAATAACCCCAACAACAACCGGTGCGATGTACTGGCAACAACCGCGGCCGATGGTAAAAACCTGTTGCCGGATGAGGGCTACGAGGCAGAAAACTAAGCCCACTTTATGAGCAAAGCAGTCATCTCGTGGAGCGGAGGCAAAGACAGTTATTATGCGCTGTTACTGGCGAAAGAGCAGGGCATTACACCAACCGTTTTGCTAAACGTTTTAAATGAAGAAGGAACCATTTCGCGGTCGCACGGAATTCCTTTGTCTCTCTTGAAAGCGCAAGCCGCGGCATTGGGCATTCCTATTAAGACAATTGCCAGCTCGTGGCAGAACTATGAAAAGAAGTTTACCAAGGCGCTCATTAAATTGAAAAAAGAACACAATTTGACAACAGCTGTTTTTGGAGATATTGACTTAGAAGAACACAAAGCCTGGGAAGAAAAAGTTTGTGCAAATGCCAAACTCACTGCGCACCTTCCGCTTTGGCAAAAAAACCGTAAACAACTGGTGCTGCAAATGCTTGAAAAAGGGGTAAAAACCATTATTGTTAGTTGCAACGATACACTGGGCGAAAGCTTTTTGGGAAGGCTGGTTACTCCGGAGCTGGTAACCGAACTTGAAATTTTAGGGGTTGATCCCTGCGGCGAAGAGGGCGAATTTCATACCCTTGTAATTGATGCTCCCCTTTTTTGCAAGAAGCTAACCATTTCTGTAGTTGGAAAAGTGCGGCACCAAAACTATTGGTTTGCCAAATTTGCATGATATTTCAAACATTTCTAAAGGGTTCACCAAAAAAATCCCCGCTGGTGCGGGGCAGTTATTTTTATGCGTATTGAAGGTCTTTTTTCAAAACTGCTTTTCTCATAAAGTAAAAAGTTCCAAATAAAAGCGTGCAGAAAAACAGGTCGCCCAGAAAAAGGTTTCCGGCAAAGCCGTTTACCAATCCATAATCTCTATGAAAAGCCAGTGCATCGGCATAACAAAGCGCCAAACCATCCCATGTTTTTGCACGGTTGAGCCCGCCGCCGCCAAGCCATACAGTAAAGTTAGAGGTTAAAAAAAACAGCACAGAACCACTAACGGAAAAACCCAATACATTAGGCACTGTTATTTTGCGCATTGCAAAACCAAAAACAGTTAAGCCAGCAAAAAGCAAGTAGTTTATCCATTGGCCGCTGTAAAAACCTGGAATAGTGCTTACCCCTTTTACGTACAGCGCCTGGTACACCAAATCGGAAATAAACATAGAAAACAGCGGTAATATAAACGCCCACTTTTTATTTTTAATAACGGCACCACCAAAAATGGCCATTGCAATTTGCGGTGCAAAACCATACGGGCGACCTTCCCAAACCCGGTAAAGAGAGGCACTTACAATAAGCAAACCAAAAGCAAGTAACACCGATTTATTTAATTTCATCTCTACTATCTGTTTGACTGCAAAAATAAGGATGTAAGCGTATAGCTGTTTAAAAATTATGTTTGTGGTATACTTGTGCGGTAAAACTCTGTGCCTTCTTCCATACCCATCTCAAACTCTGTAGCAGCCGGTATAAAGGCAGCCTCTCCTTTTTCAAGCAGATAATGCTCTGTGTCGCTGTTCAGCTGCAGCGTTCCGCTAAGTACAAAAAGCACTTCTGCCGATTGAGCCTTTAGCGGCAAAGCAGGCGCGCCAAAACGGTAGCGAAAGAGCCGGAATTCTTTTGCCGGTGTTGCATACAATCCGTTTTTATCAGCCAAAATTATTTGTGGATTGGTAGCTTCAAAAAGGGTGTGTTTCAGTAATTCGTTCTGGTCAATATGCTTATCCGTCAACCCGCCGCGCAGTACGTTATCGGAGTTTGCCATCACTTCTATATTTTGTCCTTCAAGGTACGCATGCGGCATGCCGGCAGGTTGAAAAATTCCTTCACCTTTCATCAAATGAACCAAATTCAATAAATAAATAGAAAAAATGCCCCGGTCGAAATGGCCGCGCGAACAAAATGTCTTTATGGCTCTTGCGGCCCAAAAATCTTCTGATGATTTTTGTAGCCCATCACTTTCATACAACGGCAAAATTCTGTCTGCCAAAGGCTGTAAAAAAGCATCCACTTCCTGCTGCGACAACATAAGTATCGTTCTGTACAACGCCTCGTAACCACGCTCCACAAAAACATTTTTTAAAAAACCCAATTCAAAAACTGAATTTAACAAACCCATTAACACCTCTTTGGGCTTGAAGCCGTGCAGGAGCCAAAAATCGCTTAAAGCCACCATTTGCTCGGGCTTATGGTTTTGATCTTTATAATTGCGATGAGGCGCTCCTATCGGTATTCCGGCGCTATCTTCTTTTTGAAAGCCAAGCACCGCCTCTTCTTTACTTGGATGAACCTGTATAGAAAGCATTTGCCGAACATCCAGTACTTTAAATAAAAATGGTAGTGTATGAAACACACGGGCAACGCTTTTTCCTAAAGCCTTTTCAGGATCTTTTTTAATGAAATCGTACAAAGAAACGTCGCCATCGCCATCTGTTATTGCTGATGAAAGGGCAGGATGCGCCCCCAGCCAATACTCGGCAAAAGGCAGGCTGGCTGGCTGTTGTGCGTGTAGTAATTTTGGAATAAAGGTGTAACCGCCCCAGCTATAATGCTGCACGCGGCCTTTTAAAGGATAAATATGGGGCACAGATAATTTTGTTTTAAATTAGGATTAAAGATAAGTAATGGCAACGCACAATGCATTGGGCAAACGGGGCGAAGACCTGGCAGAGATGTATTTAAAAGAAAATGGATTTACTGTGCTGCACCGGAACTGGCGCTACTCGCATTATGAAATTGATTTAATTGCACTAAAAGAAGAGAGACTTCATTTTGTAGAAGTGAAGATGCGCTCATCGAAAAAATTTGGATTACCCGAAGAAGCAGTAACCAAAACTAAATTTCAAAGATTGCTAAATGCCGCCGATGAATTTTTGTTTCAGCACAGCCAGTATAAACATGTACAATACGATGTGCTGGCTATCTCCAAGTATAAAAACGAGGCAGCGGAATATTTCTTTATTCAGGATGTATACTTTTAGAGCGCACCTTTAAAGGATAGTAATACCTGTTTCTATTTATGCACGGCTACTCACTACCCTTTTCTGCATCTTTTACCGATAGCAGCTTTCCATTTTTAAGCAAACTATTCTTTTTAAACATTTTTACTTCGTGGCAAAGCTCTTTCCGTTGCTTTTTTGTTGGAGCAGATTCTCTTAGTTTGGAAAGGTCGGGTTTTCCGCCATCTACCCAACAGGTGTACCACATATCTGCAATCAGGTTGGTGGCCGATATCAATTGCTGATTAACAGTATTGCCTAAACTTTTACTGTATGCTTTTGCAAAAGCAGTGGTATAACTTTTTACTTCTTTGCCCCTGCGCATTTGGGTTCTGTACTTTTCTTCGGGTGTAAAGTTTTTCGATACCTCCGCTTCCCACCTGAATACATTTTTGGTTAACGTAAAGGAATGGCGTGCTGCTGCCCATAATTGAGCTTCGGGTTTTTTTAAATAAGTGGCTTTATGGCGGCTGCTTAAGTTGTAGTTTTTTAATTCAATTTCAGGTATCATGCTTTCCCATAAGCTGTGTAGGCCTTTTTGGCCGGTTAGCTGCCCATCATAGTTAATAGATGTATGAAGTGGCACATGCAAGTCGGCAATGTAATGTCCTAAGTCGGCAGCATAAAACAAAATACTATCCTTGTTTTTGCTCCGAAAGGCTTCGGTTAATTTTCCCTTTACAGTTATAATTACATACGGTGCATAACCGTATTTTAGCAAGGTATCTTTGCTATATTTTCTAACGGCTTCGTTCCAGGTCCACGGCATTTTCCATGCGGCAGAATCGCCATAAGCTTCAAAATCTATAAAGTGTTTGGTGTCTTCTGTTTTGTCGGTGTTTCGCCGCACATCGGGCCGAACAGCTTCTCTTACAAGGTAAGAAAGGTTGTGATGAAAAAACGGCCGCACCTCATTAGGTAACTCGTAAACGGCCAACTGGTGAATGGTACGATGTACTAAAAAACCCCAGCTACTAAACAAAAAAACAACTACCAAAGCAACAGCCGCAAAAAGCAATTTCCGCATTCATTATGGTTTTTGCAAAGTTGCTGAAAAGGGGCCATATAAATGTGGTTTAGAATTAATCTATACATAAACCATTTGCTGTTTACCCTTTGCGTATATACCATTCAACAATTTTGGTTTATTGTGCAGTAAATTTTTTTCTTATGCGTGCTAAGCTGCGGTACCCTTTTTTAAAGGTTTTTGCAGATGGATTGTATGTTGAATTTAATTAGTATCCACATTTTAATCACCTCTCATAACAAATACTTTTTTTGATTTTTATTTAAATGATACATTGCAGCCACTTTTACCAAAACAAAAGCTGCTATGATTTTAGAGCTGCAACATCTTAAAAAGTATTACGCCACCCAAAAGGCTGTTGACGACATTAGTTTTTCTATTGAAGGCGGAAGCATCTTTGGACTTTTAGGGCCAAACGGCGCCGGAAAAACCACGCTCCTGCGCATGATTACGGGCATATTTAACGCCGATGAAGGGCAGATACTTTTTGATGGTAAGCCTTTTAACCAGCAAAAAGATATTGAGCATATTGGTTATATGCCGGAAGAACGAGGCTTGTACAAAAAAATGAAAATTGGCGAGCAGGCACTTTATTTGGCGCAGTTGAAAGGAGTGCCAAAAGAACGGGCCCTGGTGCTTATTAAAGAATGGTTTGAAAAGCTGGAAATGGAAAGCTGGTGGAACAAAAAGGTAGAAGATCTTTCCAAAGGAATGTCGCAAAAGCTGCAATTTGTAACAACTGTTTTACACCAGCCTAAATTAATTATACTCGATGAGCCTTTTAGCGGTCTTGACCCGGTAAACAGCAATGTAATTAAAGACGAAATATTTAACCTGGCAAAAAGGGGCTCAACGGTTATTTTTAGTACGCACCGAATGGAGCAGGTAGAAGAAATTTGCGACCAGATTTTGTTGGTGAATAAAGGCAAAAAAATATTAGATGGTACGGTAAAAGGCGTAAAACAACGCTTCAAAAAAAACCTTTTCCGCATTGGGTTTAACGGGCTTCCCACTGCCGGCAACAGTAATGCATTTGAGGTGGTAGAGCAAAATAACGACGACTCGCTAACTGTTCGCATTAACGAAAACCACTTGCCCACCGATGTTTTGGCTTATTACCTGCAGCAAGGTGCAGCCATTGTTTCGTTTAACGAAATGTTGCCTACACTGCACGATATTTTTATACAGTTAGTAGAAGATACGCCCGCCGCCCGTCAATTTCAAAACGTAACAGCTTAATTTTTTTCAATGAACAAAACCTGGATCATTGTGAAACGCGAGTATTTTAGCCGCGTTCGCAAAAAAACATTCATTCTGTCCACACTGCTTACCCCTGTTTTATTTGCAGGCGTTATAGCAGCAATAGTTTTGATTACCGTAAAAAACATCACTAAAGAAAAGATAGCTGTTGTAGACAGCAACGGCATCTTAAAATCTAATATAGAAAGCAGTAAATCCGTTGCGTACGATTTTGCTTCGGGTGTAGATACGGGCAACTTTGTGGCAAAAGGATATTCGGCTATTTTACTTGCGCCAAACACCGGCATAAACCAAACGCCAAATTTTAAAATTATTACGGAAAAAAGCATCAGCCGTTTTGCCGATGACCGTATCCGGTCGGACATAAACCGTGCGCTGGAAAACAATCTTATCAGCCAGGAATTAAAGGTCGATCCAAAGCGGATTGACTCTATCAAAAACAGGGCGGAAACCATATCTATCAGCACTACAAAACGGGGCGAAGATGGAAACATGAAAGAAAGTAATTTAGACATTGCTTCTGCTATTGGCTATGTAACTGCGTTTTTAATTTATATTACTTTATTCATATACGGCGTAATGGTTATGCGCGGAGTAATGGAAGAAAAAACAAGCCGAATTGCCGAAGTAATTGTTTCTTCTGTAAAACCGTTTCAACTAATGTTGGGAAAAATTATTGGCATTGGAGCGGTGGGGTTAACGCAGTTTTTAATTTGGATTATTTTAATTATTGTGTTAAGCGCTGTGGCTACATCTTTAATTCCGCCCGATGTTTTATTGCAAGTGCAGCAGTCGCAGCAAGGTGTTCCTGGTTCGGCGGACCAGGGAGCAGATGCCATCAGAACTTTAGCTACGGCCCAAAACACACTTTCAAGTGTTAACTGGCCGCTAATCATCGGTAGTTTTTTATTTTACTTTATAGGCGGTTATCTTTTTTATGCTTCGCTTTTTGCCGCCGTTGGCAGCGCTGTAAACGAAGATTCGCAAGATGCGCAAAGCCTTAGCTTTCCTATTACACTGCCAATTATATTAGCCATTTTTATAATGATGAATGCCATTAATGATCCGGGAAGTTCGCTTGCGACCTGGGCCAGCATTATTCCACTATTCTCGCCTATTGTAATGATGGCGCGCATTCCTTTTGGTGTGCCGGATACAGTGCCGTACTGGCAATTAGGATTGTCAATGGTACTGCTGATTGGCGGGTTTTTGGCAACTACCTGGCTCAGTGCAAAAATTTATCGCACTGGTATTTTATCGTACGGTAAAAAGCCTTCCTGGAAACAAATGATTAAATGGATTGGGCGATAAAAACCCGTAGAAAAGGGGTGTAAACTCTTTAAAAGCTCTACGAATCTGCAGATTTCGTGGAGCTTTTTTTATACTTGGGACCGCCTCTACAAAAATGTAAAATAACCGGATAGAAGAAAATTAAAAGTCTTCCTTAGAAATGAATTTATCGGCAAAACATCTAAAAAAGGGTAAGCTAAAGTACAACCATATTAACGGTTTATCATTCAACTTCTATTTATTAAAAAAGGAGGTAAAAAGGTTTAAAAAAGGGTACCGCAGATTGCAGTTTAAACCCAAGAAAAACATTCAGCTGAGAAAAAGCTTGTTGCAAGAGTGCACATATTAAAGAGTAAATCTCCAAAAATAAAAGAGGATTTAAATAAAAGATTAATCTTCAATATCGAAAAAGTGAGCAGGACCAGGGGTAAAATCAAACTCCGGATGTTCTTCCATTAAAACATTTAAGGCGCTGCCTTCATCGGCGCGGGCAATTGTTTTTTCTTTCGTGACTTTCTTAAAACCTGCTTTTTCAAAAACAAACTTGTACGTGCCCGGTTTTAAATCATCAAACGAAAAACTTCCATTTGCATCAGAAGTTACTGTTTTTTCTTTTTTAGTAATGGAGTAGGCAGTTACGGATACGCTGTTGATTGGCTTTTTGGTTTCGCTATGATAAACGCCACCGGCAATATCGCTTTTCTTACCATTATTTCCTAAAGGAAGCTCAGATGCATTCGCGCGGTTTTGAGCAAAAAAGACAAAACAGGTAAGCAGAAGCAGTGAAAATTTCATGATGGTATAGTTAAGTCGGAATAGCAATAACTCTATCGAGGTAAAATTATGTTTTTTTGTGGATTCTTTGCTGTTTCTAAAAATTCCTGCCACATATTTTTAACTATGGTTTCTGCGGGTAATATTTCGTTTACAAGTGCGCTTACCTGCCCTATTTCAAGTTCGCCTTCTTCCAGGTTACCTTCGTACATGCCTTGTTTAGCCCTGGCGCGACCCAAAATTTGTTGCAACTCTTCTTCGCCGGCACCGCGTTGCTCTGCCTCGGTAACAGAATTATAAAAAGCATTTTTCAACAATCGCACGGGCGTTAGTTTTTTTAACGCAAGCTGCGTATCGCCTTCCCGGGCGGCCACAACAGCAGCCTTAAAAGCTGCATGAGAAGAGGCTTCTTCGCTGGCAACAAAACGGCTTCCTACCTGAACGCCTTCGGCACCCAGCACCATTGCTGCAAACATTTGTCGCCCTGTTGCAACTCCTCCTGCCGCAATCACCGGAATAGAAACGGCGCCTGTTACGGCCGGCACTAACACCAGCGTAGTTGTTTCTTCGCGGCCGTTATGTCCGCCGGCTTCAAAGCCTTCCGCTACTACTGCATCGCAGCCGGCGTCTTCTGCCTTCAGTGCAAATTTGCTGCTGCTGATTACATGCACTACGGTAATGCCTTGTTGTTTTAAATGTGTTGTCCATGTTTTTGGATTGCCCGCTGAAGTAAATACAATCTTCACTCCTTCCTCAATAATAATTTTAATGTGTTTATCAAGGTCGGGGTAAAGCAGCGGAACATTTACCGCAAACGGTTTAGTAGTAGCCGCCTTGCACTTTTGTATATGCGCTCGAAACACATCGGGGTACATACTTCCGGCGCCAATAGTACCAAGGCAGCCGGCATTGCTTACCGCGCTGGCTAATTTCCATCCGCTTGCCCAAATCATTCCGGCCTGAATTATAGGATAATGAATGTTGAACAATTGTGTAATGCGGTTTTGGAAACCAGCCTCGCGTTTTTCGGTTGTTGCTTTTTTATCTGTCGTTTCGTCGGTCATTATTCTTTTTCTACTCTTTTAACAATAATCATTTTAGGCACCAATGGCTTTTTCTACTTTCCTTCTTTTTTATCTTAAACCTTTCAAAAATGGGTACTTGCAATTTATAATTTACGAAAACAGGTTGGAATGTACAAGGTTCAAGCTCAATTAAAAAGGTTTAAAAAAGGGTATCCTCCTGCCTTTCATTTGGCCAACTTACGGCAGCTTTCAAAAATAGAACTTTCTTTGATGAACCTCCTTATTGAAAACTGCCATCTGCCGTTTACAGCATCATTTTTGCAGCAGAAAGCATACTATGATTGGATTTCAATTTTCGGGATTTGATCCTGATAAAGAAGGCAAACCAAAATTTGAACAACTGCTGGACTTGTTTATGCAATTGCTTACGTACACCAGCGGCGATGCGAGCGAAGCGATGAGGTGGCTAAACGAGCTTGACAAAAAATACGAGCTCACAGACGATGAATACGGCATGGGTGACTTTATTGAAGACCTGAAAAAGAAAGGGTTTATTACAGACGATAACCAAAGCGGCGAAATAAAAATTACTCCTAAAACCGAACAAGGCATTCGAAAAAAAAGTCTGGAGGAAATATTTGGTAAACTCAAAAAAACAAAAAGCGGTAATCATCAAACCTTTAAGCCAGGGCAAGGCGATGAAATAAGTCCGGACAGCCGCCCATTTAGGTTTGGCGATATGCTGGAGCAAATTGATTTTACGGAAT
Source organism: Chitinophagales bacterium (assembly GCA_038243445.1). GTDB lineage: Bacteria > Bacteroidota > Bacteroidia > Chitinophagales > Chitinophagaceae > Flavisolibacter. The sequence goes on along the minus strand of JBBSRB010000038.1, from coordinate 3,128 downwards.
CTATTCGCAATGCTCAAATTAACCACGGCGTAGATGATTTTAGAATAGGTGAAGACGACCTGACGATCAGGGAAACTGATTTCAAAGCACAAACTTCTACCGTTTTAATGATTGACATTTCGCACTCGATGATTTTGTATGGTGAAGACCGGATTACACCGGCCAAAAAAGTAGCTATGGCTTTAAGTGAACTAATTACCACAAAATACCCAAAAGATACACTGGACATTGTGGTGTTTGGAAACGATGCCTGGCCGGTGGAAATTAAGGATCTGCCTTATTTGCAAGTAGGGCCGTATCACACAAACACTGTGGCTGGCTTAGAGTTGGCAATGGATATTTTGCGCAGAAGAAAAAACCCGAACAAACAAATTTTTATGATTACCGATGGAAAGCCAACTTGTTTAAAAATTGGCAGCCGGTATTATAAAAACAGTTTTGGGTTAGATAGAAAAGTAACCAGCCGGTGCATGAATTTGGCGGCTCAATGTAAAAAGCTAAAAATACCCATAACCACGTTTATGATTGCTACCGATCCTTACCTGCAACGCTTTGTGCAGGAATTTACGGAAACCAATAATGGCAAGGCGTTTTTTGCATCGTTGGATAAATTAGGTGCTTTCTTGTTTAAAGATTTTGAAAGCGGCAAACGGAAAACGGTGTATTAATTTCTGAATCATGAAAATGTCTGAACCTGGATTTGGAAGGATTTGTTAGATTAGCTAGTCATTATATATGTCAGAGCTCGTTTATAAAGAAATTACGGAAAAGATAATTGGAGCCGCAATGAAAGTTCATGCTGCACTGGGCAATGGTTTTCAGGAAGTTATCTATCAACGAGCATTAGAAATCGAAATGCACGATGCAGAATTAAAGTTTGCCAGGGAATTTACAATGCCTGTTTATTACAAGGGAAAACAAATTGGTGAACGAAGAGTAGACTTCTTTGTTGAAAGTAAAATTATGGTTGAGATAAAGGCAATTATTCAATTAGAAAACGTACACCTTGCCCAGGCAAAAAATTATTTAGAAGCTTATAACATGCGGGTTGGTTTACTCATTAACTTCGGTTCGATGTCACTTCAATTCAAACGTTTACAAAATAAAAAATTTACCTGAGCCGAAACTTTTGAAGGTTTATTGGATTCACAGGAATAAAAACTTGATGCATAAATAGAATTTTTATTACAGCATTAAAAAGGGAAAAAACTTACAGAAACTCTTTTCCTCAAAATCTTAAAATCTTGTAAAATCCAGGTTCAGACAAACAAAAAAATGGATATAAAACACATAAACACAATTGGCGAATTAAAAGAATCGGGCTATAAACCAAAAAGCATTAAAGAAGAACTTCGGGCCAACCTGATAAAAAAGTTGCAACGTAAAGATCAAACGTTTACAGGCATTATTGGTTACGAAGAAACCGTGATACCAGACGTGGAAAGAGCGCTTTTAAGCAAACACAATATACTTTTTTTAGGTTTACGCGGACAGGCAAAAACCCGCATGGCGCGGCAAATGACGGAGTTGCTCGACGAGTACATTCCGGTAGTTTTGGGCTCCGAAATTAACGACGATCCGTTAAAGCCAATCTCTTCCTACAGCAAAGATTTGATCAAAGATAAAGGCGACGACACACCAATAGAATGGATGCACCGAAGCCAGCGCTATGGCGAAAAATTGGCAACGCCCGATGTAAGCGTAGCCGATTTAATTGGCGATATAGATCCAATAAAAGCGGCAAACCTGCGGCTAAGTTTTGCCGATGAACGGGTAATACATTATGGTATTATTCCAAAAAGCAACCGTAGCATTTTTGTAATAAACGAATTGCCCGATTTACAGGCGCGCATACAGGTAGCCCTATTTAATATATTGGAAGAAGGCGATGTGCAGATACGTGGTTTTAAATTACGATTGCCGCTTGATATACTGTTTGTATTTACGGCCAACCCCGAAGATTACACCAACCGCGGATCAATTGTAACTCCTTTAAAAGATAGAATTCAAAGCCAGATATTAACGCACTACCCAAAATCTTTAGAAAATGCGTTAGCTATTACCGAGCAGGAAGCCGACATTGAAGAAGCTCAAAAAAACGTAATAACCGTAAACAACCTAATAAAAAGGCTTATAGAACAAGTAGCTTTTGAGGCTCGTGCTTCGGAGTTTGTAGATAAAAAAAGTGGCGTAAGTGCGCGCCTTACCATTTCGGCTTTTGAAAATGCAGTAAGCGCTGCCGAGCGTCGCGCACTTGTAAACGGCGAAAAGAAAACGCAGGTGTGGATGTCCGATCTTATTGGCATTATTCCATCTATTACCGGCAAAATAGAACTGGTGTATGAAGGCGAACAGGAAGGTCCGTACCAGGTAGCTATGAACCTGTTGGACAAAGCTATTCGTACTCAGTTTATGCAGTATTTTCCCAATCCGGAAACGATGAAAAAACGGGCGCCCCGCAAAGGCGAAAAGCCCGAAGCAATCGAAAATCCATATAAGTCTATAACAGCCTGGTTTGATAAAGGCAACCACATTAATTTGTTTTTTGGAACGTTAGACAGAGACAGAATAAACCTGCTTTACAGCGTAGATGGCTTGCACAGCCTGGTGAAAAAAACCTTTAAAAATGCATCGGAAGAAGAAACCGCATTATGGATGGAATTTGTGCTTCACGGCTTGTCATCGTACTCGTTGATTTCTAAAAAAGTAATGGAAACATCTGTGGAGTTTAAAGATTTGATGGGAAGTATGTTAAACATGCAAACTTCTACTTCACTAGATGATGAAGAGGATGAAGAGGATGATTACCGCTAATAAACATACAAAAAAGGCCTTCCTGTAAAAGGAGAGGCCTTTTTTGTATGTTTTGTTTTTTGTACTTCTTGTTGAGTATTGAAATATGAAGGCTGAAGATGCTTTTTGTACAACTGTACAATAGTGCGACGCAAGTAAAGTTGGCTTGAAAAACCGCTGCCGGTTAACATAAATAAAGGCTTACTTCAACAGCATTCCTACTTTAATGCCGTAGGTTAACGAAAACCCCGGACTTCTGCCCGCGCGGGCATTTATGTAATTAAAAGCTGCGGCATCGCCTTCGTCTCCGGCATACACATAATCGCCTTTTTTAT
>JBBSRB010000037.1:0-22232 GCA_038243445.1 Chitinophagales bacterium | reverse complement strand
GATGAGATTGGCGAAATGCCGCTGGGCACACAAGCCCGTTTGCTCAGGGTTTTAGAATCGGGCGAATTCATCCGGGTAGGATCATCAAAGGTGCAAAAAACCGATGTGCGGGTAATTACCGCCACCAACCGCGATTTGCTTCAAAGAGTAGAACAAAATAAATTTCGTGAAGATCTTTATTATCGCCTGAACACAGTGCCTATTCGGGTGCCCGCGCTTCGCGACAGAAAAGAAGATATTCCGTTGCTTTTTAGAAAATTTGTGGTTGATTTTGCTGAACGATATAAAACTACGCCGGTTCAGTTAGAAGACGAAGCAAGGGAAAGATTAGTGCATTATTCGTGGCCGGGAAATATTCGCGAGTTAAAAAATATGGCCGAGCAGATTTCTGTTCTGGCAACCGAAAAGCAAGTATCAGACACAGAGCTGCAACGGTTTTTGCCCGAGAATACTGGCAACAGGCTTCCGGTGCTGGCGCAGGGAAAAAATGGTCATGAGTTTGCTAACGAACGCGAAATTTTATACAAGCTTTTTTTTGATATGAAACGCGATGTTACCGAGTTAAAAAGATTGTTTGTAGAAGTGCTTCAAAACCCGTCTGTAGCTACACAAAACCCATCGTTTTTAGAAGATATAAAAGAACTGCATGCAGCAACCGATGCGCCACCGCCGAGGATGGTGCAACACAACGCACCCGCATCAAAACCAGTTATTATGCACAACGATATTCAGGAACATATAGAAGTGGAAGAAAGCCTGAATATTATGGATAAAGAAAAAGAACTGATTATAAAAGCTTTAAAGAAGCATAAAGGAAAAAGAAAAGATGCGGCTTCCGACCTGGGTATTAGCGAACGAACTCTGTACCGTAAATTAAAAGATTATAGCATTGATGAATAAGTGGCAGCTGGAGTTGGTTGAAGATTGTTGAACACAATGTAAAGTAAGCCAGCAATGAAAGTTAGAAAAAAGGAGCACCCTTTTTTGAATCTCTTTATTCTCTAGAAAACATTTGAAAAAGGGTTATCGAAAAACACAGAATCTTTTTAAAAGGTTTCAAAAAGGGTAAGCAGAAAGGGTTTTTAGATGAAAGGTAAGTGTCACTAAATTCCTGGTAAATTCATAATTAGGTTTGCCATAAATAATATCACCAATATAAAAAATGGGTTTAAAAAAGTTAGGTTTTTTCATTTTTACGGTAATGCTTTTTGTTACTGCTATATTTAACGCAAGCTGCGGTGTATATAGCTTTCGCGATGTTTCGATACCCGACACGGTACGATCTTACCGACTGAATTTTATAGAAAACCGGGCATCGTACGTAAACCCGCAATTAAGCCCCAGCCTTACAGAAGGCGTTCGCCGTAAAATAAATAATCAAACAAGATTACGACAAACTACCAACGACGATGCACACCTTGATATCAGCGGCGAAATAAGGGAATACAGCGTTACTACTTCGGGTATATCCGACAAACAATCGGTTAGTAACCGGCTAACAGTAGGCGTGCATATTGTAGTGCGCAATACGTTATCTAACGAGCCGCCAAAAGAATTTGATGTGAGCAGGGCCTTTGAATTTAGTGCACAAAAATCGCAGCAAACAGCCGAAGCAGAGCTGCTTTCAGAAATGATCAGCAGTTTATCGGACGATATTTTTAACCGGCTTTTTTCTAATTGGTAACATTGGTTAAATTGTGGTATGGATGATCGGTTTCAAATAATAGCTCAAAGTCTTTTTAATAAAGATGTTTCAGAATTGGAAGAAGATGACGTAAACCATATTACAAGCCAATACCCCTATTTTGCACCGGCACATTTCCTACAATTATCGGCTCTTTCCAAAGGCTCGCCGGAGTATAATAAACAGTACCAAAAGGCTATTTTATACTACCCCGATCCATTGACATTTGAACAATTTATTCATCCGCAGCCAGATTTTATTTTTGAAGATTCGGAAACCCTTTACGAGGAAAAAGCCACTGCAGAAACAATTATCGAAGAGGAAAAGGAAGATGTAATTGAAGACAAACTAGTTGAAGCAGCGCAGCCAAAATCAGAAAGTGCATTAGTGCAGGAAAAGGAAGCAGCGCCACCTTTAGCAGAACTTTTATTTTTGAAAGAAGAGGAAAAAGAAGAAGAGCCACAGGGTAGTGGAATAACTTTCGAACCTTATCATACCGTTGACTATTTTGCATCGCAGGGTATTAAGGCAGCGGCAGACCAGGTGCAAAACAAGCTGGACAAACAGGTAAAAAGCTTTACCGATTGGTTGAAAGTAATGAAAAAGCTACCTGCCGCTGAAAGGGGCACCAACGTAACTCCTTCAGTAGAGCAAAGGGTAGAAAACCTGGCAGAGCATTCGGTGCAGGATGCCGATGTTGTTACCGAATCCATGGCAGAAGTTTGGATAGCGCAGGGAAACAACGAGAAAGCGGCAGAAGTATATCGAAAACTAAGTTTGCAAAATCCTTCGAAAAGCGCTTATTTTGCAGCCAAAATTCACCAGCTAACGCAATCTTTCTAATATGACCATTTTATTTATTATTTTAATTATTCTTGCTGCGGTTATTTTATGCCTTGTTGTATTGGTTCAAAATCCTAAAGGCGGCGGTCTTACCGGCGATATAGCCGGTTTTAGCAACCAGTTTATGGGTGTAAAACAAACCAACAATGTGCTGGAAAAAGGCACCTGGATTTTTGCCGGACTGATTGCCGTTTTATGCATTACCTCTACCTTTTTTATTGGCGGTGGCGAGCAAGTGCAGGATAACCTGGAGAAAGTGGGCGTTCCCGTAGGAACTGGTTTGCCGGCAAACAATAATGCAACTCCTTTTCCCGCAGGCACTCCGGCCCAAACCGACTCTACCAGAAAATAAACCTTTAACAGTATTTATAACGCCCTGACCCTTTCGTCGGGGTTTTTTTATTTACTTTACTTATAGCTATGAAAAAATTATTGTTGATTGCCACCGTGGTAGTACTTGTTGCAATTGGTATAGGCGCATGGATTTTTGTAGGTCCAGGCACCCGTTTTTCGGGCACTAAAGAAACCCTTTACATACCGTCAAACGGAGCAACAAAATTGGGTGTTTTAGATTCACTGCAAAAGCATAAAATTATTACCAATACAGCGGCTTTTAACATGCTTGCCGGGCGCCTGAACTATTGGAAAAACATCCGCCCGGGAAAGTACGAGATAAAAAAAGGAGCAAGTCTGTTAAGCATTGTACGCATGTTGCGAAACGGGCAGCAAACGCCTGTAAACCTGGTTATTACAAAATGGCGTACAAAAGCCGATTTTGCAAGAGCTGCAGGCGCTAAGTTTGAATTTGATTCCGCTGCGATGAGCCTTTTTTTAAACAATCAGGATTCGTTAAACAACTTTGGCGTGGAGCCGCAAACCGCCATGGCTTTGGTGTTGCCCGATACCTACACGTTTTTATGGAACACCACACCGCAAAAAGTATTTAAGAAACTCGCCGATGAATCGAAAAAGTTTTGGACCCCGGAAAGGCTTCAAAAAGGGGTAGAAAAAGGCCTAACGCCGCTGCAGGCAAGTATCGTAGCTTCAATTGTAGATGAAGAAACAAATGCAGCGGCCGAAAAAGGTCAGATAGCATCGGTGTACTTAAATCGTTTGTCAAAGGGTATGCCGCTGCAAGCCGATCCAACGGTGAAGTTTGCACTAAATGATTTTGGATTAAAACGCATTTATCACAAACATCTTTCTTTCGAATCGCCATATAATACCTATCAAAACAAAGGCTTGCCGCCTGGCCCAATTTGCACACCCCAAAAAAAAACAATTGATGCTGTTTTAAACGCACCGGAAACAAACTTTATTTACTTTGTTGCAAGTCCAAAGTTTGATGGCACACACGAATTTAGCGCTACTTATGCCGAGCATTTACAAAAAGCAAAAGCTTACCAGCAAGCGCTTAACAGGCAAGAATCCATCAGAAAAAATAAAGGATAATGCCAATACGCCAAAACTTGCAAAAAAGGGTAGTAACCTCGGCTCCGGTGCGCGAAGTCATTCATCAAAGCAAACGAATTTACGTACCCGGCTTTGCCAACTTTACGGTTTACGAGGTGTGGAAACCCTTTATTCAAAAATTGCGCAAAGGCAGTTTGTTTGAAAGAGCCGCCGCCATTTCGTTCAACATTTTTATGGCTATTCCGCCAACCCTGATTTTTATATTTACGCTTATTCCTTATCTGCCAATATCTAACCGGTTTATTGCAGAAATGTTTTCACTTATTCGCGATATTGTTCCCGGCCAAAAAAACAATTCTGTTATCATTGGTTTTCTATCCGATTTCTTAAATCAGCCACGAAACGAATTGTTGTCTTTCGGTCTTTTGTTGGCTGTATTTTTCAGTTCTAACGCAATGATGGGCATTATGCGTTCATTTGATAAAGATTATCCTGGTTTCAAAAAAAGAAAATCTTTAAAAAAACGGGCTGTGGCGCTGCTTTTATCGCTAACACTCTTTTTACTTGTATTTATTTGTGTTTTATTATTAATTGCGCAGACAGCAGTTTTAAAATGGTTGGGAATAGAACAGCAGTGGCTGATTTCTTTAATACAAAACTCCCGGTGGATTTTCATTATTTTGCTCTTGTTTTTCAGTGTATCATTTATTTACCGCAATGCGCCGGCCCTAACAATAAAATGGCCGTTTTTTACGCCGGGGTCTGTTTTAGCTACCAGCCTAATGATTTTGGCTACCGTTTTGGTAAGTTTTTGGGTGAACAGCTTTGCTAATTACAACAAGATATATGGATCTATAAGCGCCGTGTTTATTATAATGTCGCTTATATATGTAAACGCCCTGGTGATACTTTTGGGTTTTGAATTAAACGTTACATTAAGCGGGTTGAAAGCGGCAAAAGCCACTGCCTTTCTGGAGGACAAAGCGGAACAGGCAGGCAGTTAAACACCATTTTTATAATCTTTTATGGCTTTATTTACAGACCAGTTGAACAGAACCATTGAAGTCTCTTTTCCTCCAAAGCGCATTGTATCTCTTGTGCCTTCTCAAACCGAGTTGTTGCACTACTTTGGTTTAAGCGATGAAGTAATTGGTATCACTAAATTTTGCGTTCATCCAACAGAGTGGTTTCAAAAAAAAGAACGAATTGGCGGTACAAAAAACCTGAACATAAAAAAAATAGTTGGTTTAAAACCCAATTTGATCATTGCTAACAAAGAAGAAAATACCAAAGAACAGATTGAAGAACTCGCAACTTTTTTTCCGGTGTGGATATCGGACGTAAACACGTTAAGCGAAGCGTATAAAATGATCGTTGACATAGGTAGCTTAACAGGAAAAGAAGGCGCTGCGCAACAACTTGTTTCAAACATAAAACTGTTGTTTAGCCAGTACCGGGCTCAGGTACCAATTGAAAAGAAAAAGGCTGCGTATCTAATCTGGAAAGATCCATACATGACAGTAGGTGGCGATACGTTTATACATACTATGATGCACGAGGCCCCTTTTGAGAATGTTTTTGCACACCAAAATCGGTATCCGCAGGTAACGGTTGATGATCTGAAGGCGTCCAATTGCGAGTTTGTTCTTTTATCATCAGAACCTTATCCTTTTGCACAAAAACACGCCGATGAATTAAGCCTCCAGTTGCCTGGCGTTAAAATTTTATTGGTGGATGGCGAACTCTTTAGCTGGTATGGCAGCCGGCTGCTACAGGCGCCCCTTTATTTTGAAATGCTGCAACAAATGGCGGTTGATTAATTTTGGCCCAATATGGAGCAAACAGAAGCGGGTCAGCCATCGCGAAAAAAACCTTTTTTCCCGGTTAACAAAGAATTGAGAGCCTATTTAAAAACGCACGGCCGCGAAATTGCGCTGCCTGTTTCTTATAACGATCTTCAAAATATTTCGTATTCGGTACCGCTAAAAGACAAGGAAGGCAACGATACACTTTGGGAAAAAGCGCTTTACGACATGCGCGACTGGGAGTACCTGCGCGAAAGTCTGATTAAGACTTACGCAATGCTGAAAACCGATGGCGACTATACATTCAGTAAACACCTCGACGTGGCCCGCATTGACTATTGCACGTTTGGAAATTCTAATCCCTTTCGCATTCGAATTGTAAACCGTTTTAACGATAACTACGACCATTATTATGTAAAAACCGAAGATGCTTCGCGCATTTACGGGCTTGAGCTAGAACATATCCTTTCGCCCAACCGGCTAACTTTTTTAACCGGCAACGGCACGTTGGTAGAAGAACATATTCCAGGACTCCCCGGCGATGTATTTATTAAAAGCCACATGAACTTGCCGCAAACCAATTTAATACGTCTTGCTAAAGAGTTTGTAAAATTTAATGAGCGGTGTTTTATTCGTCTTTTGGGCGATATGCGCAGCTATAATTTTGTAGTTAATATTACTCCCGATATTGAGGATTACCAGTACCGTATTCGGGCCATAGATTTCGACCAGCAGTCGTACGAAGGGCGTCAAAGTCTTTACAGGCCTCAATTTTTTAAAGAAAACCGCCCTTTGGTAGAACTTTCGCTGAAGCATTTAAATGCAGAAAGCATGGCTCAATACCAGGCCGAAGAACGGGCGCTGATGGCGCTGAGAACGGCGGTGGAACGATACCGCATTATAGACCTGCTCAACATTATGACGCACGACACTGTTTCAACAGAAGATAAAAAGATTCAGTTAAAACAAGAGCTTGCCGACCATTTTCAACACAAGTCTTTTTTAAAGTGCAAAACCATGGGCGATATTGTAAAGCAAACTTTGCGCTATTCGCTGAGCCCGCATCTTTCCCGCATACAAAAAAACTTAGGAAAGATAGTAGAGTGATGCTCATTTTGCCCATTGCTCTATTGCGGTTATCTTTGGGCCACTTCAAAAAAAATTACTTTATGGCAAATAACATTGCTGAACTTTTAGGTAACAAAGCCGAATATCTTTTGCAGCATAGCTGCACAACTATCGACAAATCAACCATTCATGTGCCCTCACCAACGCATGTAGATGACATTTGGATAAACAGCAATCGTGGAAACCAGGTATTGCGCAACCTGCAAATCTTACTTAATAATGGTAGGCTGGGCGGCACAGGCTATTGCAGCATTTTTCCGGTAGATCAGGGCATTGAACACAGCGGCGGATCGGCATTTGCGCCTAATCCTATTTTTTTCGATCCCGAAAATATAATTAAGCTGGCTATGGAAGGCGGCTGCAATGCCGTGGCTTCTACGTTTGGAGTGCTGGGAATTATGAGCCGTAAGTATGCACATAAAATTCCATTTATTGTAAAAATTAATCACAACGAGTTTTTGAGCATGCCCAACAAATTCGATCAAACAATGTTTGGTTCTATAAAAGCTGCGTGGGACATGGGCGCTGTAGCCGTTGGTGCCACTATTTATTGGGGATCTGCCGAAAGCGCCCGCCAATTAAAAGAAGTAGCCGAAGCTTTTCAATATGCACACGAATTAGGAATGCCCACCATTTTATGGTGCTACACACGCAATAATTCGTTTAAAGTAGATGGCGTAGATTATCATACGTCAGCCGATTTAACCGGGCAGGCAAACCACCTTGGCGTAACGCTTCAGGCCGATATTATCAAACAAAAACTTCCAACTAACAACGGCGGTTACAACGCTACAAAACACGGCAAAACAAACAAACTTGTGTACGAGAAATTAACCACCGATCACCCAATTGATTTAACCCGTTACCAACTGCTAAACTGTTACAACGGTCGAGTAGGTTTAATTAACAGCGGTGGCGAAAGCATGGGAGAAACTGATCTTGTAGAAGCCGTTACAACCGCGGTTGTAAACAAACGTGCCGGCGGTATGGGTTTAATATTGGGACGTAAAGCGTTTCAGCGCCCGTTTGCAGATGGCGTTAAAATGCTCAATGCAATTCAGGATGTGTATCTCGATGAAAGCATCACCATCGCCTAAGCCTTCTTTCAAAAACATATCAAAAAGGGTCTCCAGAAGGAGGCCTTTTTTTTTGTACTTAGCTCCATTGCTACTATCATCGTCCCTTGCCACGCTCGCTTGTACAGTGGATGCCTTCATTCAGCACTTGCATCGGCGGTTTACTATATAGCCAGGTTTTTTGAGGTTAGGTGCAATGGCTTGGCAACCCTTATGCTGATGTTCTTGAATTTGAGTTTTTTCAGAGCACTTATTCGTACATATCAGTAAACCATTGCTGGGCAAAAAACATACGGAAAAGGGGTATAGAAAAACTATTTTATTTGCAGGTGAAGTCCTTTTTTAAGGTCCGCAATTGGAACTGTTCAAGCCGGATTCCATTCCGGTAAAGAGCAGCCGCAAAATTTTTCGGTAGTTAATGTGGCATAATTCTTTTACTTTCTCCAATCTAAAACATACAATCATGCAAAACACAGGAAATAATAATATTGGGCAAAACAATCCAAAAGTGAATCAGCCGCAGCAAAACCAAAACAAAGACAATTTAGACAGCCGCGAAAACCTGGAACAAAGCAACAAAGGCGATGATATAACACACAACCGCAAAGAAATGAAAAGCGACAGGAAGACAGTGAAAAACGATAACGAACACAGAGAATTATAAGCCCCGCGGGGCTTTTTTTAAGGTTTTAATTAAAGGTAAGTCTCTTTTTTGCGTGCCATAAAACCCACAGAATTAAAAAGGGCTGCACCAATAATCGTATCCACGCGGCAACAACAGATGTGCGGTAGTTAGCTACTGTGTACGATTGCTGAAGCATAAAAATATGCACTGGTATAAAAACAACCAGCATCAGCGCAATGGAAATGGCCGCAAATCTGCGGGTTTTGGCTGGAATAAGAAGTAAGCCCAAAACCACTTCAGCAACGCCGGAGAGCGCCACCAATGTATCGTGCGCCGGAATGTACGGCGGCATTATGGATGCATAAAACGGGGCATGGATAAAATGATTGACACCTGCACCAACATATAAAATGATTAATAAAAAAAGACTCACTTTTTTTAGCATTAACAAAAGAAACAAAATTTAATGGTGAAAAACTATTTTGTGTTTTTAATGATAAACTTACTATCGCAAAAAAAACATCTATTAAAGGGGCACAATGGATATTAAAACAGGATTGCTTTTGTTGAAAAGTCGTGCCACTTTGTAAAAGGTTTTGTAGAAAAGATAATTTTCAGGGAAAACAAGTTTGTTTCGAAACTGGGAAAGAAAAGCCTATTTAAATTCAAAAACAAAACAAAAAACCCGCCGAAGCGGGTGGTTCTTCAATTACTTTTAGTAAACTAATGGTAATCGAAAAGAAGTTGAGCTCTCTTATTCAAAAACAGCTAAACAATGTAAGATTAATTGTACAAGCTTTGTGCCAACAAAATCGACCTTTATATGTGAATGGGTTTTGGGGCTGTTTACAAATGCTGCATAGAACTACGGAACGATGAAGAGTGCGACGCAAGAAAAGATTCAAAGTAGCACTGCTGCCTGCAACCTAATAAAAAAATCAACATCATTAAGGCATTGTTTTAAAACTTAGCTTCCTCTTAACCGGCTGAAGACCCGGTTGCAATGATTAATAATTACACAGATTTACAATAAACAGTCATCCACAAACCGCACACCCTTAATTGCTATATTTGCGGGTAAAGAAACAGGTACTGATGTCGAAACAAATAGAAGACTTTGATGCAAACCTTGCCGGCGAAGAAGGCAAAACCGAAGAAACAAAAACGGGTTGGTTCCGCCGCATAAAAAAAGGTATTACAACGCCATCTTCCGAACGGAAAGAAGCGCCGGAAGGCTTGTGGACAAAATGCCCTGACTGTAATTATATAAGCACCGTTAGTGATTTGCGCGAAAATCTATTTGTTTGTCCGGAATGTAATTACCACCACCGCATTGGAAGCACCGAATATTTCGGACTGTTATTCGATAACAATGAAATGACCGAGTTGTTCGACAATATCCGTTCGAAAGACCAATTGGGCTTTACAGATTTAAAACCTTATGGAAAGCGGCTCGAAGAAATTTGGTCGAAAACAAGTTTACACGATTCCATGCGGGTAGCCGTTGGTAAATTAGGTGAACACGATTTGGTAATTGCCTGTATGGATTTTGAATTTATTGGCGGATCGCTGGGCAGTGTAATGGGCGAAAAATTCAGCCGGGCGGTAGATTACTGCATCGCGCATCGGATGCCTTTTTTGGTAATTAGCAAAAGCGGCGGGGCCCGCATGATGGAAAGTGCTTTTTCGTTGATGCAGCTTGCCAAAACAAGTGGCAAACTATCGCAATTGTCTGATGCCAAACTGCCTTTTATTTCGCTGTTAACCGATCCGACATTTGGTGGCATTTCGGCGTCTTTTGGCATGCTGGGAGATTTAAACATTGCGGAACCCGGCGCCCTTATTGGCTTTGCCGGCCCACGCGTAATTAAAGAAACCATTAAAAGAGATTTGCCTGAAGGTTTTCAACGCAGCGAGTTTGTGCTGGAGCATGGCTTTTTAGACTTTATTATTGCCCGAAAAGAATTAAAAGAACGCTTAACAACGGTGCTTACGTTATTTAAAAACTAAGCTGTTTTTGCTTACTACTTTTTGTTGGCCGGAAAGAAAAATGAGTGTGCGGGCTATTTTAAAATCATCTTATTTGCCAAAGAAATGGAGATAAAAAATCGGTCAGTTTATTTTGAATATTACATTGACGATAAATATACTGCAGGCATTATGCTGACAGGTACAGAAGTAAAATCATTACGTGAAGGAAAGGCAAGTTTTAACGACAGTTATTGCTTATTTAATGATGGCGAGCTTTGGCTAAAGTCAATGCACATCGCCGAATATTCTCACGGGACGTCCAATAACCACGATCCGCTGCGCGATAGGAAGTTATTGCTAAACAAACGGGAAATTAAAAAGTGGACAAACCGGTTGAAAAAAGAAAAAGGTTATACCATTGTTCCGCTTCGCCTTTTTATGAACGACAAGAATTTAATAAAGCTTGAAATTGGGTTGGGAAAAGGCAAAAAGCTGCACGACAAGCGACAGAGCATTAAAGAGCGTGATACCGACCGCGAGATGAAGCGTTTTGTATAATGTTTATTTTTAATTTTTTACATTTTATATATGATTAGATTCTTTTTGGCTTGTATACTGTTTATAAGTACGCCTGTTTTTGGCCAAAATGCGGCGGGCTACTGGTACGGAACGGCAAATGCAGGGTCTGCTGCCGCTAACAATTATTTAGTAGAACTGATATTAAGCCAAAATGGAACACAGGTTCAGGGGGTGATTAATTACTATTTTAAAAACACGTTCCGGAGTTTTAAAACTTCGGGTTATTACAGTTCGCAAACAAGGCAGCTTCAGTTAAAAGATATCCCGGTTACTTTTTTCGGTTCTAACTCGCGCATGGAAGTAGATTGCAGTATGGATCTTCAGGCCCAATTGCGTTCGGCAATTGCTGGCTCTACCTTAAATGGAAGTTTTGTAAGCAAACCCGATTATAAAAACACGTGTCCTGAAATTAGTTTCAGCTTGCAACTAAATAAGTCTGCCGGCAACCAGGATTCTGTCTTAAAAGCGCTTCGGCTTTTTAAAGAAACCTACCAGGTTTGGACGCCTTCGGCAACCGACACACTGGTAACTGCCACCGTATTGCAGCAGCCGGTAATCAACTACGTTGTAGCAAACGAATACAAGCAGCGGGAAAATGAAATAACAGATGAAATAACAGTAGATGCAGACTCGCTGGTGATTGATTTTTACGACAACGGCGAAGTGGATGGCGATTCAATTTCTATTTTTTACAATGATAAGCTGCTCGCTTCTTCGCAAAAACTAAGCGCCAGTGCCATTCGTTTGCATATTCAGTTAGATTCAGCTAAAGAATACAACGAGCTTACAATGTTTGCCGATAACCTGGGAAGCATACCGCCAAATACGGCCTTAATGCTGGTATATGATGGTGTAAAGCGCTACGAAGTGCGCATGTCCAGCACGTTAAATAAAAACGCAACGCTGAGAATAAGAAGAAAGAAATAAACCAGGAGTACAAAACTATAATTTCCTGCTCTTTTTAATAAAGCACATGTCGAAGCTTGGACGTATTTTTTTTACTGGAATGTTTATTTCGTTTTTAGGCTCGTTGCCATTAGGCACGCTAAACGTAGTTGTAATGAACATTTCCATCAGCGACGGCATCGGGCAAGCTTCGTTGTTTGCGCTTGGTTCGCTGATTTCGGAAATTGTATATGTGCGCCTATCGCTGGTGGCAATGGATTGGGTGCGCAAACAACAAAAGCTTTTACGCATTTTAGAGTGGGTTACGCTGGCCATTGTTTTGGCTCTTGCAGCTTCTTCATTTTACGCAGCTACGCACCCTTCGGTAAACGAAAACATTTTTTTAAGCAGCACGTTGCACCCGTTTTTATTAGGCCTAATTATGTGTGCGCTAAACCCGGTGCAAATACCTTTTTGGTTTGGCTGGAGCACTGTGTTGTTTACCAAAAAAATTCTGCTTCCTCAAAACAGTCATTACAACAGTTATATTGGTGGCATTGCCCTGGGCACTATTGGCGGTAATTGTGTTTTTATATTTGGCGGTCAGTTTATAGCACATAAATTAGGGATGAACCAAAACCTTTTAAACTGGATAATTGGTGGCATTTTTGCGCTAACTGCTGTAATACAATTGTATAAAATGATGATGAAAAAAGATGTGGAGCACCGCATTGAACACCCCGAAGAAGAAACTAAAAACTTTGAAGAACAGGTGGATGACATTAACCGGGAACCTACGCCAGATTAACATCAAACTTTACTACCCCCTTTTTTAAACCTTTTTTTCAGCTTGAATTTTATTGGAAAACTATCGCACAAAACCATTAAAAAAGGGTCCTCAAGGTTGTACGTTATGTTAGCCTTATTTTCGTAAAAGCTACTATCGCCACTTGCCCTGTATTGAGCGCTGCCGCGCAGCAAATTGCTTCCTTCTTTTTTAAAATAAATTTCGGTTACGCTGTTCATTCCTTCGGCAGAAAACCGGTACCAAAGCTTAATGATGTTTCCTTCCACAGTTCCGCTTGCCAGTCCGCTGCTTCCATCCATCTGGTAATTATCAAAGGTAAGCCGTCCATTTATTGAATCTCCTGTTTGATTTAGATGAAGGCCAATTGTATCATGATTGCTAATCTTCCAGTAACAGCCGCTTACGTTTAAAATATTTGCGCCCTTTTCTTCAGGTCTGGTTTTGGCAGTGCCATTTTCAACAGTATTTTGATTGTTGTTTTTGTCTGCTAATTTTGGATTGTTGCTGCATGCTGCAATTAATACCAAAGAAAGAAACAGAACAGTTAAACGCATGTAAAAAGCTTATTGTGCGGATTTTTCATTTAACTCCTGCGCCCAGTT
Organism: Chitinophagales bacterium; assembly: GCA_038243445.1. Lineage (GTDB taxonomy): Bacteria > Bacteroidota > Bacteroidia > Chitinophagales > Chitinophagaceae > Flavisolibacter. Next base: position 8,813 of record JBBSRB010000037.1, on the reverse strand, counting down.
TCCGCGGTCGTCGGGACTAAATTTCCATGGAGCAAAATTGTTTTCAATATTGCTGTACATGCCATTCCACTCCTGTGGTTGGTTACTTTCTTCCAATGCTAAATAGCGCCGTAAACTATTAATAATATGCAGCGGATCTATTAACACAGGGCAAACCTGCACACAGGCCTGACATGAGGTACAAGCCCACAATTCTTCGGTAGTTATATAATCATGCAAAAGGGTTTTGCCGTCGTCAATGGCTGTTTTGTTTGCATCTAAACTGGTTCCTACAACCTCCAGGCGGTCGCGGGTATCCATCATTATTTTTCGTGGCGACAATTTTTTACCTGTTTGGCTTGCCGGGCAAGCTTCTGTACATCGGCCACACTCCGTACAGGTATAAGCATCTAACAAACTTTTCCAGCTTAGGTCGGTTACATCCTTTGCACCAAACTTTTTATGTTCACCTCCTTCTGCAGGCACTACGCTGGGGTCCATTGCATATAAAACCTCCTGTTGTATTTCAGGCATGTTTACCATTTTACCCTGCGGTTTTAAACGAACGAAATAGGTGTTTGGAAAAGCAAGCAAAATGTGCAGATGTTTAGAATAAGGCAGGTAGTTTAAAAACACAAAAATACCCGCAATATGCAGCCACCAGGCCGTTCTTTCGATAGCCACCAAAGTATTTGTATCAAAACCTGCCAAAAAGGGTGTAATGAAGCCTGAAACCCAGAAAGACGCTGTTTGCACTTCGCCGTAATGCCCGTAGTTTTTTATTTGTAACGCTTTATCAGATGCGTTCATTAGTAAAAACAAACTCATTAACACAATTTCGAAGATCAATATGTAATTAGCGTCGCTTTTTGGCCAGCCGTTTAATTCGGTCATTGTTAAACGGTGAACTTTTGTTATGCTTCTGCGTAGTAAAAAAACAACGCAGGAGGCTAACACCAAAAACGCCAGTATTTCAAAAAAGTTGATAATAAAGCTATAGCCGCCGCCAAGGAAGGGTGCAAAAAGGCGGTGCGTTCCAAAAATACCGTCTAATACTATTTCCAGAATTTCGATGTTGATAATGATGAAACCGGCATATACTGCAAGGTGCAAAAGGCCAACAAAAGGCTTATCAAACATGCGTTTTTGACCAAGCGCCATAAGTGCCATGTTGCGCCAGCGGGCAGCTGCATTGTCTTTCAAGTCCTCTTTTTGCCCCAGCGAAATATTGCGGCTGATGAACCTGGCCTTTTTTGAAAAAATCCAAACGGCGACGGTCACTAAAAGAATAAATAAAATTTGTTGAATCAGTTGCATGAACAGAAATTAGATTTGCTAAATTAAACCAAGAAAACAGATTTCATGCAAACAGATATTGGGGCAAAGAATTGCATCTTATCGGCACAAACTATTAAGAGGGCAATCCGGCGAATGGCTTTTCAAATAGCTGAAAATAATGCGGAAGAAACTTCTATAATAGTGGCAGGAATTGTAGGCAACGGAACAGTGGTAGCGGAAAAACTGGTTGCCGAATTAAAGCAAATCATTTCCATTCCCATTTCATCTGTCACCATTCACTTAAACAAGCGGGCGCCGTTGAATGCGGCTGTTGTGCCGCAACAAAACTTTCAGGAAAAAGTTTTAATTGTAGTGGACGATGTATCCAACACGGGCAAAACATTGCTGTATGCGCTAAAACCCTTTTTAGATGTGGAACTTAAAAAGGCACAAACGCTGGTGCTGGTAGAAAGAAGCCATAAGTTGTTTGCTGTGCAGCCCGATTATGTAGGGCTTTCTGTTGCAACTACTTTGCAGGAACATATTTCTGTGGAAGTGGAAGGCGACGAGATAACAGGAGCGTGGCTGCATTAAGCATCACAGACTTCACGTGTGCGTTCTTAGTCTTTTAAAAAAAAACTACATGCCCTTTGAGTTTTCCACCGGAAAGTTCGAGTGAAGGAGCAGGAAACTTAATCATATTTAACAACGAAAAAACCGTTTTCACGCCCTTTTTGTTGGTGTGGATTTTTGTAAAATCTACATCCGGCGAAAGATACCATTGCCTTTGTCGCTTGATATCTGTTCGGTCAAATATCAGGGATCCATCCTTGTTGTATCCTTTATTTTCAAACCCGCCCCAAACCCCTTTTGCGCCATAGCCCACGGCTATGTTCAACCAGGCCGGTACAGTTACCTTTGGTAGAAACGAGCCTACATTAGCGCTTAGCCAATAGGATTGTCCATTATAATCTTTCAATATTCGTTCTTGAACGGATCTCCCAAACAAATCATTTGCACGCCTTTCTAAATCATCATTATAATTAATTCTGTGAGAAGAAAACTTAAGTTGAATTCGTTGATCTTTCCATTTTAATTGTTGCGCTACATATAAAGATGAACCAAAAACATTTGCGCCCATATCCGCCCAACTCCAGCCCCACTTTTCCGAATGTCCGTCTAAATATTCTAAAATTGTTTGGTAACCAATACTGCTAATGCCGCCAAACCACACTGCTTTTTTAGTTGGTACACCGGCCCACAACCACAAATTGTTCGAATATTTTGCAATGTTGTATGCCGTCCATGCATGTCCTGCTTTATCTACCTGCAGCCATTCTTTGGTATCGTTAAACGTATGAAAAGGGGTTCTTTCCTGGTTTTTGTACCAGGCTTCGCTTAACAAAAACAACGTGCCCGTATAAGCGCCCACGTGTATGCCGGCAATCAATTTTACTCTGTTCTTTTTTAAAAATGATGTTTGTCCCGGTGTATCAACAAACGTGTTTGTAACCGGTATAACACCTTCAAAAAGGGTATCCTTAGCAATTGTATCGGCTACATTCTGACAAAATGCAGTTAATGAACTAAAAAGAAAAATGTAGAAAAGGGCACACTTCACATTTCAAATGTACATACGGCTTTAAATTCGCACCAAGTTTAATTAATATCTTTCAAGTATATAAAACCACAAACCATACAATATGGATGCAACAATAGAAGCAAAAGGAACCAGCTGGTTAACCGGTGCCTTTGATGAAGAAACAAAAAAAGAAGTTCGCGAACTGCAACAAAAAGGCGGCGATGAATTAGCGGAGGCTTTTTACCGTGATCTGGAATTTGGAACCGGCGGTCTGCGGGGCATTATGGGTGTGGGCACCAACCGCATGAACAAATACACGGTTGGTATGGCTACGCAAGGCTATGCCAATTACCTGATTACCAGTTTTCCGGGCGAAGAAATTTGTGTTGCTATTGCGCACGATTGTAGAAACAACAGCCGCTTTTTTGCCGAAACTGTAGCCCATGTTTTTGGTGCTAACGGCATTAAAGTGTACTTGTTCGAAAGCCTTCGGCCTACTCCTGAACTTTCGTTTGCCATCCGCCATTTTAAGTGCAAAGGAGGCGTGGTTTGCACGGCTTCTCACAACCCAAAAGAGTACAATGGATATAAAGCTTATTGGACCGATGGAGGACAATTAGTGCCACCACACGACAAAAACGTAATTGCCGAAGTACAAAAAATAAGCAGCATCGACGAAGTAAAATGGAGTGGCGGGGAAGAGAATATTACGCTGATAGGAAAAGAAGTGGATGAAGCTTATATAAACATGGTAAAAAGCCTCAGCGTTTACCCGGAAGTAATTAAGCAAGAAGAAGATTTAAAAATAGTGTACACGCCAATACACGGCACAGGTATTACGTTGGTGCCACAGGTGCTGGAAGCTTTCGGGTTTAAAAACGTTACCATAGTAGAAGAACAGGCAACGCCCGATGGCAACTTTCCAACGGTTGTTTCGCCAAACCCCGAGGAAAAGGAAGCTATGAGCATTGGCCTGAAAAAAGCCGAAGAACTGAACGCCGATATATTATTGGGAACCGACCCGGACGCGGACAGGGTAGGCATTGGCGTAAAAAATAATGAAGGGAAATGGATTCTTTTAAATGGAAACCAAACAGCGGTTCTGGCATTTAATTATTTAATTGAAAGCCGCAAGAAAAAAGGCCTTGCACAACCAAACGACATGGTGGTAAAAACCATTGTAACCACCGACATGATTGAAGAAATAGCGAAACAAAACAAAATTACTTATTACAATGTGCTAACCGGTTTCAAATGGATTGCGGAATTGATAAAAGAAAAAGAAGGAAAAGAAAATTATGTTATAGGTGGCGAAGAAAGTTATGGATTAATGATTGGTTCGCAAATTCGTGATAAGGACGCCATATCTGCTGTTGCACTTATTTGCGAGATGGCGGCTTACGAAAAATCGAAAGGCCGAAGCCTTTATCAAAAGTTACTTGATTTATATGTACAATACGGTTGCTACCAGGAGCATTTAGTTTCCATCACCAAAAAAGGTATGAACGGCCAGGAACAAATTGCTGCAATGATGGAAGGTTTTAGAACATCTCCGCCGCAAACGTTAGCAGGCAGTAAAGTTGTTGAGTTGCTCGATTATCAAAAGCAGCTTGCTACCGATATAGAAAGCGGCGAAACGCAAATAATTCTACTACCAAAATCAAATGTGTTGCAGTTTTTGTTAGAAGATGGAAGCAAAATAAGTGCTCGTCCATCGGGTACCGAACCTAAGATTAAATTTTATTTTAGCGTACATGCGCCGCTTGCTTCGGCAGAAGAATATGAACTCGTAAAAGCAACATTGGATGAAAAAATAGCAAACATTACTGCCGATTTAAACCTCTAAAACCTTTGAAAAAGGGTATTGTTAAAAAGCCGTTCTAAAAAACAAAAGTGCTCCTGGTTGGGAGCACTTTTTGATATTGCAACTAAACAATTTTTTGTCGAACGGTTTAGCGCAGTTTTAATTCTGCAAATAGACGTTTTTATTAATTACACTTAACACAATTTCGCTGAACCACTTTTATTTAACGGCAAAGCGCTTGATTTTCTCTTTATTAATCTCTCCAACCGAAGAGCGACAAACATTACACGGGTTCAGGAGAGGCTGTTCTTCTCAACAAAAAATGAAGGTCTGTTTATTAGCGAACACGTTTTGAAAAGGGTACAAGCCGCGGCACTTCTTTCATGTATTTTTTGTATGCATCGCCAAACTCAAGTACCAGCTTTTTCTCTTCTAAAATAATCCCTAACAAAGTATAACCTGTAATTATACTGTTTGAAATTAATAACGACAAATAAGGAAAAACCATCCATGCGCCCCAGATAAAAATAAACGTTCCCAGGTATAACGGGTGGCGCACAAAACGATGAATGCCATCGATACGCAGTTCGTTGGCAACCACCTCATTTGCAATCAGGCTTTTTAATCCGCTTAAATTTAGAAAGTATTTTCTAACGCAAATAAACATAATGCCTGCACCCACAATTGTTATAATCCAACCTGCGAGCCGAACAAGTCCAACACTTAAAAATAAGAGTGGCGATGACAGATATAATTCGTACAGCACAACAGCCCCGAAAGTGGCAAAGGCAAATACAGTATAAAAAACACGATAATAGGGAAACCATTTTGGCTTTAATTCAGCTACCCTTTTTTTAATGTTTATAGCAGCAAGCACACTATGCAACACGCAAAAAAGTATCCATCCGGCCGCCAAAAAAATGTGCTGTTGTAGCATTGCATAAAAATACCTCTTTTACAAGTTGCAGAAGAGCAGCCGGGCAGGTTATCTTTGCGACATGAGGAATTTTGAGGACACTTACCGGCACAAAGGGCTGCGCAAAAAACTTGTGGAAGTGGTTCGGCAAAAGGGCATTAATGATGAAAAAGTATTAGAAGCCATCCTTAAAATTCCGCGTCATTTTTTTTTAGATTCTGCATTCGATGAACTAGCTTACGAAGACAGGGCTTTCCCAATTATAGAAAAACAAACCATTTCGCAACCTTACACCGTTGCTTACCAAACCGAATTGCTGGACGTAAGGCCTTTTTGTAAGGTTTTGGAAATTGGTACCGGAAGTGCTTATCAGGCCTGCGTTTTAGCCGAGCTGAGTGTGCAGCTTTTTACCATTGAGCGTCAGAAAAAATTGTTTGAAGCAAACAAATTGTTTTCTTATTTAAAGCAATACCGGAACATTAAATTTTTTTATGGAGATGGTTTTGAAGGCCTGCCCACCTATGCCCCTTTTGACAGGGTTTTAATAACCGCCGCAGCACCGCATGTGCCCGAAAAACTGGTTCAACAATTAAAAGTTGGCGGCATAATGGTGCTGCCCATGGGCGAAGGAAAAGTGCAGGTTATGAAAAGAATTACCAAAGAAGAGGGTGGAAATTTAAAGACTGAAATTTTTGATAACTTTTCGTTTGTACCCATGTTAATTGGAAAAAACAACTAACCCTTTTTGAAACGTTCTTGAATGTATCGGAACGTGCAGATTATATATGCAATAATTTTTCATTGTTAATTAGGATAAAACTTTAAGCGCCAATCTTTCACTTCGCTTTAAAGTTTTATTATCTTTCGGGTCATTTTCTGCTTATGCGTATTCTTTGGTTTTTATTATCTGCCTTGGTTACCTGTGCGCTAATTTTTTTACTTAATAATAAATGGGGTTCTGTTCCGCCATTAGGTTCCTTTCTTAGCCCGCAACAAGGATTTTGGCAAAATGCCGAACCTGAAGATGAAGATTATAGCGGCGAATTACAATTTAAAAACCTGCAGGGAAATGTTTCAGTTTATTTAGATGAGCGCCTGGTGCCGCACATCTTTGCCGAGCACGACGAGGACGCCTATTTTGTGCAGGGTTACATCCATGCAAAGTTCAGGCTGTGGCAGATGGATTTTCAAACCCGTTATGCCGCCGGAAGGTTGAGCGAAATGCTGGGCAACAATCCGCAACTGCTGCAGGCAGACCGCGAGCAACGAAGATTAGGAATGGGTTACGCAGCCGAAGTGGCCGCAAAAGAAATGGAGGCAAACCCCGAAACCCGCACTGTTAACGATGCGTACACTGCCGGCGTAAATGCCTACATCAATACAGTAACAAAAAGCACTCTGCCAGTAGAGTACAAGCTGCTTGATTATAACCCCGAACCTTGGTCTAATTTAAAAAGCGCCCTTTTTTTAAAGTTAATGAGTAAAGATTTGGCAGGGTTCGATCATGATTTGGATTTTACCAATGCAAAATCGGTTTTTAATATCGCGCAAATGAAAGCGTTTTTTCCCGCCGTTTCAGATTCTTCTTACCCCATTATACCAAAAGGTACGGCGTTTGCAAAGCCAGGAATTATGCCGCTGGAGCCGCTTTCGGCAGACTCGCTTTACTTTGGAAAGGGCCGGAAAACTGGGCTAAAAGAAGCGCAAAAGCCCAACCGAAGTAACGGCAGTAACAACTGGGCGGTTGCCGGAAGCAAAACAGCAAGCGGCGCACCCATTTTAGCAAACGATCCGCATCTTGGATTGACCTTGCCTTCTATTTGGTTTGAAATGCAAATCACCACGCCCACAATGAACGCTTATGGCGCCACGTTTCCTGGTTCGCCAAGTATAATTATTGGGTTTAACGAAAACATTGTCTTTGGGTTTACCAATGCGCAGCGGGATGTAAAAGATTATTACAGCATTTTGTTTAAAGATGAAAGCCGCAACGAATATTGGTTTGACAGCGCCTGGAAAAAGGCTGATGTGCGAATAGAAGAAATTAAGATTAAAAACAAAGCATCTTTTTTTGATACTGTTGCCTATACCGTGTTTGGTCCGGTTATGTACGATCAAAGTTTTTCGCCCGATTCTTCGAAAACAGCGCTTGCGCTTCGCTGGACAGCGCACGATCCTTCAAATGAGGGATTGATGTGGCTGAAATTAAACCGGGCAAAAACTTACGCCGATTATTTAGATGCCATTAAAGTGTACAGCACGCCCGGACAAAACATGTTGTTTGCATCTAAAGAAGGTACTATTGCCATTACGCAACAGGGTCGCTTTCCGGCACGCTGGTATGGACAAGGTTTGTATATTATGCCCGGTGAAGACAGCAATTATATGTGGCAGGGTTTTATACCGCAAGCCGAAAACCCAACCATTGTAAACCCCAAAAGCGGCTTTATACAAAGTGCAAACCAGCGTCCGGTAGACTCTACTTATCCATACTTTATTCCCGGAAATTACATAAGCGCCAGGGGCATTACCATAAGTAAGCGCTTAGAGGAAATGGACAATATTACACCACAGGATATGATGAGCCTGCAAACGGATTATTTTAGTAATACCGCATCCCTTGCAGTACCCCTTTTTATAAGGTATTTGTCTACTAATGATTTAAACGAAAAGCAAAAAGGTTACTTAAATCTTGTGCAGCAGTGGGATTATTATGCCATTCCAGAGTCCAAAGCAACAACTGTTTACCAGGCGTGGATGGATAGTTTAAAGCAACAGGTTTGGAGCGATGACTTTGCTGTTTTGGAAAATGTGCGCGAACGACCCGATGAGCAGACCCTTTTGGAAGCCTTGCTAAAGGATTCGGCTTTCCGTTATATAGATGACATAAGTACAGCCGACACCGAAACACTGGGACAGCAAATTACCACTGCGTTTATAAAAGCCTCCGAAGGTTTAGAGAGAGAAGAAAAAGAAAATGATTTGGTTTGGTATAAACATAAAAATCCTTCTATTCTTCACTTGTTACGTGGCGCCGTTTTGCCGTTTGGCCGCACCGGCATTTATGCAGGAGGTTGGGGAAACACTATTAATGCCATAAAATCCACGCACGGCCCAAGCTGGCGTATGGTGGTTCATTTAACGCCAGCTACACAAGCTTATGGTATCTATCCCGGCGGTCAAAGCGGCAATCCCGGAAGCAGGTATTACGACAATTTTATAGATAGCTGGTCTCTTGGTAAATACTACCCCCT
>JBBSRB010000036.1:0-23778 GCA_038243445.1 Chitinophagales bacterium | reverse complement strand
TAGTCTTTTTTATAGTAGGTGGTTACTATGTAAGTAAAGGTGCAATTAACTTAGGCAGGCAGCAAGGTTACCAGCCCGAGCAGCCTATTTATTACTCGCACAAAGTACACGCAGGTATTAACCAGATTAACTGCCTCTACTGCCATGGCAGCGCCTGGGAAAGCAAGCATGCCGCTATCCCTTCTATTAATATTTGTATGAACTGCCACAAATCCATTTCAACCTACGAAAAAGGTCCAAAGCTTTTTGATGAGGCCGGAAACGAAATTAACGGCACTGCTGAAATAGAAAAATTATACAAGTTTGCCAACTATACGCCGGGTCAGCCCTGGGATGCGTCGCAGGCAAATCCCATTGAATGGATAAAGATTCACAACCTGCCCGACCACGTATATTTCAACCACGCCCAACACGTAAATGCTGGTAAAGTAGCTTGTCAAACCTGCCACGGCAATGTTCAGGAAATGGATGTGGTAGGGCAGCAGGCAGAGCTGAGCATGGGCTGGTGTGTTAACTGTCACCGCGAAACCAAGGTAAACTTTTACAACAATGACGACAGCAGCGGCAATAAGTTTTATAGCATTTACGAGAAGTTTCATAACGATATTAAAAGTGGGAAAATGGATAGTGTAACCGTAGCCGATATTGGTGGAACAGAGTGTCAAAAATGTCACTATTAAGCACTTATTAGGATTTCGTAGAGTTCGGGCGCAGTAACTTTTATAATTTGCAAATAGCATTTAAAGACATATAAAAAAGGTGTAGCCAGCTACAGAACAAATCTAACCTTCTGTTGCGTCGCACACTTGTACAGCAGGAAGTTGATAAACATTACACACTAAACCAAAAGTCCCCGTTAGGGGTTGGGGTTAATATGAGCAACAAAAAATATTGGCAAAGTTTCGCTGAGCTAAATGACAACGAAGGTTTTCAAAAGCTGCAGAACGACGAATTCAAAGAAGATCTGGATTTGCCTTTTGAAGATAGCGAAGGAAAAGGCTGGCTGGATGCAAAAGCACCACGTCGCGATTTTTTAAAGTACCTCGGTTTTAGCACGGCAGCGGCTACCATTGCTGCTTCCTGCGAAGTGCCGGTGCGCAAAGCCATTCCCCTGGCAAACAAGCCAGAAAACGTAGTTCCCGGCATAGCAAAATATTTCGCCACCACTTTTGTGCAAGATGGCGAGGTGGTGCCTATCGTAGCCAAAGTGCGCGACGGTCGCCCCATCAAAATAGAAGGAAATGTACTTTCCTCGCTTACTGGCGGAGGCACATCGCCACGGGTTCAGGCCTCTGTGCTCGACCTGTACGATATGTACCGCATCACCCATCCAAAACACAAAATCGGTAATAAGTTTGAGGAAGTTCCTACTTACGAGCAGTTAGATACCATGGTTGCAAATGCCATGGCCGGGTTAGGTGGTTTGCCGGTTGTGTTACTAACCAGTACTATTGTTTCTCCCTCTACAAGGCAAATTATAGCTGATTTTTTAAGCCGCAATCCAGGCAGCCGGCACATACCTTACGATGCCGTTTCAGTTAGTGGAATGCTGCAGGCAAACGAAAGGGATTTTGGGAAAAGAGCCATACCGTCGTACCGCTTTGACAGGGCTAAAGTAATTGTTAGTCTTGGTGCCGACTTTTTGGGCACCTGGTTAAGCCCAGTAGAATATAGCCGCCAGTACGTTACCGGCCGTAAAATAAACGAAGCGTCGCCGGTAATGAGCAAACATTACCAGCTGGAGCCTTATTTAAGCATGACCGGCAGCAATGCCGATGAGCGTTTTGTTCATCGCCCCTCAGAAACAGGCGTTGTAGCAATGGCGTTATTAAGCGCCGTAGGTGGCAATGCCCCGGCAGTAAACATAGCAGATCCAAAACTGAAAGCCGGTATTCAAAAAATAGCCGCCGACTTAAAAGGTGCAGGTGGCGCAGGCTTAGTTATTTGCGGCTCCAACGACCCCAATGTACAAACAGTTGTAAACGCCATTAATAGTGCTATTGGCGCTTATGGAACCACCATTAACTGGGGTGCACCTTTAACTACCAAGCAAGGGTTAGACACCGAAATGGCGGCTCTGGTAAACAGCATGAACGCCGGTCAGGTGGGTGCATTATTGATTTACGATGCCAACCCTGCCTACGATTATCATAATCCAGCAGCCTTCATCAATGGTTTAAAAAAGGTAAAGCTTTCTATCTCGTTTAATCCTAAAATGGATGAGACAACAGTACTCTGCGAATATGCTATTCCTTCGCCTCATTTTCTGGAAAGTTGGGGGGATGCCGAGCCGGTACCAGGGCACATTTCATTTATTCAGCCAACCATTAACCCACTTTTTAAAACACGTCCATTTGCAGCCTCGCTGCTAAAGTGGAGTGGTAACAATACGCCATACGATGCCTGGTTCCGTCAATATTGGACAGGCAAGTTAGGAGGCGAACAAGGTTTTGAAACAGCTATTCAGGACGGTGTTATTGAGCCCGGAGGAGTTTCGAAGGGAACCACAACTGTAGCTACTGCCATTACAGATACTTTGAAAACAGCAGCTGCAGCAATAACCGGCGTAGCGCCCGTCACTGCTGGTTTTTCTGGCGGTGCATTTAATGGCGGCGGCCTTAGTGGTGCGATCACCGCTTTGTCAGCTCCAAGAAAAAGCAGCAAGAACGAGATAGTGCTGTATCAAAATGTTTCTATGGGAAGCGGAAAGCAATCGGGTAACCCCTGGCTGCTTGAACTGCCGGACCCTATTACCAAAGCTACCTGGGATAACTATGCCATGATTTCTACTGCAAAAGCAGCAGAGTTAGGCATTGACTTCAATGACAAGGACTACGAATATTACATGGATAAGCCGGTTATTGAAGTGACCGTAAACAATAAAAAAGTTTCTCTTCCTATCCTTGTTATTCCGGGTATGCACGCCGATACCATAGCAGTGGCAGTGGGCTACGGCCGAAATGCCGCCTACGGCAAAGCCTCGGACGGCGTTGGTCAGAATGTATTTGGTTTCGCCAAATTTAACGGCACTTCTGTTGACTATTACAATGATGCGGTCATTTCCGAAAAAACTACCGGTTCTCACAAACTGGCACAAACACAAATTCACAATTCCTACGAGAACCGTTTTGAGGTAGTTAGAGAAACAACAATGGGCACCTTTAAAAAGTACCCGAACGACATTAAGGACTGGCGTAAAGAGCTGCATAAAGATTACGCTCCAAAAACGGGAGATTATAGAAAAGAAGCTACCCTATATGGTGATCATGTTCAGCCTGGATTAAAATGGGGAATGTCTATTGACATGAACTCGTGTATTGGTTGCGGCGCCTGTGTAGTAGCATGCCATGCCGAGAATAACGTTCCGGTGGTTGGTAAAAGCGAAGTACTTCGTTATCATGATATGCACTGGCTGCGTATTGACCGCTACTTTGTAAGCGATGAGCAGAATACAGACGACTTGAAAGCAGTAGTATTTCAACCCATGCTTTGCCAACATTGCGATAATGCCCCTTGCGAAAACGTTTGTCCTGTAGCGGCTACGCCGCACAGCAGCGAAGGTTTAAACATGATGACTTACAACCGCTGTATTGGAACGCGTTATTGCGCTAACAACTGTCCGTATAAAGTGCGCCGGTTTAACTGGGCAGATTATACAGGCGCCGGCACTTTTGGAAATGGCGGAGCACCGGCTGGTACTGTTGGAGCGCTTGATCCGGTGGTTGCCCAAATGAATGATGACCTTACCCGGATGGTGCTAAACCCCGATGTTACCACACGCAGCCGCGGTGTTATGGAAAAATGTACGTTTTGCGTGCAGCGCCTTCAGGAAGGAAAGTTGAAAGCAAAGCTGGAAAACAGGGCATTTAAAGACGGAGATGTAAATACGGCTTGTGCCCAGGCTTGCCCAACAAATGCCATTGTTTTTGGTAATGTAAACGATAACAGTAGTCATATTACCGAAATGCGTACGCAACACGAGCAGCGTATGTATTACGTAATTGAACAAATACACACATTACCTAATGTTAGCTACCTGGCTAAGGTTAGAAACACAGACGAGATTATTGAAAAGGAACACGAAGGCGTAGAACATGCAGCCCAGGGAACCAATGAAGGTGTGCCCGGAAGCCATGCTCCGGCACCGGAGAACGGGCAAGCGCATTAAGGAAGTGAGTGATAAGTGATGAATAGAATTACCGTCAGTACAAGAGTGCGACGCAACAAAGTTGAAGGAAGAACAAAAGTTGATTACATATTTTTTCGAATTACAACAGTTGTAAATCAGAGACCAGAAATTTAGAATTCTTTTATGGCAGTACTTAAATACGAATCGCAGGTAAGACCAGCACTGGTAAAAGGCACTAAAGATTACCACCAGGTAACCGAAGACATTTGCAGACCTGTAGAAGCAAAGCCTACAACCGCCTGGTGGGTAGGTTTTATCATCTCGGTACTGCTGTTGCTGTTTGGCGTTTATTCGGTGTACAGAGAGGTGGTTTATGGTACTGGCCAATGGAACTTAAATAAAACCATCGGCTGGGGCTGGGATATTACCAACTTTGTATGGTGGGTAGGTATTGGTCATGCAGGAACCCTGATCTCTGCGATTTTGTTGCTGTTCCGGCAGGGATGGCGAACAGGTGTAAACAGGGCTGCGGAAGCCATGACGATTTTTGCGGTATTGTGTGCTGGCCAGTTTCCAATCTGGCACATGGGTCGTGTGTGGATGGCTTTTTTTGTACTTCCTTACCCAAATACCCGCGGACCTCTTTGGGTTAACTTTAATTCGCCGCTTCTTTGGGACGTATTTGCCATTTCAACCTATTTTACCGTTTCGTTGCTGTTTTGGTACTCAGGTTTATTGCCCGATTTGGCAACGCTTAGAGACAGAGCTAAATTAAAGTGGCGGAAAATGTTTTATGGCATCACCTCCTTTGGCTGGACCGGCTCCACAAAACACTGGCAGCGCCATGAAAGTTTATCGCTTGTATTGGCCGGATTGGCCACACCGCTGGTACTTTCAGTTCACACAATTGTATCGTTTGACTTTGCAACTTCTGTAATACCGGGCTGGCATACCACTATCTTTCCTCCTTACTTTGTTGCAGGTGCCATTTTTTCGGGCTTTGCCATGGTGCAAACGCTTTTATTGGTTACCCGCAAAGTATTGGCGTTAGAAGAATATATTACTATTGAACATATAGAAGTTATGAACAAAGTAATAATACTTACCGGATCTATAGTAGGTATTGCTTACCTGACCGAGTTGTTTATGGCCTGGTACTCACATGTTAAATACGAAGAGTTTGCGTTTTTCGAAAACAGGGCAAACATTTTCAGTCCTTATGGCTGGGCGTATTACATTATGATGAGTTGTAACGTGCTTTTTCCACAAATATTCTGGTTCCGTAAAATGCGCAGAAATCTTTTGGTTACCTTCTTTATGTCTATTTTAGTAAACGTGGGTATGTGGTTCGAGAGGTTTGTAATTATCGTAACGTCTTTGTACCGCGACTATCTGCCTTCTTCATGGAGTACTTATTATGCACCAACCATTTGGGAAGTAGGTTTTTTCGTGGGAACCATTGGCTTTTTCTTTACCTGCTATTTTCTGTTTGCCAAGTTTTTCCCGGTAATTGCCGTTGCAGAAATTAAACACATTTTAAAGAAAAACGGTGAGAATTATAAAGAGCAAATGGATGTAGTGGAAAAGCAAACTGCCGAAGAGTTTGCACATGCCCAGGCGCATTAGGCGGAGAATATGCAAACGGCATTTGAATTTAAATTAAGTAATTAGAAATCATTTCTATGGCGATTAAGAAATTTGTAGTTGGAAATTTTTACGATGAGCAGGTATTGTTTCCGGCGGTGAAAGCAGTGCGCAAGGCAGGCTATAAAATCCATGATGTATTTACGCCTTTTCCTATACACGGGCTGGATACAGCAATGGGTTTACGCGATACGAGCCTTCATACGGCAGGCTTTGTTTACGGCATAGCCGGTACTATTACCGCTTTCTCGTTTATTACCTGGGCGTTTACTACCGACTGGCCGTTGAATATTGGCGGTAAGCCCTTTTTTGCACTTCCAGCCTGGATTCCAATTATTTTTGAGTTAACGGTTTTGTTTTCTGCCGTAGGCATGGTACTTACCTTTTGCTACCTTTGCCAACTGGCACCATTTGTAAAAAAAGATCACTTTAACCTGCGTTCTACAGACGATACCTTTACAATGGCAATTGAGTGCACCACTAAAACAAACGAGCAGGAAGCAGTAGCCTTTTTAGAGAGTATTGGTGGGCAGGAAGTAAGCGTGCAGCAAAAAGAAACCGGTTGGTGGTTAGGCCGGTACGATAAAGAGCAAAGGTTATATGAAAACAGGCCTGAGGTAGTGGCTTAAACAAAATAATGATGAAGAAATTATTAGTTCTAACAGGAATTATTACTATAACAGCCGCTTTCATAAGCTGTGGCGGAGGGCAGGGGAACGATCCCGGACAAACGTATATGCCGGATATGGCGTATAGCCGCGCTTACGAAACTTACGGATACAACGCCTTGCCCGAAGAACATGACCTGGAGGGTCGCGGAGCTTATTATAATGGTACACAGGTGCCGGGCACCATGGCTCGTGGCGATAAATATTCTTTTGCAATCCCCTCGGGCGATAGCGGTTACTTGTTATCTAAATCGTACACCAGCCCGCTGGCAAGTATGACAGTTACCCCGGCTCAAAAAAAGGAAGCTGAAAGGCTATACCAGGTAAACTGCGCTATTTGTCACGGAACAAAACTCGATGGAAACGGTCCGCTTTGGAAAGACGGCGAAGGCCCCTACCCGGCAAAGCCACAGGTTTTAAACGGAGATTATGCAAAAGCTTTATCCGACGGGCAAATGTACCATGTAATAACCTACGGAAAAGGGCAAATGGGTAGCTATGCCTCGCAGTTGTTTTCGGAGCAAAGATGGTGGATTATTGATTATATAAGAAGCAATCAAGGTGGGGCGGCCGGCTCAGATACGGCAGCCACAACAGGCACTGCAACCGATTCCACCGGAGGGGCAAAATAATAATTACGAGAAAAGAAATAGAAAATGGCAACTAAAGAATTGTTCGGTATACCCAAAAGATACAATACCATTGCACTGGCCCTGATGGCCGTTGGTATCCTATCTATTATCATATTATTCATTACTCATGGCGCCACAAGCGGCACCAGCGAAGAAGCCATTCACGATCGGGCGCGCTTTTGGGCATCGTTACTACAAAACAGTGTGTACTTTTTATTAGTGGTAAATGCCGCTATGTTTTTTATTTGTGCTACTACACTTGCATGGGGCGGTTTCCAGGTCAGCTTTAGCAGGGTTTCGGAAGCCGTATCTGCCTGCGTACCGGTAATTGGCGTAATTACGTTTTTAATTTTAATGGCTATTGTTTTTGGCGGCGACCATGTTATTTACCACTGGACAGATGCCGAATACGTACGTCAGGATGAAGTATTAAATGCTAAAAAAGGCTTTTTAAACAAAGGGTTTTACACTATTTGGACCCTAATCACAATCGCAGGTTGGTCGTTTCTGGGATGGAAGGTTCGCCAGCATTCACGTAAAATAGACGATCAGCGGCTGTCGGTTGAAGAAGCAAAAAAATACACCTGGACTAGCACCGTTTGGGCGGCCATTTACCTGGCAGTTTTTGGTTTAACCGTAATGTCATCTATTCCATGGTTTTGGTTAATGAGTATAGATGCGCACTGGTACTCCACTATGTACAGCTGGTACACTTTCGCCTCTTCGTTTGTTGCCGGTATAGCACTCATTACTATTTTTGTAGTGTTTTTAAAAAACAACGGTTACCTCAAATTTACCAATCGCGAGCACATACATGACTTAGGTAAGTTTCAATTTGCATTTTCTATTTTCTGGGCGTATTTATGGTATTCGCAGTTTATGCTTATTTGGTACGCAAACATACCAGAGGAAACTACCTATTTCGAACCGCGCATGCAAGGCGTTTACCGCGGAATTTTTTTACTAAACCTTATTATTAATTTTTTGGCGCCCCTGCTGATCTTAATGAAAAGGGGTTCAAAACGAAACTATGGAACCATTACTATGGTATCTGTCCTGATTATATTCGGTCACTGGTTGGATTTTTACCAAATGGTGTTCCCCGGTATCTCAAAAGAGCATGTGCCGTTTATGTTAGTCGATTTCGGAATTGGGCTAGGTTTTGTAGGCTTAATTATGTTTGTTACTGCAAAAGCATTAACAAAAGCATCTGTGGTGCCGGTAAACCACCCATTTTTAAAAGAAAGCATTATACATCATACATAACCTTTAATTGGAGGCCCCTTTTTGAAGGCTTTTAGATGTGTTTGAACGGATTGCAAGAAAGCAACCAAATTGTTTTAGAGGGCGTAGGGATTTATTGAGGATTTTTTAAATAGTTTTTAGATATGTCAACCACCTGGATAATTATATCGTTGATTTTAGGCTTTATTGTTATTTTTCAAATTGCAAAAGCAAGCGAATACGTATCGGTTTTGCGTGGCGATGAAAGAACAAAGCAAGAGAGTAATCGCATCAATGCTTTTATGTTGCTTGCTTTTCTAATCCTTGGCTTATTTGGCGTTTGGTTTTGCCACGAAAAGCTGGGCGGAAAAATTCTGGGAGAAGCTGCATCCGATCACGGCGAGAGAATTGATAATATGATGGTGTGGACGCTGGTAATTACCGGTATTGTATTCTTCGCCACACAAATTGCACTGTTTTGGTTTGCTTTTAAATACCAGGCAAAAGAAAACCGCAAAGCTTATTATTACCCGCACAACAATAAGTTAGAAGTTATCTGGACCGTTATTCCGGCTATTACCTTAACCGTTCTTGTAGGTCTGGGGCTATATTACTGGTTTCAAATTACCGGCGAAGCACCTAAAAACTCAATGGTGGTAGAAGTAACCGGAAAGCAGTTTAACTGGGAATTCAGATATCCCGGAAAAGACGGAGTGTTGGGTAAAAAATATTTTAAAGAAGTTAACGAAGCCACGGGCAATCCACTGGGGCAAATATGGACTGACCCTGCCAACCACGATGATGTTTATACCACCGGCGAAATGCACATTGTGGTAAATAAGCCCGTAAAGTTGATTATTAATGCTAAAGATGTAATACATGATGTAGGATTGGTGCATTTTAGAATGAAGATGGATGCTGTACCCGGCATACCCACAACCATGTGGTTTACGCCTAAGTTTACCACGCGGCAAATGAGAGAGAAATATGGACCCGATTTCAATTACGAAATTTCCTGCGATCAGATGTGTGGAACCGGCCACTTTGGCATGAGAGGAACTGTAATTGTAGAGTCTCAAGCCGAATTTAATATTTGGCTCAAATCAAAAAAGCCTCAATACCTGGCCGCTAAGGAAGCAGCCCAACCAGCCACGCCTGCTGTTGACTCTACATCTACCGGTGCCGATGCTGCAGCAACAACAATATCAATGAAGTAAGAAACGGAAGTTTCTCAAAAAAGAAATACTATGGAGCAGAATTTAAACACCAATATTCAACAAGAAGTTCATGTAACCCACGACGGGCATCATGTAACACATGATGAAAACGGTAATGGACACCACCATCATAAAGAAACCTTCATTACCAAATACATTTTTAGCCAGGACCATAAAACCATTGCCAAGCAATTTTTAATTTCTGGTATTGCCTGGGCTTTAATCGGCGGCCTTTTTTCGGTGTTGTTTCGCCTTCAGTTAGCTTACCCCGATTCTACCTTTCCTGTTTTGGAAACATTCTTCGGCCACTGGGCACAAGGCGGTCAAATTAAACCCGAGTTTTATTACTCTTTGGTTACCATGCACGGAACAATCATGGTATTTTTCGTTTTAACAGGTGGCTTAAGCGGAACATTTGCAAACTTCTTAATTCCGCTTCAAATCGGCGCACGCGATATGGCATCGCCGTTTATGAATATGCTTTCCTACTGGTTTTTCTTTGTTGCCAGTGTTATTATGCTTTCGTCACTATTCATTCAAACCGGTCCAGCAAGTGGAGGATGGACGGCCTATCCGCCACTAAGTGCCCTGGCTTCGGCTAATCCAATGGGCTCGGCTTTAGGTATGGATCTGTGGCTAATCAGTCTCGCCTTGTTTGTAGTGTCCACATTGTTAGGTGGTTTAAACTATGTTTCTACCATTTTAAACATGCGTACCAAAGGCATGAGTATGACACGCATGCCGCTAACCATTTGGGCGCTGTTCTTTACCGCCATTCTCGGTATCTTATCTTTTCCTGTTTTACTTTCCGGATTTATACTCCTGCTATTTGATAGAAACCTGGGAACATCGTTCTACCTGAGCGACCTTGTAGTAAACGGGCAAGTATTACCGCATGAAGGTGGGAGCGCCATTTTGTACCAACACTTATTTTGGTTTTTAGGACACCCGGAAGTGTACATTGTTATTTTACCTGCAATGGGTATTGTTTCGGAAGTGCTGAGTGTTAATGCACGAAAGCCAATTTTCGGCTATATGGCAATGGTTGGGTCTTTATTTGCCATTACCATTCTTGCGCTTTTAGTGTGGGCGCACCACATGTTTGTAAGTGGTATGAATCCCTTTTTAGGAGCTTTCTTTGTGTTGCTTACCCTTTTAATTGCCATTCCATCAGCCATAAAAGTGTTTAACTGGATAACAACCATCTGGCGGGGAAACCTACGGTTTACACCTGCAATGATGTTTGCCATTGGTTTTGTGAGCATATTTATTTCTGGTGGTTTAACCGGTATTTGGATGGGAAACTCCACTATTGACATTCATATTCACGATACCTATTTCATTATTGCGCATTTTCACCTGGTAATGGGTGTAGCAGCCTTTTTTGGAATGTTTTGCGGAGTGTACCATTGGTTTCCAAAAATGTTTGGCCGTCATCTAAACAATACGTTAGGATACATTCATTTTTGGATTACGCTAATTGGTGCGTACTTTATATTTTGGCCCATGCACTACCAGGGTTTGGCCGGTGTGCCGCGCCGTTATCTAGATTTCAGGCTTTGGTCTTCGTTCAATCAGTTCGATGAATTAAATAAATTTATTACCATTTCCACCATTGTTGTATTTGTAGCCCAGTTTGCTTTTGTGTTTAATTTTTTCTATTCCATATTTAAAGGAAGAAAAGTAAGAACCTTAAATCCATGGGATGCAACTACTCTGGAATGGACAACACCTATAAAACCAGGGCATGGAAACTGGGTAGGCGAAATTCCGGAAGTGCACCGTTGGGCGTATGATTACTCTAAGGATGGAAGAGAATTTATACCGCAAACAGAGCCTGTAAATCCAAACGAGTCGCAACACTAAACGTTGATTTACTACCACACCAAAAATGAACGTGTAGAGTTAAATGACAAAAATCGATAAACAAAGTTTTAGTTATTTGAAATAAAGCCTTTGCAAATTCAGCGGCTAAACTATAGAAATGAAGGACGCAGCACAGGCGGCAAACAGTAAGCGCAGCAATAAAGTAAAAGATTATCTGCAGTTGATCAAACCATCCTTAGCCATTATGGTGGTTTTTTCCAGCGTTGTAAGTTTTTTACTTGTTCCAGCCATCAACGAAAAGTATTCTAACCCATGGCTAATGAGTGCACTGCTTTTTTTGGGTGGAATGTTGGTTACTGGAAGTGCCAACGCCATTAACCAGGTGGTTGAGCGGGATACCGACGCGTTAATGAAGAGAACAGCGAAACGACCTGTTGCGGCAGGCAGAATGTCAGTTAACGAAGGTTGGACGTTTGCGCTGGTGTGCGGGATTGCCGGCGTGGCCATTTTAGGTTATTACTTTAACTGGCTTAGTGCCGGGCTTGCTGCCTTTAGTCTTTTTTTGTACGCTTTTGTATATACGCCGCTGAAAAAAGTAAGTGCAATTGCCGTATTGGTAGGTGCTTTACCGGGTGCTTTGCCCTGCTTAATTGGGTGGACAGCTGGCGCCAACGAATTATCGGCCGGGGGTTGGGTGTTGTTTGCAATACAGTTTTTATGGCAATTTCCTCATTTTTGGGCTATTGCCTGGGTAGCACATAATGATTACACTACTGCCGGTTTTAAGTTATTGCCAAGCGATAAAGGACCCACAAAGTTCACAGCTTTGCAAACCGTAATTTATTCGCTGGCATTGTTGCCTGTTGGTGCGCTGCCTTACTTAATTGGATTAACGGGCACTGTAAGTTTAATAATTGTAGCGCTTACCAATTTGTTTTTACTGGCACAGTGCATTCGGCTGTACAACGAAAACAGTGTAAAAGCGGCCCGAAGAGTGATGTTTAGCAGTTATATACATTTGCCGGTAGTATTGCTGGCTTTGTTAAGCGATAAGCTGCCCCCAAATGCCGGCAATCAAACATTCGGCATGATAAAAAAGGTGCAATTATTTTTTATTTGAGAAATAGAGAAAAGTGAAAGACATGAACATTGGAACCATTCAAAACTCGCCTTTAGAGGCACCCCGTATGTCAGAACAAAGACAAAGAATACACCCCCATAAATTTACGCTCTACGTGGCTATTGCCAGCATTTTAATGATGTTTGCAGGGTTAACAAGTGCCTATATTGTAAAGCGAAACCAAGCCGGATGGGAGGATGTAGAAACGCCGGTGTATTTTTGGTATTCAACGGCGGCAATATTAATTAGCAGTATTACTGTGCAATTAGCACTGCGTGCCTTTAAGCAGCGGTCAATGCAGCAGTACCGTACTTTTGTAGCAGCTACCCTTTTATTAGGGATTGCCTTTGTGGTGTTTCAATGGCTGGGCTTTAGCTGGATGTGGGAACGCGGTGTACATTTTAAAGGAGCAAGCGCAGGGCAGTTCTTATACATTATTGCCGGGCTGCATGCCCTGCACGTTATTGGCGGCATAGTAGTACTGATTATTATGTTTTTAAAAGCATTTTTCAGTAAAGTAAAAAGCTACAATCCCACGCCAATAGATGTTGCTGCTTCTTACTGGCATTTTGTAGATGCGCTTTGGTTGTATTTATTAATCTTTTTTATAGTGATAGGATAAAAATGTTATCGAAAGATTGCTTTCAAAGAAAAGACCCCTTTATAAAGGGTTTGTTCTTGCCCGGTTTAAAAACGTTTAAAAAAGCCTCAAAGGTTTGGAAATTTATAAATAGAAATTATTGAACATGGCACAAACTGCTGCAATACAAGGCAAACAATGGTGGATGGGCGGAAGAAGTCCGTTTAACGTAGAGTACGGTAAAGTAATGATGTGGTATTTTTTAATAAGCGATGCGTTTACGTTTGGCGCATTCCTTATTTCTTATGGCACTATCCGCCTTTCGCAAAATTACTGGCCCGATCCAAACCTGGTGTTCAACGCCTTGCCCGGAGCCGGCCACGCAAACCTTCCACTTGCTTTTGTAAGTGTAATGACGTTTATCTTAATCATTAGCTCTGTAACAATGGTGCTTGCCGTACATGCCGGCCATAAAAACGATAAGAAGGGTGTAATAAAATGGCTTATCTGGACTATCATCGGCGGATTTGCATTTCTTGCTTGCCAGGCCTGGGAATGGCACCACTTAATTACCGGCGAACACGCTGTATTGTTGAACGGCCAACTTGACCTTGTAGGACAAACAACCGCCATAAACCCCTGGGGAGTGCCGGTGCAGGGCGCTGCCTTTACCGATGCGTTAAACAATACCTCTCACCAAAATTTGGTAAAGCTGGTGCATTTTCAGCAGCACGACACCAACCTGCAGCAACTTGCCGCCATGAGTGACCAGCAGTTGAAAGGCATGATTAACGTTGCCGAGCTGCATGTACGCGAAACCGGACCACCCCTTTTTGGAGGGTTTTTCTATGGCATTACCGGTTTTCATGGCTTCCACGTTTCTACTGGCGTGCTCATTAACATCATTATGCTTATCATGACTCAAAAAAATGTATTTCAAAACAAAGGGCATTATTTGATGATTGAAAAAGCAGGTTTATATTGGCACTTTGTAGATTTGGTTTGGGTATTTGTATTCTTATGCTTTTATCTTATTTAACCGTATTTACTTTATTTTTTGATTTTTTAGAATTTATGTACATGGAACAGCAAACATTAAGTCCGGAAATAAGCTTTCAACAACATCAACACAGCGATGAAGAATTTAAAAAGCGGGTACGAAAAACAACCATACTCCTTTCAATTATTACTGTTGTAGAGCTAATTATTGGTTTAACCATTTATACCATACACAAAGGCGAAAACCCAAGTGAGTTTTTAGTATTGGTGTTTAAAGGTGTGGTGTGCATTCTAACCCTTGCAAAAGCCTATTACATTGTGTCGGTTTTTATGCACCTTGGCGATGAAATACGGAACCTGATAATGACTGTTATTGTGCCGCTGTTGCTGTTTGTTTGGTTTATTGCTGCGTTTTTAATGGATGGTGCTTCTTACAAGGCCTCACGCAACCGGTACGATACCCATTTTAAAGAAACCACGCTGGATAAGAACCTACACCAATCCGACTCTGCAACACACAAGTTAAAATAAAACTTCTTCAACAATATATAAACCACCGCCAACATTACTGTACGGCGGTGGTTTCTTAATTTTTACAAGTGAACAAAAATGCTTTTATAGGAATTTCCGTTGCTTTATTGGTGCCCCTGACCGGGTATTTCATTTTTAAAAATCTTACCGATAATGCCGTGCAAATGCCGCGTCATTATATTTACGATTCGGTTGTTACAAAATCGGTAAACGGCAAGCAGGTTTCAGATACCATTTGGCAGCGCCTTCCCGATTTTAACCTTACAAACCAGTTAGGTAACAAAGTGGGGTGGGATGATATTGGACCTAAAATAATAGTGGCCGATTTCTTTTTTACCAATTGCCCTACCATTTGCCCCCGCATGACCACAAATATGAAAAAGCTGCAAACCGGCATTAACCGGTCTAGCCGGGCCGGATTGGAACAGGCGGAGTTCATTCATTTTCTTTCTTTTAGTGTAGATCCGGAGCGCGACAGCGTAGAGCGACTAAAAGCCTGGGCCGACCGGTTTCAAATAAACCCCTATAACTGGTGGCTGCTTACCGGGCCAAAAAAAGAAATTTACGACCTTTCTATTGAGCACATGAAATTGGGATTGGTAGATGGGAAAGGAATAGATACAGGCTTTTTCCATACCGATTTTATGGTGCTTATAGATCGAAACCGAAACATCCGCGGCTATTACCACGGACTGGATTCCACCGCTGTAGCAAAACTTTCCAACGATATTGTTTTGCTTTCGCTGGAGAAAGACCCAAAACGAAAAAAATTTTTCGAAGGTAAATTAGAGTTAATTGCTATTGTATGTTTAGCGGCCCTAATTGGAGTAGGTCTTCTTATGTTCTTTTTAAAAAAAGATAGAAAAAATGGCCTGGAGCATAACAAAAAATGATAGAAAAGCACGTGTTATAATTATTAGCTTTTCTATCGTAATATTTATATTGGTAACCCTTTTAGAAAGGATTACGCTGAATGTGGAACTGCCGTTTAACGAACATTTTTTTGCGCAAGTAAATGCAGCCATCAACTCAATAGTAGCAGTTTTATTAGTAGCAGGACTAAGAGCTGCAAAAGGAGGCAATTATGAACTGCATAAAAAAATGATGCTGACGGCACTGGTGCTTTCTATATTCTTTTTAATAAGTTATATTTTGCACCACCTTTTTGCAGGCTCTACATTGTATGGCGATGTAAATGGAGACGGAATTGTAAGCGAAGCCGAAAAGGCGGCCGCCGGACCCATGCGCATTGCTTATTTTATTTTGCTGGGGACACACATTTTACTTGCAGGAATATCGCTGCCTTATATTTTGTTTGCCGTGTACCGCGCCTTAATTGGCGAAAACGCGGCTCATCGTAAGCTGGCAAGGCTTGCCTGGCCCATGTGGTTTTACGTGGCAGTTTCCGGCCCGCTTGTGTATTTGCTCATCAGCCAATATTACTAACCCCTTTTTGAAGCCTTTTTGCCGTTAATCTTGAGCATTTGGAGCCGGTAATTGCAGGCTGATTAAAAAGTCAAACAAATCGGTTTTCGGCGGTATTTGTAGTTTTTTTCTGAGCCGGTACCGGCTGATTTCCACTCCTCGTACCGAAATATTCATTAGTTGAGCTATTTCTTTAGAGGAAAGATTCATGCGCAAATAAGCTGAAAGTTTTAACTCGTTTGGGCTTAAAGCTGGATAAATTTTTTTTAAGCCAGATAAAAAATCGCTTTGCACTTTGTCAAAATGATGCGCAAAATGCTCCCAGTCTTTATCCATGCGGTCGTCTTCGCCTAAAACCTTAATCATTTTTTTAAAGTTGTGCGCTGTTTTTTCGTCTTCCACATCTTTCGTCAGGCGTTTTAATTCTTCTTTTAAATTAGTTAACAGTTCGCCTTTTTGCAGCAGGTGCATGGCGCTGGAAGCTAAAGCCGTATTTTGATGCGCTATTTCTGCTTCAAGCTTTTCGTTTTTAAGCTTTACAATTTCTTTTTCCGTTTTCTCTATTTCCAAATGGTGCAGGTATTGCAATCTTTTTTGCTCTTCTTCATACTTATGCTGTTGGTTTTTAAACTTCTTTTTTTGATACCCGATTAGCAAATAAATTAAAAAGGCAAACAAAAGCAGGTAAAAGGCATAAGCCGGAAAGGTTTGGTACCAGGGCGGAAGCACCCTAAACGCAAATTGGCTAATCGCCGATTCGGTTTCCAAATTATTTTTTGCTTTTACCTCAAAAACGTACTGGCCTGCTGGTAAGTTAGTATACTCTTTTTCGGTTCTTTTTGCATAATCCGACCATTTGGCATCATAGCCTTTTAAAAAAAAGCTGTAGGTTATGGTGGACTGCTGAGCATAAACAGGAGAGGAAAAATTAAAATGAAAAGAGTTTAAAGAGTGTTTTACTGTTATCGGTTCCTGCTGTGATTGTTGCCCGTTTACCTCTTTAAAATAGCCGCCAAAAAGAACGCTGTCGGTTTGGCCGTTTGCTGTTACGTTGTTTATTCTTACCTGGATTTGGTAGCTGTTTTTTTTATAAAGTGCGTAATTAATGTGGTAAAAACCTTTTTCGCCGCCAATAAAAACGTTGTTGATGTTTACCGGGTAAACATGTTCAAACCCGCTGACAAACTTGTTGGTTAGTTCGGGCAGGTAAAGCACTCTGTGCTTTTTTGCCTCTTTATCAATTACGCCAATTATTTTGTCAAATACGAACCAAACGTTTCCGGCACCATCTTCCTTTAAATATCTAATATGTTTGCCGCCCAAAAGTGCGTTATAATAGCCCGAGGGTTCAAAAAGGCCCTTTGCACTATTGTATTCGTAAATGCCACTTTCTCCGGTTAAAACAATACGCCCCCCAACTTTAAAAACATAATTGCCGTTTACCGAGTTTAAGCCTTCTTTTTTTGTAAACTGTTTCACCTCCGGATTTCCTTTAGCATTAATCGTAACCCGGAAAATTCCTTTGTAGGGGTGTGCAATCCAAATAGTATTGTTTTCAACTACTACAAACCTCGCCGATTCAAAATGCGCATTTCTGTTTTTGTTAATAACCTTTCCGTCTGAGTAGGTATAAAAATTAATTCCCTGGTATGTTCCGGCAACAATCAGCGAGGAAGGTAGTACATTGTAAAACGGAAAAAATCCCCAAAAACCAGATGTATTATCAATAACGGAGGCATTGTTTTCTTTTATTAAAAAACTGCCATCGTTATGCCCCAGCAAAAGTTGTCCGTTTACTTCCGATAAGTTCCAAACCTGACCGCTGGTGTTTTTCACCGGTTCAAAAAAGCCCTTTACATAGCTTAGGTCAGCGGGGCTATTGCTTGTAATGGGCAAATTGTATAATCCGTTCGAAGTTCCAAGGTAAAGCTTATCGTTATATATAATAGAGGCATAACCCGATCCTTCGTTTTGCAAATCGGGATAAATATGTTTGATGGCGTTGTTGTAGGCTATAAAATCAATACCATTGTCCAGCCCAAGCCAGATGTTTTTATCGCGGTCTAAATAAATATCCAGGATATTATTGTTTTGTAGACCTTCTTTACGGCCGAAACTTTGAATTAAAGCACCCTTTTTGTCGATGATAAAACATCCTTGGAGATTGGTAGATAGGGCAATGTGCTGATCATTTACTAGGGCGGCTCCCGAAATAAACTTACCTGAAATAAAGTTTAGTGCCGGCGATTGTACCCTTTTAAGCTGCTTATTGGCATAAATAAAAACGCCGTGTTTAACCGTAGTTAACAATGCGCTGTCGCGCCCAATGTTTATGAGCGAACTGGCGTAGCAATCTTTAGGCAGCGCTCCATCCTTTAGAAAAGGGGTCCAAACTCCGTTAACATATTTTAATAATCCGTTTGTAAAATCTTGTGCAATAAGTTCGTTATTGTATAATGTAATAAACCGCCAGTGCGTGCTTTTATATACAGTGCATTGGTTTTTATCAAGCTCAAATATTTTATTACTCGTTTGAAAAAAGGCCTTTCCCTGGTAAAAATATATTTCCCAAACATCAGTAAACGAACGATCCTCCTCTGGAATAAGGTTTTTTAACGAATGAAAAGAAAGCATTCCTAATTTATCGGCAAAAAAATAACCAAGCTCATCTTGCCCGCCTACATAAAGTCGGTTGTCGGGGCCAAACTCTAAAGAACGTATAATGCTTTTATTAGGAAGAGGGTAAGTTTTCCAGGAATTTCCATCAAAAGATACCAAACCTTCGTTGTTGGCAAAATACATTAAACCATTCCTATCCTGACGTATTTGCCTGTTTTGCGCCCCGGCTCCATACACCTGCTTGGTGTAGGTGGTAATTTCCGGGAGCCCAATAGTGTTTTGGCAAAAAGCATTGCCGGATAAAAGGAGCAGTAAATAAAAAATTCTTTTCATAAAAGACCCAATCGCCTGCGAAAGTTACTTACTTAATGCTGATGTACCGGTGATGTGGAAAAAATAGGCGTAAATAGGCCTTTTTCAAGAGTTTGATGTAGTTATGATGTAGTGGCTTTTTATGTTATGATGCAGCAACGAAGTTAATTTTATTGTTTAGTTAGTAGAATTAAGATCGAATTGTTTAAAACCAAATGCTTGCATTATGAACTTTAAATGGAAATTGCTTTTTACCCTCTGTATGCTGCTTGGTACTTTCGCCGGTGCCTTTGCGCAGGGTTTTCAGGTATCCGGTAAAGTTACTTCAATAACAACGGGGGAACCTTTAAATAGGGCTACTGTTGTTATTAAAGGAACAAACACGGGCACTACCACGGACGAAAATGGAAATTTTAGCATTACAGTTCCTCAGCGTGGAACCGTGCTTCAAATTACGTATGCAGGGTTAGACATGCAGGAAGTTACAGTGGAAGGCGCCACACTGTTAAGCATTGCGCTTGCAGGTAATGCAAATTCTTTAGATGAAGTAGTAGTAGTAGGTTATGGCACGCAAAGAAAAAGCGTGGTTACAGGGGCAATCTCCAGTGTAAGAGCCAAAGATCTGGAAAATGTTCCAAATGGAAGAATAGAACAGGCTTTGCAGGGAAGAGTTTCTGGTGTCACTATTCTTCAAAACTCGGGTCAGCCTGGTTCAGGTTCCACTATTCGTGTTCGTGGTATTACTACCTTTAATAATAACAATCCGCTTTGGGTTGTTGATGGTGTAGTGGTTGATGCTGGTGGTATCGGTTACCTTAACCAGTCAGACATTGAATCTATTGAAGTCCTGAAAGACGCTGCTTCTGCTGCTATCTACGGCACACGGGCAGCTACAGGGGTTATTCTGGTAACTACTAAGAAAGGACGGTCAGGGAAACCTGTTGTTAGTTATAATGGCTTTTACGGTATATCAGCGCCTGCAAAAATGCTTTCTCTTTTAAATGCCACAGAATATGCCTTGCTAAGAAATGAAAGTTCTGTTGCTGCGGGTAAAGACATTGTTTTTAATGACGTAAGTTCTTTAGGTGTGGGCACAGATTGGCAAAACGCCATCTTCAACAACTCTGCTCAACGTTATTTGCATGAAGTGAGCCTTAGTGGCGGTAACGAACGGTCAACATTTTATGTGTCAGCCGGCATACAAGATCAACAGGGAATTGTTGCTACGGACATTTCTAACTATAGAAAAATAAACATCCGTCTCAATTCAACCCACAAAATTTCCAATGTCTTTACTTTTGGTCAAACGCTTGGTTACACCAACCAAAAGGCAATGGGGCTTGGCAGCACGAACAGCGAATTTGGCGGTCCTTTAAGTTCCGCTATTAATTTAGACCCTATCACTCCATTGGTGGTTACAGACGTTGCTTTACAGCCTAACGCTAACGAATACACTAGCACCAATAATGCACCAAAATTAATCAGAGACGCTAATGGTAACCCTTATGGAATTTCTTCATATGTAGGGCAAGAGATGACGAATCCACTTGCTTATATTCAAACAAGGTTAGGAGGCTACGGCTGGTCAGATGATATTGTTGGTAATGCTTATTTAGAGGCTGTTCCCATCAAAGGGCTTAGACTGCGTTCTACCGTAGGAATAAAAAAAGCATTTTACGGAAATATTGGCTATACCCCATTATACTACCTCAGCTCAACGGTTTCTACAATAAATAATAGTTATAATAAAGGTGAAAACAAATCGTTCAACTGGAACGTAGAAAATACAGCTGATTATAACCGAAAATTTGGCAATCATGATGTTACCCTTTTGGTAGGTCAGGGAACTTATGTGGAAAATATTGGCGGAAATGTAGGATTGACGATAAGAAATCTGCCAATTACAAATTACCGAGATGCTTCCTTCGGATTTGATGTGGGATTGCCAAATCGGGATGGATATGCAGGAGACTTTATTCAGCACAAGATTATATCACTTTTCAGCCGTCTTAATTATAGTTATTTAGATAAGTATCTTTTTACTGGTATTGTTCGCCGTGATGGGTCAACTCGTTTTGGTTCCAATAATAAATTCGGCGTATTTCCTTCTTTTTCTGCCGGGTGGAATATTAGCAAGGAAAATTTCTGGTCAACAAATAACATTGTAAGGGCTTTAAAGCTTAGGGGCGGCTATGGTGTAGTTGGAAACGATGCAAGTGCTGACTTCCAATACCTTTCGAGAGTGGTAGGCGGATATAATTATTCTATAGGTAATTCAGGAGTTGTAACAACCGGTTATGCTCCGGAAACATTAGATAATCCGGATTTGGCTTGGGAAGAAACAAGATCTTCGGATGTGGGCATAGATGCACAATTGTTCGATGCCTTAAATCTAACTGTAAACCTATTCGACAAAAAAACTAAAGGTATTCTTCGCCCGGTACAAATTCCTGGTTATGTAGGGGTTTCAGCTAATCCAACAGGGAATGTTGCCGATATGAAAAATACGGGTGTAGAAGTTGAATTGGGGTATCGTAATCGTATTGGAGACCTTAACTTTTCTGTAAATGCAAATGGTTCTTATCTGAAAAATACAGTTACCTATGTAGCTGCAGATACTAACTTTATTGGCGGTGGAGCAGGCTTTCAGTCAATGGGAACTGTCACCCGCACTCAGGTAGGCGAAGCAGTTAACAGTTTCTGGGGTTATAAAACGCTTGGCATTTTTCAAAACGAGGCCGAAATTCAGGCTCACATAAACAAAAACGGAGCTCGGATTCAACCTGAAGCACGGCCAGGAGATCTTATCTGGGCAGATTTGGATGGTGATGGCCAAATTACGGATGGCGACCTTGATAAAACATTCCTGGGCAGTCCGATTCCGAAATATACTTTTGGTTTTACTATCAATATGGATTTTAAAGGTTTTGATTTTACAATGTTTGCACAGGGTGTAGCCGGAAACAAAATCTTCCAGGGATTACGCAGACTGGATATTTTGACATCAAATTATTCAACCAAAGCATTAAGCCGCTGGACTGGTGAAGGCACCTCAAACGACTTTCCAAGGTTAACCGATACAGATCCAAACAGAAACTTTAGCAGAATGTCGGATCTTTACCTTGAAAAAGGCGATTATTTGCGATTAAAAGTTTTACAGCTGGGCTATACAATCCCAAACAGCATATTTAACAATTTAGGCATTTCCAGATTACGGGTTTATGTAACTGCTGAAAATTTGCTGACACTAACAAACTACTCAGGTTACGATCCCGAAATAGGCGGTGGTATTTTTGGTATAGACAGAGGACAGTATCCACAGGCGCGTTCGTTTATTGGCGGTTTGCAATTATCCTTTTAACCCATTTTAATAATTAGTAATGAAAAATATTCCTTTATATACAATTTTACTTGGAAGCGGGCTCATGCTTTCACTTGCATCTTGCAAAAAAGATTTTATTGAGATTAAGCCTCAAGGACAATTTCTAACTGAAAATTATTATTCAAACAGGGATGAAGCGTATGCCGGCTTAGTAGCCGCGTACGATCCAATGCGTAAAAATGCCGGCGGTTTCGATAATATGATCACTTTTCTGAATGCTGGTTCTGATGATAATTACGCAGGTGGTGGCGGTGCTACGGATGGTGCAGGCATTCAGGGCTTTTCTAATTACACCCTTAATGCTAATACGGTACCCGCCAGTTTCTGGAGCGATCATTATCAGGGCATTTTCAGAGCAAACATTCTGCTTCAAAAGTTACCAAATATACCAATGGATGCTGGGGAAAAGGCCCGTTTCACTGCAGAAACGAAGGCCTTGCGTGCTACCTATTATTTCAATCTGGTAAGAATGTTCAGGAATGTTCCCCTTTTGCTTGAACCACTGAGTACTGCAGAAATTTACAAGGTTACTCAAGCCGCTCCTGCAGCAGTATATGCACAAATTGAAAAAGATTTGAGCGAAGCCATCCCTGACCTTCCGGGAACGGTGGCATTAGCAACTGAGGCGGGGAGATTTACAAAAGGTGCTGCGCAGGCAATGCTTGGTAAGGTTTATTTATACGACAATAAAAAAACAGAAGCAGCCGCTCAGTTGGCAGAGGTAAATGGCACACCAGGGCAAACAAACCAATATGGCAACAGATTGTTGTCAAGATTTTCTGACTTGTGGGTATTCTTCAATAAGTTTAATACAGAGTCATTATTAGAGGCTGTTCATACTAATCAATCGAACGCTGATTGGGGTTTTTGGGGTAGCAGTGCCGATGAAGGCAATACAGTAGCGCAGATGGTGGGACCTAGAAGCTATTCGAAAGTTGGTCCAAATGCACCGGATATTTATACTTCAGGATGGAGTTTCAATGTGTGGACGCAAGACTTTTATGATGTAATAAAAAATGATCCCCGCTTTCCTGCCACTGTTCTTGACTTAAAAACTCTGGCAGCAGCAGGCGAGGCTAGGTACATTGAAGGTTACCAAAATACCGGATATTTTCTAAATAAGTTTATACCAAGACCTTCTGACATCCGTACGGGTGGCGGCGCTGTAGAATTGAACTTTCAGCAAAATGATTACATTATCCGCTTGGCCGATACGTACCTGCTGGAAGCTGAAGCACTGGGTGCATCGGGTGCAAGAGCGCAGGCACTGCTGGATGCTGTTCGGGCTAGGGTAGGCTTAGCTTCTGTTCCTGTTTCACTTAATGCTATTAAAATGGAACGCAGGCTAGAGTTGGCAGGAGAAGGTCATCGCTTTTTTGATCTTGTTCGTTGGGGTGATGCTGCAACCAAATTGGCAAGCCGCGGCTTTAAAGCCGGAAAAAATGAAGTTTTCCCCATTCCATCACAGG
>JBBSRB010000035.1:0-23831 GCA_038243445.1 Chitinophagales bacterium | reverse complement strand
CAATGTATTTTGGCATGCTTATATCCAAACCTTGCTCACGCAAAATCCGGGCGGTTAAAAAAGGAAATCGTTCCTCCTCGCCAACGCTTTGCCCAATGGTGTAGCTGTCGCCTAAAGCCAAAAATGTTTTTGGTGTGTTTGCAGTATCCATTGTAGATGTTGTGTTTTTTACGTTTGTTTTGGCGCAGCCTTGCAGTGCGCCGACGGACCAAAATGTTGTAAGATACAAGAGTATACCAAAAGCTGCTTTCATAATAGAATTACGTTTTTTAAAGGCGTAAAGATGTAGAACAATTTAATTTTTAAATATTTGTGTTACCATCAACCCACGAATGCCACCATCCATAATGCCAATGCCAATTTTGCCGTATGCTTTATGAAGAATGTTTGCTTTGTGCCCCGGCGAGTTCATTAATCCGGTATGTGCCGAAACAAGCGTTGGCGCAAGCGCCAGATTTTCGCCGGCTGATAAATATTTTACGCCCGCCGATTTTAGCCTGTCGGCAACACTTTTTCCTTCGGGTGAATAATGCGAAAAGTAACCTCGTTCAAACATATCTGTTGAATGCTGGCGCGCAACCGGTGTTAAAGCTGCTTCATATTTTAATGCAGGTAATCCAACTTTCGCCCGTTCTTCATTTACCAGCGCAATCATTTGCTGCTCCAACTCTTGTCGCGGCGCCGAATTACTTACTTTGAAAGGCAACGAGACAGTTTCGTTGGTTTTTGGATGAATGCTTTTAGGTGCCGCTGGTTGCGAAAGCGCTTCGGCAAAAATAGGTGACGCTTTTTGGTTAAACCATTGCAAAGGGCCGTTTAAATAATCCGCCGCTATGCTGTTTTCGGCCGAAGCTGTAATGGCGTTGGAAAGCGGAAGCATTAATAAAAGTGCGGCAATTATGGCTGCGTTAATAATACCATTTATAAAGCCGGGAGCTAACCCCACCGCCTTATTTAAAACGTTTGCATGCGCTTGCGGCGGTACTGTTTTTAATAAGCTGTTAAAAGCCAGCGAAAGCAAAAGGCGCGACAAAAATACCAACACTATAAAGGCTACTGGTTTTGACCATGCTCCTATAGAATTAAACTGCCCAGAAAGAAAACCGGCGAAAGGAAGGTACAAGAAGTATCCAATTACCAGGCTTCCTATCCAGATAATTAAATCTGCAATACCGGCAATGGCTCCTTTTTGCCAGCCTAACCATAAAAACAAAATAATGATTGCAATTAGAAAAATATCCACTCCATTCATGTAAAAAAATTTAAACTGCACCCCTTTTTTAAAGGATTTTGATACTACGGTGCTGTAAAGGCAATGCCACATGTTACTCTGCGAAACTGATGCCTTTTTTACCTTTTTTCAAGGCCTGAACAGATATAAAACCGGTCAACATCACACGTAAAGAAAGGCTTGATTATTGATGATGAGTTAGTTTTAAGAAACCTTTACGTAAATAAAGCGCTGGAATTAACCATTGCTTCTTAATTTTCAATTATGTTATTTCATTTCGCGAAAAATATAGCTTTTACCAAACTTGTTAAGTGCGACGACCGGCAGCGTGAATATAATTTTAGAAAGTTGCCGTCCGCCGATGGTAATCTTTTTCATGCAGATGTTAGCGATGATCGCGGAAACCGAATTATTTTTAAAATGCAAAAAGAAGCTGGTGGGCAATGGGCCATTATCGACCCTACTTTACCTCAATGGATTAAAAATGCCGAGCCTCAGCTACACGATGTAATTGAAGAAGGAATTCATGCCAGCCAGGATTAAAACACGTACCTTATGAATAAGCCCATTTCTATTGCCTTATGCTTTATGGCTCTTTGCACAACCTGCTTTTCGCAAAACGATTCGTCTGCAATTAGCAAAGCATTGAACCATAAGAACCGAAAGGCAAACAGTGCCAAAGCCGATGTGTATATAGTAAATAAAACCATTATTAGTGCACAGCCCGAAGTAAAGAAAACAGAAGCTGCAATACTTAAAAAAATTAAAAAGAAAAAAGGCTCTGGTAAATAAGAAAATTCCCGCTTTATTACAAAGCGGGAATTTTTTTTTGATTTTTATTTTGTACTAACGAAGATCTTTAAACCTACGTGTGTCAATCGTTCCTTTAAACGCAGGCGCATCTAAAGCCTTGTTGCCCGAAACCACTTCTGGACGCTGTGCCGCTCCGGCAGTAGATTGTGTTCCAAAAGAACCTACGTTTAAGTATTTTAAAATACTTGCAAAGGCCGATTCGTCAACATTTCCCCAATCTTTGTCAAGCCCGTCTGCTACTTCTTTATCTAACTTAAACCCGCCAAAATAAGCGCCTTCGTTGTTTTTATTAGTAGTGCGAAATGAAACCGGGAAAATATACCAATCTCCTACCGGAATAGGGAAAAAGCCAACGGGTTTGCCATAGCTGGGAGTAGGTCCAACTAGCAATACGTTCATGTAAGGTTTTAAATTATTAATCAACAGTTCGCTAGCAGAGGCTGTGCTTTTACTTACAACAAAAAACAACCTGTCTATATTTAACGAACCGAGTTTTGTAAACGTCGAAACTTCGTTGTATTGCGAATACTTTTTATTAAACTGCTGTTTCATCATCACCTGGCCATTTGCCGACGGTTTTACAAGATAATTAGCAAGCTTTTCCTGCACACTTACATAGCCGCCGCCGTTATAACGAAGGTCAATTGCCACCTCTTTTACACCCGCTGCTACAAATTTTGAAAACACCCTGTCAAACTCATTGTAGATCTCGGTTGTATCTCCTAAAAACGAATTGAACACCAGGTAGCCAAGCTTGCCCGCGGTGGTGGTATAAACCGAATCGAAAACAATTGGGTGTTCCTGGTATGAAGCCGCATTTAAAGTAATTTCAACGGACTTTCCTTCGGGCGTTAAGAATGTAAAGCTGGTGCTGGGACTGTAAAAAACAGCCTCTACCACAAAGTTCACATTGGAACTAGAGATATTCGAATTGTTGTTTATTTTGGTAATGCGCCAACCTCTTCGAATGCCCGCCTTACCGGCGGGTGATGATTTTTCAACCATTTTTACCCGAAGGTCCTGAGCTGAAGGAAAGAAAACGCCTAATCCAAAATCGCCTGCAATTCCGGAGCTTACTTTATCCCACTCTGCCTGCTTTACTGCAAAACTCCATTTATCTACAGGTTCAGAAAAACCGGGTTCAATACTGTATTGGCGTATTGCCATCATTATCTTATCGGGGTCCGCATATGAGCGGGCATTAAACGAAGCAGGAATTTGATCGTACCACAAATAAATATCTCTGGCATAGGCAAGTGTAGTATCTTTTATTTTGTCGGCAGCCGTAACGGTTGCAACGGTATCTGTAGGTGTAGTTGGCGCTTCTACATCCTTATTCTTTTTACAAGACGAGAACACGACAAACGCCGTTAAAGACGAAAACAAAAAACTTTTTAGTTTTACTCGCATGTTGGTTTTTTAATTTTTTTAAAGATACATAAACAGAGCAAAAATTCTGCTGAATGTACCTGCAGTACACTGATTTAACATCAATTAAGGCTTTTTTATCAGATGTTAAGAAAACGCTTTTTTTGATTAACTAAACCATTATACTGCTGCTTGCTAATTCAATTTTCAACCGAAAAATTAGATGAAAAAAGAAGTAAACTTGCACCATGAAGCGACCCGTTTTAATACTTTTCATTTTGCTGCCTCTCTCCTTTCTTTCGGGCTACCTTCTGTCAAAAGCATCGCTGATTGGGCGAACTGGAATAAACCTTTTTTATAAAGAATATAAGTTTTTAAAAACGTGGTGGCAAGGCGCTTTGGTGGTATTTATTTTATGGGTGATTGTGCTTTTCATTCACAAAGAAATAAATCGAAAACTTGACGGGAAAGCACGGCTTGGTGCTCTTTTTCTGGCGCTACTGGCGGCCGTTGCTGGAATGTTTTTTACCTACATTGATTTTCGCGAAACGCTTACACACAAGTTGCTAGGCGAGCGATTTCACTTAGGTGCGTATTTGTTTTGGCTTGGGTGGATGTTTATCACCGTTGTATATATTTTAGCAAACAAAAAAAAGCAAAACCGAATAGCTTAAAACACGAAAGTCTCCATTTTTTATAAAACACCTTGGCATAATTCTGTTGTACACCTTAAAAAGCGGCGCGATGAAAAAAGAAGTAGAAGAAAAAAAACCAGAATCAAATCTTCAGCAAACCGGCGCTGAGCCGGATGAAATCACTTCCGACATGATTGAAAATGCACATGCTTCCGGCGACGGGGCAATAAAAAGAAGTGATGAAGCAATTACCGGAAAAGAAGGCGAGCTGCCCCGGCACAAGGCCTCTCCGGAATATTAAATAAAAACAATGAATGTGTTATTTAAAACCAGTTTAGAAATTAGGGGCAACGCAACTACCTACGAAGTGATTTTTGAAAATGAGGTTTATCATTTTCAACCAATAAATGAAAAAGGTTTGCCTTTGCGCATTCGTCGCGAAGAAGACGAATGGCATAGCGACGACGCCATTGACGCCCAAACAAAAACGGCGGCAACCGAAGCTTTAGATGCCTACTTACTTTCTCAACACTAATTCACGCACTGTCCACTTATGTAAGTTTTTTTACTGATTATATTACAACGTATACACAAAAATTTCACACTTTAGCTGTTCAATGAATAAACTTTTTATTTACTCTTTATTAGTAATTAAAAAAGACTGGATTTTTTTGAAATAAAAATTTGGCTGACGGATATTAGTTAGTTGTACACAACTTTTCTAACCATCCTCTACCCTTTTTCAAGGGTTTTATTCATCAAAAACTTCATTTTAAAATGAAAACAAGCGACACCCGCTTTTTTTGGAACAAAGTTTGAATTTAATAAAGTATAATTTAGAAGCCTTATGTTGTCTATATGGTTTTTTGTGGTGTTGATTTTCATTATTGGTTACCTGCTATACATTACGCGCCCGCGAGAGGAAACTCTTTTGATGATGAGTCGGGAACGAATAAGAAAAATACAATTTTGGTTTAGAAGCATTAAAGGATAAGAAGATCGGTTATTTAAAACAACTATCCTTTTTTACACCTTTTACATAAATTAAAAGCCGGAAATTTCTTTCCGGCTTTGTTATTTTTTTACCCTTTTTGTTAATCTGATCTGCGGCTTCCTCCGCGGGTTAGAGCCACCAATAAAAGAATAAATACTGCCGCACCAATAATCCACACTATGGGCGATGCGTACCAGTTGCTTGCTCCGCTGTCGGTACTAATATCTACATCTACTTTCTTTGTGCCTTCCTGGGCAAAGATTACTGCGCTTACAAAAGCTGTCAAAAGGGAGAGATACAATTTTTTCATAAACTTAATTTCTTAAAGTTAGTAAAAAAACATGCCAAAGCAGAGTTTATAATAACTCAAACGCCTTATCCGCCTGAAATTGTTTAGAAAGGGTTAACTTCTTCGCCCAAAAAGAAGGCTTCCAATGCGCACCATGTTGCTACCCTGTTCTATAGCCAATTTGTAATCGTCGCTCATTCCCATAGAAAGTGTTGACAGTTCGCAATTGCCAGTTGGCGGTTGAGACATCTTATCAAAAAGGGTTTTTAAATAGCTAAACTCTTGCGTTACTTTATGTGTATCTTCTGTAAACGTAGCCATTCCCATAAGGCCTTTTATACAAATATTTTGAAAGTTACTTTCGGGTAATGCATTCAATAACTGTTGCAGCTCTTCGTTGTTTAGCCCAAACTTCGTGTCCTCGCCGGCAATGTGTATTTGCAGCAACACGCCAATTGTGCGGTTTGTTTTTTGAGCTTGCTTGTTTAATTCTTTCAACAACTTTATACTATCTACACCATGAATAAGGTGCACAAAAGGCGCAATGGCCTTTACTTTATTTGATTGCAGATGACCAATAAAATGCCACCGGATATCTTTAGGTAAATTATTGTATTTATCAACAAGTTCCTGCACGTAATTTTCGCCAAAGTCGCGCTGGCCAACATCATAAAGTTTTAAAATATCCCTTTCATCTTTAAACTTTGAAACGGCTACAAGCGTTACGCTTTTGTTTTTTAATTCGCTGGAAAGCGCTTCGTATCTTTCTATGTTTACTGCCATAATCAAAAAATAAAATGTGCAAACGAAGGTATCATTTGCACATCTTTAATAGACTAACTAAATTATCTTAAAATCGATCGGCTAATTACAATCCGCTGCACTTCGCTTGTTCCTTCGTATATCTGTGTAATTTTTGCATCACGCATCAAGCGTTCTACATGGTATTCTTTAACATAACCGTAGCCACCATGAATTTGAACTGCTTCTACCGTTGTCCACATGGCAGTTTCTGAAGAAAAAACTTTTGCCATTGACGAACTAAGGGTATAATCTCTTTTTTGATCTTTATCAAAAGCTGCACGCAGGCACAGTAACCTGGAGGCTTCAATTCGCGTAGCCATATCAGCCAGCTTAAAAGCAATAATCTGATGATTGGCAATTTCAGTTCCAAAAGCTTTGCGTTCTTTTGAATACTTTACCGAAAGTTCGTAGGCTCCGCTTGCAATTCCTAATGCCTGAGAGGCAATGCCAATGCGTCCGCCTGCCAGCGTTTTCATGGCAAACTTAAACCCAAACCCGTCTTCGCCAATGCGGTTTTCTTTTGGTACAATTACATCGTTAAACAAAATAGTGTGTGTATCGGAAGCACGGATGCCCAACTTATTTTCTTTAGCTGTAACCACTACACCGGGCCACGTTTTTTCTACAATAAATACGTTTATGCCTTTCGATCCTTTTGCCACATCGGTTTGGGCAATTACAAGGTAAACAGAGGCTGTTCCGCCGTTCGTAATCCAGTTTTTTGTTCCGTTTAACAGGTAATGATCGCTTTTTTCTTCTGCGGTTGTTTGTTGCGAAGTAGCGTCGGAACCTGCTTCGGGTTCGCTTAATAAAAAAGCACCGGTGTATAGTTCGCCGTCTTTTTTACCTTGCGCCAGCGGCGTTAAGTATTTCTGTTTTTGCTCTTCACTTCCGTACTGTTCTAATCCAAAACACACAAGGCTATTGTTTACGCTCATGCCCACACTTACGCTGGCATCTATTTTACTAATTTCTTCCATTGCCAGCACGTAACTAACAGTATCAAGCCCTGCGCCACCATAGTCCGGACTAACCATCATTCCTAAAAAGCCAAGGTCTGCCAACTT
Source organism: Chitinophagales bacterium (assembly GCA_038243445.1). Classification (GTDB taxonomy): domain Bacteria; phylum Bacteroidota; class Bacteroidia; order Chitinophagales; family Chitinophagaceae; genus Flavisolibacter. The sequence continues at coordinate 16,630 of JBBSRB010000035.1, read as the reverse complement.
CATCATCTGCTCGCGAGGAAAACTCATTTTATCATCGCGTTCAATAACCCCGGGCAGACAATCGCTTTGCGCGAAGTCGCGTGCCGCCTGTTGAATCATTAAGTGTTCCTCGCTAAGTTCAAAATTCATTAATGTAAATTGTGGCGCAAATTTAGTTTAATTACCGCTCATTCAACCGACCGCTTTTTTAAACCTTTTTAGTTTAGCCTAACTTATTTTTTTGCTGTTTTTACCATTTTCTGCATAAAAAACCGCAGCTTTTTTCCATTGTAAAGCTGCGGCTACCCCTTTTTTAAAGGTTTTATTAAGCTTGTCCCATCTGTTTTAAAAAAGAAACGTGAGAAGCTATCGCATGGCGCATTCTTTTGTACTCTATATAAGGTACGTTAAATTCGGCGCATGCCTGTTTAATAATCTTATTGATTGCTGGATAATGTATGTGCGAAATTTTTGGAAAAAGGTGATGTTCTACCTGAAAATTTAATCCGCCTACAAACCAGTTGATTACTTTATTCCGCGGGGCAAAATTGGCTGTTGTTTTTAATTGATGTACTGCCCATTCATCCTCTAATTTACCTGTAACTACATCGGGCATTGGAAAATGCGTGTGCTCTACGGTGTGCGCCAGTTGAAACACAATGCTAATTACTAACCCGGCAACAATGGTAAACGACAAAAAGCCGATTAACCAGGCGGTAAAACCAACTGTGTAAATAGGTATAATAACAAACATAGCCAGGTGCAATACTTTAAAACTCCAAAAAATGAAATGATCGGAAAGACTCATTTTCTTTAGCGGCATAGTGCCAATTTTACGCTTAAAATATTTTTGATAATCCAACACAAATATCCAAAGGATGTATAATAAAGCATATAAAAACCAAAAGTAAATGTGCTGATAACGGTGCATTAAATATTTTGGTTGCGTGCTGCTCATGCGCATCCAGGGTTTAATATCAATGTCATCATCAACACCATCAATATTGGTGTAAGCATGATGAATAACATTGTGTTTCATGTTCCACATAAAATGGCTGCCGCCTAAGAGATTTAGCGAAATAGCGGCCATACTATTCAGCCATTTGTATTTGCTAAAGCTGCCATGCGCGCCGTCGTGCATAATATTAAAACCAATACCCGCTACCACGCAGCCTAATAAAACACATTCAATAATTGCCAATGCAACCACCGGTGTAAAAAATACAAGGTGCACATACAAGCCAATGAACAACACAAAAAGAATAATAGCCTTTGCATACAATTTAATGTTGCCGGTAGCCGATTGTCCAGTTTCCTGAAAATAGGTGTTAATGCGCCTTTTTAATTCGGAGTGAAATGATTTTTGTGCCGGTGCAAATTTGGGTGTAGCCATAGTAAACAAACAATTGTTGATGCTGAAATGATTTATACCCCTTTTTTAAGGGGTTTTATGTTTCTTTAAAAATAAGCGCGTCAAGGTTGCTGATGCCAATATTCTTTTTGGATAAGAATCCTTCTGCAAACGACACACCAATTCTTTTTCCTAAAAGCCGGGCGCGACTAACAATGGCATCCATAAACTCGGGACTGGAAATATAGGTTTGCGGTTGACTGGAGTCGCTGCCGTGAAACTGAGTGGTATAAGCCGCCACCGCTTTCATTCTTTGCTCCCACACATCCGAAATATCCACAATCATATTGGGCTCGTAAAACCGGTCCTGTATATACTCAAACAAATATTTGGGGCGCCATTTATCCTGGTCATTGCCTTCTTCATCTGTTGTTTTTATTTGTTTTAAACCAGATAAAAAGCAAACATCATAAATAAGCTTTCCCGCTTTGCCATGGTCTGGATGACGATCTTCCAAAATGTTGCCAATTACAACTTCGGGCTTATATTTTCTTAAAACAGATATAAGTTGAAGCTGATGCGCTTCGTCATTCACAAAAAAACCGTCGCGCATTTTTAGGTTTTCACGGGCATGAACGCCCATAATCTTTGCAGCTTCTGCCGCTTCTTCGTAGCGGGTTTCAATAGTGCCCCTGGTGCCTAATTCGCCCTGGGTAAGATCTATAATGCCTACTTTTTTTCCTCTTTGTACTTCCTTTATTAATAAACCCGAACACCCTAATTCTACATCGTCGGGGTGAGCACCAATAGCCAAAACATCTAATTTCATGCCGAGCAAACTTAAGAGCCTGCAAGTTACTTGCTCTGCCTCATATATTTCCTGACTTCCAACAGTTTTGTGATTTTGAGTGAATAGGAGATTTATGTAATTCACCCCTTTTTTTGAATGTTTCGAACAGATTTACGAAATTGATTCCGGATTGTTGTAGCAAAATGGAAGAATTAGGTGCCGTGTTTCTACTATGAATGTAAGCGTACCCCTTTTTTAAAGGTTTTATAAGAGAATAAGATTTTTAAACAGGCATTTAATTTTGCGCTCTGCTGATAGCTGGCCGAACTTTGTTTTGGTACCAGCTTCCGTCTATTTCTTTTACAATCGATTCAATCTGACGGTCGTAATCATCCAACACATTGTACTGCTGCTTTAAGCTACTGCCAAAGAAAAAAGCAACGGTTTGGTACATCCGCGCATTTAAACTGCCTTTGTATTCTTTTATAATCTCATAGCAATCATTGCCCGTTTGACGGTTAATCAACTTCATTAAAACCCTTCCCTGGTACACCGATAAGTTGGTAAGCGGATCGGAGAATTGACTTTTTAATTCTTTTTCTCTTGTTTTAATGTATTTTTTTCTATCGCCTTTTAAAGGAATGTTTTTCAGGTTTGCCACCACATCGTTTAGCGTAACACCGGCCGTGCGGGCATACGGATAAGTTACATAAACGGCGTTTCGAAGGCGGTTGTACTTTGCAACAGCTTTAGCCATTTGCTCCGGTGGCAGGTTGGATATGTAAACCATTTCCAGCTCCCGATAAGGTATGGCTTCACCCTGGTAGTAAATAATGCTAACAGTAATAGAATCGTTTATCCCCCAAGTGCTTTTTTTGGTGATAGTATCTTGCGCGTGCAGGCTGCCTGTCGACAGCAGTAAAAAGGTAATTAGGTAATATCTTATGGGTAAAAGGGGCACAACTGAAAAATACAATAGATTGTTTAGCTGTACAAATAGACAAATAATCCAGAACAGTTGCTGTTTACAAAACACTAAATTTTTGCAAGGCTGGCTTTGGTCGTTTTAATGCGGCGCACCATGCTCATGCCAAAACCGGTAACCATTAAAATAGTACCAAGCCAAAGCATGTTTATAAAGGGGTATTTGTACGCCTTTAAGGTTACATATTCCATTATCGAATCTGTTTCTTTAACTCCGATTTCGGCTCTGTTGTTTGATATGTTTTCGAGTTGCACAATGAGGCTCTCAGCCATAATCGTATCTGGAATAGGCATTAGCGCTCCGCCTCTTTTGATAAGCAGGGGCTCGCTGGTGTAAATAGATTCGCTTTTTGCAAATATCTTTAAAGTAGCAATAGAAGCACTATCTGCAGGTGCAAACCCAGGCTTAGGAATGTTTCCGCGGGAGGCCAGCTTTTCCAATACAGCAAAGCCTTTTGAATAATAAATGGTATCGCCCAATTGTACAGACTGCGTTACAAACTTGGCTGTATCCACTACTTTCTTTGTAGGGTCTGCCAGCGAGGTGATGTAGGTAAATACATCGTAGTTCCAATAATGCTTTGCATCGGGGTTGGCCATTAAGCCTTCGTTTCCTTTGTAATTTACAAATGCATTCGGCTTTAGCGTAAACGATTCTTTTCCTTTCTTATCTTCAAACGTAATATTGTAAAACCAAAGTGGCTTTTTAGGATGTGCAGAGTCTTTATCGTAAGTAACCCAAAATTTGCCCATATCGGTACGAACGCCTTTTACAAGGGTTGAGTTTTCGCCTGGTTTTTCTTTACTGTCTTCGCCCAGCGGCGCAAAAATGCCGCTCATATTATAAGAAATCACTTCTTTTTTAGACGACGAAATAAGAATGCCTAAAAGCATTAAACCAAAACCCAAATGAGCTACCGAGGCGCCGGCGATATTTAATTTTCCTTTTACACCTATCCAGATATAAGCCAGGTTTGCAACAACGGCATAAACCGTGCAGGCAATAGCCATCCAAATGGCAAATAAATAACCAATGCCGTAATCGCGATAGTTGATATCGCCAAACAAAAGAATAGCGGCACTAATTAAAGCGGCAACCACCGTTGGCCACAGGAGTTTGCTTTTAATAAATCGGGCTGAAGTGGATTTGTACTTCAAATATTGCGCAACAGCCGTTAAGGAGGCTAGTATAATGGCCACAAAAATTTGAATACGGTTGTAAGCAAATACAGTGTCTTCGCTAAAGGCAAAAGGCTTAAACACCTCGGTACCTTCGCCGGCAAACAAGCTTGCAATTTTATTAAACACCGGCAGCGATGTCATGGTTATAATAGTAAGCGCCGATAGAAAAAGAACCAGCGAACCAATAAACATCCAGAACTCGCGGCTGGAGCCTTCTTCCTCTTTTACAATGTGAGGAATGTGCTTATAGCGGGCAATTAAAAGGGCAAAAGCGGGCAGCGCAAAGGCAGCTAAAAACAGCCTTAGTTGCGTAGCGGTAATACCATCTCCGGTAAAGGCGTGCACAGAGGTTTCCTGCAAATCGCCGCTGCGGGTTAGGTAAGTAGAATACAAAACCAACACAAATGAAATAATAAAAAACAAAAATGTAGAGCGAAGCGCATTACCTGTATGCCTGAAGATAAGTAGCGTGTGAATGCCGGAAACCAACACCAGCCAGGGCACCAGCGACGCATTTTCTACAGGATCCCAAGCCCAGAAACCACCAAAGTTTAACGATTCATATGCCCAGGCGGCACCCATCATTATGCCTAAACTAAACACACCACCTGCAAAAAGCGCCCACGGCAAAGCAGGCTTTGTCCAGCCTTTATAATCTTTTGTCCACAAACCGGCAATAGCAAAAGCAAACGGAATAAGGCAAGATGCAAAACCAAGGAATAAAACCGGCGGATGAATTACCATCCAATAGTTCTGCAAAAGAGGATTTAAATCGTTTCCATCAAGTACCAGGCTCAGGTAATCGGCCCGGGCAAAAATGGGCGCTTCCAGTTCGTTGCGCAATAACGTAAACGGGTTTGAACCAATTCGTTCGCCCCAAAAAGCCAGCCCCGCAATCATTGTAGCCAGGCAAAACTGCATAAATGAAACCACCGTCATCACGGGTGCTTCCCAGGCTTTTTCTTTTTTGATAATAATTAATCCAAGTATGCAATGCCAAAAGCTCCAAAGTAAAAAGCTACCTTCCTGCCCTTCCCAAAAACAAGCTAACAGGTACTTCATCTCCAGCGTTTTGCTGCTGTGTTGCCAGGCGTATTTATACTCAAATAAATGATTAGATATAATGTAGAAAAGAATAGCAAATATGGAAATAATGGAAACTGTTTCTAAAATAAAAAAGATGCGTGCCAGCTTGCGCCACTGCTCTTTTACGCGTTCCTGCGATTTGATGGTGCCAAAAAAATAACAGACAGTTGCCGCACCTGAAGCAATTAGGGAAAGAAGTACAAAAAAATGACCCAGTTTTCCGGGTAAAAGGTTTTCGCCAATAAAATCCATGCCGTTTTAGTATTTATATTCGGTGTTAGTGCCTGCGCCGGTCGGCAGGTTCTTTTCAGCAGCCTTCATGTCGTCTTTATACTTCGAAGGGCATTTCATTTGCAGTTTGGTACATTCAAAATAGCCGTTGCGCATATAGCCGTTTAAATCAAGGCCTTCGCTGCGTTCGATATCTGTAGGTTTTGCATTATTATACACCACTTTAGAGCGGTTGCCGTCTACATCTACGGCATAAAACACAGTCTTATTCGGGTCTTTCAACTGGTTGTATTCAATAGGTGTTTTTTTATCCAGTTGCACTTTAATAACTACAATTTGCTATTTTTTAAGAGCCGCGTAAGAAAACGACTCGTAAGTAGTTAAATCTTTAATGAAAAAAGACATTCCTACAATACCCGAAACCACTAAAATTAAAAGAATGACGTGTGTTTTTTTCATAGTTCACTTTCTGAGCCGCAAAGGTAGCGCAAAAACCAGCATCAAAGGTGTGCTCAAACCAGTATTCATTTCTTGTTTTCACAAAACTATACAGCTACTGCCTTGCTCTATATTTTGTATCCACTGCAAAGGGGTTTAACTTGCATCGCTTTTTAAACAGCATTTATGGCAGATCTAACTCTTTTCGATCCCAATTGCGCCGGCAACCCAAACAATAATATTTTCGGACTTCCATTTTCCGAAGACGAAGCACGCCTGGTTATTCTACCCGTGCCATGGGAGGTTACCGTTAGCTTTGGCTCGGGCACGGCGCGAGCCACAGAACAAATTATGCGGGCCAGCCTGCAAATAGACCTTTTTGACCCCGACGTACCGGATGGCTGGAAGCAGGGTTTTTTTATGAGGCCGACCGACAGCAAAATTCTGTTAAAAAGCGATTACCTGCGGAAAGAAGCAGAGTTGTACATTGATTACATATCCAGCGGAGACCTGGTTGAAAGAAACCAGTTTATGTGCCGAACCTTACGCGAAGTAAACGAGGGCGGGCATTTTTTAAATGATTGGGTTTACAAGCAAACAAAAGAACTTTTAGATAACGGAAAGCTGGTGGCGCTTTTGGGCGGCGATCATAGCACGCCGTTCGGGTATTTTAAGGCAATTGCAGAAAAATGGGGCGATTTTGGAATTCTTCAAATAGATGCACACTGCGACCTTAGAGAAAACTACGAGGGTTTTGTTTATTCTCACGCAAGCATCATGTATAATGCTTTAAAAGAAATTCCCGAACTAACAAAGCTGGTGCAGGCAGGAACACGGGATTACTCTGAAGGAGAGTTTAATTATATTAATGAAAACAAGGAGCGCATTACCACGTTCTTCGACCGGGATATAAAGTTCAGGCAGTACGAAGGCGAAACATTTAAAGCTATTGTTGAAGATATTATAAACCAGTTGCCCCAAAAAGTATATATATCGTTTGATATTGACGGACTGGATCCAAAGCTGGCGCCCAACACGGGCACTCCGGTACAAGGCGGTTTTGAAACAGAGCAGGTATTTTATCTTTTTCATAAGCTGCGCCAATCGGGCAAGCAAATAATTGGGTTTGATTTAAACGAAGTAAGCACCAGCGAAAACTGCTGGGATGCGAACGTAGGTGCCCGCGTGTTGTTTAAAATGTGTAATTTGTTGGTAGCCAGCAACCCGGTGAGCCATGCATAAAATTTCGGTTAAGTTAGAAGGTATAGAACGCCGCAAACGCAATACCGGACTGTTTCATATAGCCGCCGGTTTTTTTTTAACAGCGTCCGCTGCCACTTACTACCAAACAACGGGCGATGTAAACCTTTTAGTGCTGCTTCCACTTTACTTAGTTGCCTTTGCTTCGTTGGGGTATGGTTTTTTTCGTAAAAAGATAGATAAGTTCGCCCGGTTTAACGGAGCTCTGCGGCTGCTTCAGGCTTCCACTTTTTTACTGCTTGCAATTACTTTGGCAAATAAGGTAAATGATGTTCGGATAGCATCGCTGGCGTTGTGGGCTTTGGTAAGTGTATTTTTATTTTTTACAGAAAGGCGCATTTTTCATCAGTCCGATTTACAAATACAAAAAGACGGTTTGTTTATACCCGGATATTTTCGCCACCACATTATTCCGTGGCAATTGGTGGAAAGCCTGGTTTTGCGCACCGATTTTTTAACCATCACCCGGAAAGATCAGAAATATGTTCAATTAGAATTATTGAAAGACATAGCACCGGAAAAGATTGAAGAAATAAATACTTTTTGTTTTCATCAAATTGAAAAAAGCGAAAGTTTAGTTGATAGATAATAGTTGGCAGTTGACTGTTGTCCAAAAAAAAATATTTCAAAACAGCACGATTTCAGATTCAAAACTTCAAATTCTAAAATTCAGTGGCACTAACATCATCACCCTACATATTATACTCCGACGGTAAAGGAAACATCTTTGAAGATACTTCCCTTTTTGCCGTTGGCAGAAGCGGCTGGGATGCTATTCCGGTGCCCACAGACGAGTGGATAGATTTGCCAACCGGAGGACAGCTGTACGAGCTTCCGGGCCGAAGAGGAATTGGGATTGATGTGAAAACAGGCGAAATGAAACTTTGCCAAAAGGGTTGGGCCGTAGCTGCTTTTATTCCGCCGGCGCATACCGGTTTTTATTTGGCTGCTTATGAAACCGCGCACGATGCGCCCACTCTGCCGCTATTTTGTTACACTGCAGTTGGCTGGCACAACGAAAAGTTTTATGTTCCAGCCGTTCGGATAGAGCAGGATATACGGCAGGAAAGCGCAGGTTTTGATGAAATACAAATACACGATGGAGTAGAAAAATTTGTTCAGGCTTATCCCGAAAATCGTTTGGTTGCGCACCTTGCAAATAATTGCGCACTTACTTACCATTGCCCCGCCGCTCGCAATTATTTTATTGGCCGTTGGGAATGTCCCATTCCAACATCGCCGGCTTGTAATGCCAATTGTCTTGGTTGCATTTCTTTTCAACCTGTAGAGGAAACTATTTTTTCTACTCAAGACCGGTTAACGTTTAAGCCTTCGGCAGAAGAAATTATTGAATACACAGTGCCGCATTTAGAAACGGCGCCCTACCCCATTGTAAGCTTTGGACAAGGCTGCGAAGGCGAACCGCTGCTGATGTGGGAAACCATTAAAAAAACCATTGTTGAAATACGAAAACATACAAAAAAGGGTAGCATCAACATCAATACAAACGGATCGAAACCGGATGCGGTAAAAGCATTGTGTGAAGCTGGTTTAGATAGCATTCGGGTAAGTTTAAATTCGGTGCGGCCCGAAGTGTATTTGCCTTATTACCGGCCCAATAATTATACGTTTGCAGATGTTGTGGAAAGCCTTAAAATAGTACGCTCTTTTGGTGGATGGACTTCTATAAACTATTTTGTTTTTCCGGGCATGACCGATTCTGTGGCCGAATACGAAGCGCTTCGACAACTGATTATTGATACTGATTTATGCATGATTCAATGGCGCAATTTTAATATTGATCCGGATTGGTATTTAAGTAAAATTAACGTACCCGATACCGGCGAAACCTTAGGTATGAAACAGCTTTTAGAATTGCTGCAGGAAGAATTTCCAAAACTAAAATACGGCTACTTTAACCCGCCGATAGAACGTATAAAAGGAACGTACGAAGCTCACTTTGCGCATTAAACGACCTTGTTACTATAACTTTATTTCTGCTTCGGCCAGTTGTTTACCTTTTGGAACTGCATCGGTATAAACCAAACGAAGTTTACCACTATGGTAGTTAATGCCGGCGTTTGCATCAAGTGCAATTTGCGAGCGGCGTTTAAGATTTGGCGTATAAACCGATATGCCTTTTATGCTTCCCACACGGGTTACTTTGCCTTCCGGTGAAATATGATCAACGGATACATCGCCATACGTGGACATATTTCCAGAACGGTTAAACATCATTTTTAAAGTGGGAACAGTATCTTTTTCCATAGCAAAATAAACATCTGAAAAAGCCACTTCAGTTGTTGGTTCGCCCACACGAATAATAACCGGCAGCGTAATACCAAAAATGGCTACAAGTTTTACAGATATTGAGGTAGAATCTTTTGCGTGTTCTTCTTCGCCCAAAGGTTTTTTATCGGGCTCTGCTCTAAAATAAAGGTGCGAACGGTATTCGCCGGGCACCATTTGACCCGTATTAATCAACTGCAATTTTACTGTTTGTGCTTCATTGGGCGCAAGCACTACATTTCGTGGAAAAATGCGAAAGTTTTTATCGGCAAAGTATTGTCCCGAATCGGGCTCATTAATTGTTTCAAAAGCACCGTCTTCCCTCATCCGCGTTTGAACAACAGAAATAAGATAACGGGCGGTATCTTTTCCGGAGTTAGCCAGGTTAAGCTGCTGCGCTCTTTTTGTACCATCAAAAACAACCCTTTTAGGATAAATCAGCAAATCGCCCTGCGCCATGGAGGTGGCGGAAAAAAGGAGAAAAAATCCTGATAAAATAAAAGGAAAAACGTTTAATTGGTTTTGCTTTTTTGTGGATTGGATAAACACCGTAAATTGGATTTTTGTAAATTAAAAAGAAAAAAACGCTGCAGTTGTGCAGCGTTTATAGGAGCAGAAAATATTAATTATAATTAACGGTTACAAACAAACCACTTGCATTTGTATATGTTCCGGCAGTTTGTGCTGCTTTCACATTCAATGTAGCTCCTACCTTAACAACTTTGGTACCACTCACCAGTGAACTTGGTGTGCCCCCTTCAACAGTAAAATCACTTACAGTCATAGATGCAGATCCACCGTCTGACAGAGAGATAGATGAAGTAGGAACGGCAATTGAGAAGGAACTGGTTCCCTCACCGGTAACCGTAAATACAGCGGTTTTCTCTAATGGAGTACCAACGGCGGGTAAGGTGACACCTCCATATGGGATGCGGCCATTAGTCCAACCTAATACTACGGAACCGGCTGTACCAGATGCTGCCACTGTACCAAAATGCATGTCGGTAGTTTTTACAATAGAAATAGGTGTAACCAGTACGGCTGTTGTACTGGCGGTGGCCGTCGCCTGTGCGTTAGATGTTGTTGCGAAGCCAATAACTGCGATAGCGGAAGCTATCAATTTGTTCATGTTTTTTCTCATTTTTGATTAGGGTTTAGATTTTTAAAATAGTGAGAGACAAAGTTAATAGGTGGTTTTTCGATTGCAACTAATAAGCGGCTTATCTAAAACTTTTAAGGGTTTATAATTACTGTTTTAAAACAGGGTTCCACGTCATTGCGAGCCTCGAAGCAATCCCGCTAATCAACGAACGTCATTGCGCGCTTCGAAGCAATCCCGCTAACCAACAAACGTCATTGCGAGCCTCAAAGCAATCCCGCTTACCACGAACGTCATTGCGAGCCTTGAAGCAATCCCATTTCGGCAAAACACCAACGAACGTCATTGCGAGCCTCGAAGCAATCCCGCTTACCAACGAACGTCATTGCGGGCCTCGAAGCAATCCCGCTAACCAACGAACGTCATTGCGAGCTTCGAAGCAATCCCGCTTACCAACGAACGTCATTGCGAGCCTCGAAGCAATCCCATTTCGGCAAAACACCGGCGATTATGGGTAAACATTACCAACAAGCCGTAACTTCAACATGATGCAAAAAGGTGGCTGGGTTTACATACTAACCAACAAACGACATACAGTTGTTTATTCCGGAGTTACATCTAACTTACAAGGCAGAATGTTACAACACCTCGGTAAAGAATACGCCCAATCTTTCACTGCCCGCTACAACGTAAATAAGCTGGTTTATTATTGTTTATACGATAGTATAGAAGAAGCAATTAATGAAGAAAAGAGAATAAAAGGTGGTAGCCGGAAAGCAAAAGAGGCTTTGATTGGAGCATTGAATTCTTCATGGAATGACCTATGGCTGAATGATGTATGCAAATGGTGACAGCTCAATTCTGTGGCCAACTACTGGTATTTGGCGGTGAAGCTTTCCTTCCAAAGATTGCCTGGAAGGCGGAAACCCCTGATTGCTTTAAGGCTGACGTTAGATATTGAGATTGCTTCAGAAATGGAGATTGCTTCGAGGCTCGCAATGACGTTTGCGCTGTACGATGTCTTCACGTCGTTGCCGGCCTCGAAGCAATCCCGCTAACCAACGAACGTCATTGCACGCCTCAAAGCAATCCCGCTAACCAACGAACGTCATTAAAAGGCTCGAAGCAATCCCGCTAACCAACGAACGTCATTGCGAGCCTCGAAGCAATCGCGTGATTACAAAACACTCAAGACAGTGTACGTTTGAATGTCACTTAAAACCCTTAAAAAAGGGTGTACAAACCATCCGTTTTACTTCTTATTCTGCACTGTAAACTGAAGCCCATCTACCACATCACCGTCCCTGTTTGCTTTAACAGTAAAAGTGATGCTAAGGGGCGAAGATTTCATGTTTAGTTTGCTTAATTGTGCCGCATCAATGAGGGCTGTGTAATTGCCTGGAGCCAGGCCAACATAACTAAAATAGCCATCTTCTTCTGTAAGTGTTTTAGCAACAATTTCCGACTGGTTATTATATATGTTTATCTTCATTCGTCCAAGACCGTTTAAGCCTTTATCATTACTTAATAATACGCTGCCCGAAACTTCGCCTACTACAGCAACCGGCACTTCCAATAATTTAAAATTGTTCGGTTCAATAATCATTCGGATTGTTTCATTTCTTATTTGCCAGGCAATATTGTCAAAGCTGTTTTTATCCAGTTCCAAAAAATAATTTGCATAAGCTTCAAGTCCTACTATACGTATGGTTGTATCCTTATTGTTTCGCTCAATGCGTCCGCCATTAATGCGTACTTTTAATCCGGCGGCTGCCGGTTCGTTTGCCTCACGGTAACCATTGCAGTTAAGGTCAAGGTAAGGCGCTATTATTACTCCGCCACGGCCTACATTGTTTTGTTCTGTTGCACCAAGGTAATTTGAATAACCATCATACATCAGGCTTCCGCGGGCTGTTTGCGTGGTTGTGGATAGCTGTTTACTTTGCCTTGCAGAAAAAGACACCTGCGCAAATGAAAAATTATACCGAAATCCAAGGCCAAAAGCGGCACCTTTAACAAGGCTGTTTTTTTCGTATGATGCATTTAAATATCCTTTGCGAAACATGCTTTTCTCCACCTCTAATTTAAGGGAACTTAATTTATTTTGTCCGTACTCGTACCTTGCCTGCGGTGTAATATTTATTTTAGCAGGCAACCTAAACGTCATGGAAAAATTGCTGTACACAATTGGTTTGCCGTCGGCTGGCAACATTGCCTGCGTGGTTACGTTTGAACTGATGCCTGCAAAAACGCCCGAGAACAAAAGTTCGGCAGTGGTATATTTTGATTTGAAGCTTTTTTGCGCCAGCGTAAACTGGTTAACGGTAAGCCGCGAATAAGCCGCAAATTTTTTGCTTCGGAAAGGCATGGACAATACCGCTTTTTTTTCATCGGTATAATTAACGTTGATAGCTGTTTGTGTTTTATTATAATTAATGTAACTTAAATCTACTGCTAAGTTAGATGGCAGGCGATAAGTGAAAAGTGCTTTTGAACGCACGCCATAAACGTGTTCGCCGCTAACAAAAAGAGCGCCTAAACGTACAGAAGTATTTAAAAAGGGCATTGCTTTGCCCGATGTTACCGATGAAAGATATTCCATGCCTCCGCCGACAGTAACCTGTTTGCTGAGGCCATAATTTGCAGTAGCGCGGGAGAAAAAACTTTTAGTAACATCGTCCACTACGCCTGCGCTAAAGTTGTATTCAAACTCATTTTGCGGTAAAAAACTAAATGGTATTGCAATGTTTTGTTCTTTTATCCGCTCCTCGCCCCAGGGGCCGTAAAACCGAAGTTTTACTGCCGAATAACCATACACCATCGGCACCTGAAATGTAAAAAAACCCGACGCATCGGCGGTGGCGTAATTAACCAAAATATTATTTACGTAAAGTTCTACCATCCAACCGGGCTCTGTTTTATCACTTAATGTATAGGTGCCAAACGACCGGCGAAAAGTAGTAGGTGCATTGGTTAACTGAATGCCCGTAACACTATTGTAAATTGTTGAAACAGCTTGTGGCGCTATCTTTCCCGCTATAATCTGGCGCAAAGCAGTATGATCGTTATTTACAAAACGCCAATAATAGTTTTGTTTGCTTAACCTGAATTTTTCACGGTTACTATACGCCAAAAATATATTGGTTTCGCCTCCGGCAAAAATAGCTCCAATCCCCAGATTAATTCTTGTATTGGTGTTTTCATTTATTGTTTGTGTACTTATAACCGACCAATCTGCCATGCCTAAGCGAAAAGGAGAAAATTCCACATCTATCAAAGTATCGGCCTTTCGGCTGCCTTTTAATTTGTTTATGTTTTTATGAAGCGCTTCCAGCTTCATATCGCGAATGGCGGGCAACTCTGTTTTTGAATTTAGTGCAATAGAAAGACTGCGAAAAGTAAAATTGCAATCTAATCCAAACACAGAGCCAAATACATCAGACCTTAAAAAAAGGCCTCCATCGGTACGAATTAAATCGGCGCTTTTAAGCGTAACTATTTTCCCCTGGTAAAAAATCTGGTTGCTAATTTTATCTATTAAGAAAGTTGCGTTCGGATTTATAAAAAAACCTTCAATTGAATCGGCGTGATGAGATTGTTTGTTCTTGATCTTTAATACATCAAACAGCTCTTTAACAGGCAAATAAGCAACTTCGCCCCAAATAATAGCCGGCATTTCAAAACTGCCAATGCCCTGCACATTCAGTGTAACTAAAATTTCATCGTAATTCTCTTCTGATGGATCGTTTTTATAAGTTGTATCTCCACCAAAAGGGTTGTTACTATTACCAGCAGGTTCAGAAATATTAAATTTTCCTTCCATTTTCAACTTTGTAAATACAATGCCGTTTTGCCCAAAAGAAGTAGAAATAATCAACATACAAAAAGCAAAAACAATCCATCGTGCACAGCATTTCTGCACCGTAAAAAAGAGGTTAAAAAGGGTGTTTTGGTGGATTTGGTGGATTTGGATCATTACTAATTGCAGTTGTTTTTCTTCCTGTTTTTCGCTATTATTCCTGATTAAAAATTATATAAAATGTGCCGCTGTAGGTGCCGGGCGGGTTTGATGACGGCGCTCCGACGGAAAGCGTTCCGCCGATGCTTATTTGCGTTCGCGCGGGCGAAGGTGTTGTATTAATAAAAGGTGAACCGGGAGCAGAATTTCCCAATTTCAAACTCATTGTTCCTCCATTACTGCCGGTTAATGTAGCATCGGGTCCGTTGGTTATAGAAATAATGGCACCTTCGGCCGCTTCAATTTCAAAAATTGACTGAAAGTAAGTTATGCCAAGATTTAATGCAGTAACACTGCCTGTAACAGAGCGTGTGCCTGCAGAAGAAATAGCAACAGTACCTCCCGATAGGCCATTACTAAATGCCCCAAAACTCAAGTTTTGAATTGTATAAACCGATAAAGCTCCGGGATCGCCGGGTAAACTATCGGTAGGGTTTTGGGCAAAACACAAAAATGACATACCGCTTAAAAACAGTAGAAAACCATATTTTTTTATGCTTTGCCGGTTTTTCATTTTTGTAAATTGAACTTTGCTAACTGTATTATTCTATAAAAATTGACTGAACATATTTACCCTTTTTTGACATTATATGCAGGTAATAAATTCCTGCACGCACATTGTTATTTATAATAATCCTGTTATTTATTATTCCTCCTTCGCAATAAACAGTTTGGGTTGCAACCTGCTGGCCTTGCACGGTTTTGATGGTAAACGTGTAAGTCCCTTTTTCGGCATTATTCAACCAAATATTTACCTGTCGGTTAATTACAGGATTAGGAACTATTTTAATCTCCATCTTAACAGCATCAATATTTGCAGAAACTATTTTGCTTAATACCGTTTTCCCATCGGTTTGTACGGCACGAATGCGGTAGTAATTAGTTCCGTTTACTGCATTTTTATGAAGCCACACATAGCTTTCCAAACTATTACTTCCTTTGGCATCAATAGCGGCAACTTTTATAAAGTTGTTACCATCGGCAGAAGTTTCTACTTCGTATTTATGAATGCCGCTTTCCATTGCTACGTCCCAGTCAACCTGTACATTACCTTTTTTTGCAGTGGCTTTAACGGTAGTAAATGTTACAGGCAAAACCTGGTAAGAACGGAACACAATTGTAAATCTGTTTGAAGCCGATGAAGCCGTTATTGTGGGATCTGTATGAAATACAATCGTGTTGGTATCGGTTAACGATAATGAAGAAGTCGTATTAAGATAACCATCTTCAAGGTAAGGTTGCGCACTACTGCCAGCCATGTCTTTTGCAAATATCTGAAGTGTGTATTGCGTCTTAGTAATCTTTGCCATATTCAGAGGTATTGCATCTCCATTTTGAGGCATTTGCCGGCCTTCAATGCTTAACAAATCAGTGCCATTTACAATGGAAAGAGCTTCTGCAGAATTCACCATTTTAGCTGCATCTTCGGCTCCCACTCCATTACTAAAGCCTGCGTCAAAAGCAGCTACAACTCCATCGGCTAATACCTTATTTGCGCCACTTGTATAATACAGGTTAACAGCAAGTAAAGGAATGCTGCCGGCCTTTGTGTTGGTGGCCGATTTAGCTGCAAAAGCAAGCGGGTTAAAGTCTGCCACTTTATCCTGTTCGCGGATGGTTAATACCGGCGATGGCGCGGTTGTTTTTACAAAAAAGCCCTGTCCTGGTTGTATATATTGGTTAAGCCCAGTACTTCCGGAAAAAGGTGCAGTGATGGTAACCGAGCCGGTTGTACTAACAGTAATATATCCACCGGTGCTGCTCATGTTGGGATCCCAGCCCCAATAGGTATTTGAAAGATTTGTTTTTTGAACGGAAGCCCAGTCAATTGCCGATGCAAAAGGGTTTCCCAGCATGGTATATCTATCGATAACATTTGAAAGTGGAATAGCAGAATTGCTTGTATAAGTTTGATCGCCGGTT
>JBBSRB010000034.1:0-23945 GCA_038243445.1 Chitinophagales bacterium | reverse complement strand
TTAGGCAAAACGTTAGCTATAAAAATATCCGGTACGGACTTCATTTTATGTTCTCAAACAACGATGCGTATGTAGAAAACACGTTTAAAGAAAACGGTGCCGGCGTGGCTGTAATGTACTCGCACCACGTATTAATGCAAAGCAACACATTCGAGTACAACTGGGGCGCAAGCGCTTACGGTTTGCTGTTGAAAGAAATATCGGACAGCCGCATTTACGCCAATTATTTTGCGCAAAACACCATCGCCATTTTAATGGAAGGTACCAATCGGATAGAGGTGCGAAAAAACCAGTTTCAAAGCAATGGCTGGGCGCTACGCATACAAGCCAGTTGCAGCGACAACACCATTCATCACAACAACTTTAATGCAAATACTTTTGACATAGCTACAAACGGCACTATGATGCTCAATCATTTTTATAACAATTATTGGGATAAATACGAAGGCTACGACCTGGACAAGAACGGCACCGGCGACATTGCGTATCATCCGGTAAGTATGTATTCCATGGTTATTGAACAGAACCCAAATGCACTTATCCTTTTACGAAGCTTTATGGTGACCCTGTTAGACAAAGCAGAGAAAGCAATTCCCAGCCTGACGCCCGAAAACCTCGTGGACGATCAACCTTTAATGAAACCTCTGACGTTATGATTCTTATTCAACAATTACATAAACAATTTAAAAAGCTACATGCTTTAAACAACATTAACCTGGAGTTTAAAAAAGGAGAGGTCATTTCGTTAATTGGCCCAAATGGCTCTGGAAAAACGACGCTTATTAAAAGCATATTAGGATTGGTGCAACCCGCAAGCGGCAGCATTTTATTCGACGGCGTGCCCATTAACCAACAAGTGGAATACCGCAGGCACATTGGTTATATGCCACAAATTGGCCGCTACCCCGATAATATGAAAATAGGGCAGCTTTTTTCAATGATCAAAAATATTCGTGGAAACGAAAAACCCTTTGATGAAGAGTTGTATTATAAATTTAAGCTGGATACCATTTTAGAAAAATCAATGCATTCGCTTTCGGGCGGCACGCGCCAAAAGGTAAGCGCAGCACTTGCTTTTTTGTTTGATTCCAACGTACTCATTCTTGATGAACCAACCGCCGGCCTTGATCCGCTTTCATCGGAAATTTTGAAAGACAAAATAGTAGCTGAAAAGAATAAAGGAAAACTCATTCTAATTACATCCCACATTCTCAGCGACCTGGAAGAACTAACAACCCACGTGGTTTATTTGCAAGACGGACGCTTGATTTTTTTTAAAACAATGTCCGAATTAAGGTTCGAAACAGGCGAGGAAAAATTGAGCAAAGCAATAGCGTGGGTTATGAAAAACAATCAACATAAAAGCGAGTTTGCTTATTTAAAAATGGCAAAATGATGAGAGATGAAAGATGAGTGATTAGTGATAAATTATAAGTAACGAACAATTAAAACAACATGCTTAAGATATCAAAATACGTTTTATACGACATACTGCGCAACAAAGTAGTGCTTGCTTATACTGCATTCCTTTTTATTGTGTCGTTAACTCTTTTTCAAATGGAAGAAAACAGCAGCAAGGCTGTTTTAAGTTTGCTAAATATTGTGCTGATTGTGGTGCCACTCGTAAGCATGGTATTTTCTACTATTCACTGGTACAATTCGTACGAGTTTATAGAGCTGATGTTGACACAACCCATTGGCCGCAAAAAAGTTCTGTTGAGCGAGTGGGCGGGCATCTCGTCTTCGTTGGTTACAGCGTTTTTAGCAGGTGTCGGGCTTCCGGTTTTGTTTTATAATTTCAACAGTACCGGCCTTGGTTTGATATTAATTGGATGTTTGCTTACGCTTGTATTTACCTCTATTGCCTTTTTAGCTTCGGTAAAATCTAAAGACAAAGCCCGCGGTATTGGAGCAGCTTTGCTCCTTTGGTTTTATTTCGCTCTCATTTATGATGGGCTTGTATTATCTGTTTTGTTTGCATTTTCCGATTATCCAATGGAAAAAGCAACCCTGCTTTTGTCTTCTCTGAACCCAATAGATTTAGGCCGCATTTACTTAATGCTTCAAATGGATGTAAGTGCACTTATGGGCTACACCGGCGCCACCTATAAAATCTTTTTTGGCAGCGGCATAGGCTTACTTTACACCCTTGGCATTATGATGCTGTGGATTGTTGTGCCCTTGTTTTTTGCTGTTCGTTCGTTTCTTAAAAAAGATCTTTAAAAGGGGGTCATCTACCCTTTTCCTGAGGTTTTGAAAAAGGTACCACTGGTGTTACTAATGGTTACAGGTTATACAAAATTTTAGGCTTTAACCAAACCTTTTTTCACGTGTAAAGTTCAATAGCAGCATGCCGAAGGCTACGTTAAGCAGCAGCCAAACAAGGCATTTGGAGATTCTAAAAATATCTTCTTTGTCTTCCTGGCAGTGTACAACCCTTCTGTGGAAACGAGCGCAACCAATTTCACGGTTCTATTTTCCAAACCGGTCGGCATACCCTTTTTCAAGTGTTTCTTTATGGTTGGGGTGAGCTATTTCTATGAGTGCTTTTGCCCGTTGTTTTAAATTCTTTCCAAAAAGATTTACTATTCCAAACTCGGTAACTACCCAGTGCACGTGCCCGCGGGTGGTTACCACACCGGCTCCTTCTTTTAAAAAGGGCACAATGCGCGATGCGCCTTTTGACGTAGTGGATGGAAGCGCAATAATGGGCTTTCCGCCTGCTGAAAGTGAGGCACCGCGAATAAAATCCATCTGTCCACCAATGCCTGAAAACTGGTACGTACCAATAGAATCGGCGCAAACCTGCCCGGTAAGGTCTAATTCTATTGCGCTGTTTATGGCTGTTACTTTGGGATTTTGCCTGATAACGCTGGTGTCGTTTACATAGCTGATATCCATTACCCGAACGGATGGATTATCGTGTACAAACCGATACAGCTTGCTGGTTCCGGCCAAAAAGCCGGTTACCGAGCGCCCGATGTTTAGCTTTTTTTGACTGTTGTTGATAACGCCTTTTTCTAATAGGGGAATTATGCCATCGGAAAACATTTCGGTATGAATGCCCAGGTTTTTATGATTGTATAAATTTGCAAGCACCTGGTCTGGAATAGAGCCAATACCCATTTGCAGCGTTGCGCCATCTTCAATTAACGAAGCCACATTGCGGCCAATTTGCGCTACGCTTTCGGTAATCTTTTCTGCATAATTCACCTGAGGCAACTCGCAGTTGTGCGCCACCAAAGCATGTATTTTACTTAGGTGCAAAAAGCCATCGCCGTGCGTCCGCGGCATATTTTCGTTTACCTGCGCAATTACCAACTTTGCTTTATCTACTGCAGCGCGGGCTACATCTACCGATGTACCCAAAGAGCAATATCCATGCGCGTCCGGCAACGAAACGTGAATGATTGCTACATCTATTGGTAAAATTTCATTTCGAAAAAGTTGTGGAATCTGGCTTAAAAAAACGGGCACGTAATCGCCATCGCTGCTGTTTACCACCGAGCGGATGTTGGCAGAAACAAACAGTGAATTCATGAAAAAACTTTCACGATAGCGCGGATCGTTAAAATCAAGATCGCCAAGCGTGGAAATGCTTACCAGCTCTACGTTTTTAAGTTCTCTGTATCTGCTTTGCAATGCCTGTATCAGGTAAACCGGTGTGGCGGCGCTTCCATGCAAAAACACTCTGTTGCCCGATTGTACAAGCGCTACTGCCTCGGCGGCGGAAATATACTTAAGATTCATTTTAGAAAGGAGATTTTAAAGAGTGCAAGGTGCGTAAATTCCGCTTGTTTTATGATGACAATAATCAGTGTCCGGCCGCTTTCTTTTTACAGGCACAACCATCCTTTCAAAAAACAATTTAAATACCCATAGAACCTAAAGTTGCTATCACTAAATTGGATAACGCCCTCGTACCGCAACAAATAAAGGTTGCTATTGGTGAAGTCAGCAATCAAAATCTAATTACTCTTTCAAATAATATTGCAAATCTATTTATAAAAAATAAAGCAATCCATTGCACCCCTTTTTTAAACCTTTTCAGCACTAAATTACTTTTAGACAACAGTCAAAAAACAATTCTATAAAAAAGAGATTATAAAGGGGTGGTTTTAAAGTTTTTAAAACCCGGCAATTTATATGAACTTGCGGAACGGCAGCGTTTTTACAGTATTGTATTAATTGTTGCCGTAACCTAAAATAGCTTTATTTGCTGCTACTGAAGAGCAAACAAAGACCAGAAAAAATGTTATGGATGAATTGATAAAAATAATTTTATTGGCAGACGATGACGACGATGACACGGAGTTGTTTTGCGAAGCGCTTTTTGAAGTTGACCCGGGCGTTACCTGCACTTGTGTAAGAGATGGAAAAGAAGTATTAGAAGTGCTTTCCAACATGAAAGAAAGCCTTCCGGATATCATTTTTTTAGATGTGAATATGCCCGGAATGAACGGTTGGGAATGCCTGACAAGGTTAAAAGAAGAGGAAGCGTTCAGGCTTATTCCCGTAGTTATGTATTCCACTTCATCGCTGCAACGAAATGCGAATGAAGCTTTAGAATTAGGTGCAGTGGGGTTTTTTATCAAACCAAACGATTTTAAGCAACTCAAAACATTATTACAAGCAATTACCACAAGTTCTCACAACAGTTTATTAAATTCAATCAGCCAGGTGCCCGGCATCACATCCAAAAGAACAACCTCGCCGTCTTAATAAATTAGTCATCTTTAGCAACAGGCTGCAGGCACAAACCAACATAAATGGCCAGTATATTTGAAACTCTAAAAACCGCACCATTCATACATGATTCTAATTGTTGATGACAAGCCCGAAAATATTTTTTCGCTGAAAAGCCTGCTGCAAATTCATGCCTTTTCGGTAGATACTGCCGCCTCGGGAGAAGAGGCGTTAAGAAAGATTTTAAAAACCGATTACACCCTTATTATTCTGGATGTGCAGATGCCCGGTATGGATGGCTTCGAAGTAGCCGAAACCATTAACGGCTACAGCCGTTCCAAAGATATTCCTATTATTTTTTTATCGGCCGTTAACACCGACAAACAATTTATATTTAAAGGCTACGCCGCCGGCGCTATTGATTATGTAACCAAACCTTTTGAGCCCGATTCTTTGTTGCTGAAGGTAAAAGCTTTTTACCGCCTTTCTACCCAAACAAAAAAGCTGTACCAAATGCAAAAAGCACTGGAAGCAGAAATTAAAGTGCGCAAAAAAGCCGAAGAAAGTTTAGAGCAAATGGTGCAACAAAGAACAGCGCAATTGGTTACCGCAAATAAAGAATTAGAGGAAAGTAACAACGACTTGCAGCAATATGCTTTTATTGCTTCGCACGATTTGCAAGAGCCACTACGGAAAATTCAAACATTTACAAAACTGGTTATGGAGCGCCACCTAACTGGTTACCCCGAGGCACTCCCCTACCTTCAAAAAGTTTTGTATTCTTCGGGGCGTATGCGCAACTTAATTGATGATCTGCTTTCTTATTCAAAGCTTTCGTCGGCAGCGCCCTTTCGCCCTACATCGCTGGCGCAAGTGGTGGCCGATGTGTTGTACGATCTTGAATTGATTATTAAAGAAAAAGAAGCGGTAATTACTGTTGGTAATCTTCCAAATGCCGAAGTAGTGCCAGCGCAAATGCGACAACTATTCCAAAATTTGATTTCCAACTCGCTAAAATTTTCAAAAGAAAGTGTTGCACCGGTTATAAAAATCGATGGAGAGATAATTACTTCTAAATCATTTAACGGACTGCCATCCGACGATGGCAGTTTTTGCAAACTGACGATTATCGATAACGGCATTGGCTTTGACAACGAATACACCGACAAAATATTTTCACTTTTTCAACGTCTAAATACCCGAAGCCAATACGAAGGCACCGGCATTGGGCTTGCTATTGTAAAACGAATAGTAGATAAACACAAAGGGCTTATAAATGCCAAAAGCACCGAAGGCAACGGATCGGAGTTTACCATTTTGTTGCCCTTAAAACAACCCGAGGCCGATGCGCCATCGAAAATTACTTATTGAAACTAACTTTATGAACGTAAAACGCAACCTCCTTATTGGGTTCGGGCTATCCTTGCTGCTGCTCATCATCAGTTCGGTAGCTTCCTTCATCAGCATACGTAAGTTATTGGATAGTCAAAAGCTGGTTAATCAAACCAACGAGGTTATCAGCAAGTTAGAAACAGTGCTTTCTCATTTGAAAGATGCCGAAACAACCCAACGCGGTTTTTTGCTGACCAACGAAACCAACTTTTTAACTCCCTATAAGGCCGCTTCCTCAAAGGTTTTTTCCACCTTAGATGAGGTAGAAGAGCTATTGCCGCAAACAGGCGAGCAGCCGAAACAATTAGCGCTGCTGTGGGAAATGGCTGTTGAACGAATTGTAGTGCTGGACAAAGTAATTCAACAAAAACAAAACGGACTGCCACTATCGTTAGAAGACATAAAAAAGGGTAAGCTGCTAATGGACGAAGTAAGAGCCCGGATCACTTCTATTGAAGAAGTGGAACAAATGCAACTTGCAAGCCGCACCGAAAGATTAAACCGCTTTGCTGCCTTAACCCCGGTGTTTATCATTGTAGCCTCGCTGTTGGCTATTTTTGTAACCATCATTTCGTTTTTACAAGTAACCAACGATTTAAAAAAGCGTACCAAACTACAGCAGGAATTAGAGAAAAAAGATGAAGAAATAGGAAAACGCATAATTGCCATTGAAAGCATTGCCGCGCAAATTTCTTCGGGCAATTTTGACAACCGAATATCCGATGAAAAAAAAGACTCACTGGGCAGCCTTGGGCTTTCGTTAAACAATATGGCTTCGGCGCTGCAAAAATCGTTTACCGAACTAGGTGAAAGAGAATGGTTGCAAACAGGTGTTGCAGCACTGAACGAAAAAATGATAGGTGAAAAAGATTTGCAACAGCTTACTTACCGCGTATTAGAATTTCTTACACATTATACAACCTCGCAAGTGGGGGTTTTTTACCTTGCTTCGGGGCAAAACACGTTGGCGCTTTCAGCAGGCATTGCCATAAATAAAAACAGCTTAAAACAAGAGCTTGCTTTAGGCGAAGGCTTGGCCGGGCAAAGTGCTTTGGAAGGCAATGCTTTGGTTTTAGAAGATGTAAACGAGGCCGAATTGAATATTGATTTCACAGCCGGCTCTGTAAAGCCACGATCGGTTATTGCCATTCCTATATTTCACGAAAAAACATTGAAAGGTGTAATCGAGTTGGCGTCTCTTCAACCCTATACACCTGCTTTGCGTGCCTTTTTAAAAGAAGCGGTTTTTGCTATTGGTACAGCCATACATTCTGTAAAAGATCATTTACGGTTGCAGGCGCTTTTAGCAGAAACGCAGGCTCAATCGGAAGAACTACAGGCGCAGCACGCCGAAATGGAAAATATAAACGCCGAGCTGGAGATGCAAGCCGAAAAACTGCAGGCATCGGAAGAAGAGTTAAGAGTGCAGCAAGAAGAACTCCAGCAATCAAACCAGGAATTGGAAGAACGTAGCCACCTACTTGAAGAAAAGAATGAAATTATTTTAGCGCGCAACTTAAACATTCAGCAAAAAGCAGACGAGTTAGAGCTAAGCACTAAATACAAATCGGAGTTTTTGGCCAATATGTCGCACGAATTACGCACGCCACTCAATTCTATCTTGCTTCTTTCAAGATTGCTGTCCGATAATCACGATAGCAACTTAAGTAAAGACCAAATAGAATATGCTTCTGTTATACAAAGTTCCGGAAAAGGGTTACTAACTCTTATTGATGAAATTTTAGACTTGTCTAAAATAGAATCGGGCAAAATGGAAATAGATTACAGCCCCGTTACAATTAAAGAAATGGCCGACGAAATCAGCTCTCTTTTTTTACCGGTAGCGCAGAAAAAAGAACTTCAATTCACCATCAACATAAAAAAAAATACACCGGAAACGATAGAAACCGACAGGCAAAAAGTAGAGCAAATTCTGCGCAACCTAATTTCTAACGCACTCAAGTTCACCAAAAAAGGATCGGTTACACTAACTATCAAAAAAGCCTCCGAAGCCGTACTGTTTACCGTTTCCGATACCGGCATAGGCATACCAAAAGATAAGCAGCATACCATTTTTGAAGCCTTTCAGCAAGCTGACGGTTCTACGCGAAGGTACTTTGGTGGCACTGGCCTTGGACTTTCTATAAGCCGCCAGTTGTCCAAGCTGTTAGGAGGCGAAATAATGGTAAAAAGCGAAGAAGAAAAAGGAAGCGAATTTAGCTTAGTGCTTCCGCTGCAAAGGAACACTGTGCCGCAGCAGCCCGCTGTTGTGGAAAGCTTACCCAACGATCACCCGGAAACAGAAGAAATGAAAAAAACAGAACCCAGCTCTTTTTTTAAAGATCAAAAGTTTTCAACCAACGTTATTCCTCTGTCGGTGCCCGATGATAGAGAAAGTATTATTAAAGGCGATCGGGTGATTTTAATTGTGGAAGACGACACTGCTTTTGCGCGATCGCTGCTGGAGTACACCCGCAAAAATGGCTATAAAGGCATTGTAGCAGTGCGGGGCGATGAAGGCATTTTTTTGGCAAAGCAATTTTTGCCAATTGGTATTTTGCTTGATGTACAGCTGCCCGTAAAAAATGGTTGGGAAGTAATGGACGAATTGAAAAAAGACAAAACTACCCGGCCCATTCCTGTTCACATGATGTCGTCTTACGAGGTAAAAAATAAAAGCATTTCGCAGGGCGCCGTGGACTTTATTAATAAGCCCGTAGCGTTTGAAAAGTTGGGACAGATGTTTGAAAAAATAGAGCAGGCGCTAAGCCGACATCCGGGCAAGGTGTTAATTGTTGAAGAAAATGCAAAACACGCGCAGGCGCTTGCGTACTACCTTCAAAGCTTTAATGTAGCATCCGAAGTTAAAAGTTCGGTTGAAGATGGCATTAAAGCATTGCATACGGTACAGGTTGATTGCGTCATTCTCGACATGGGCGTTCCGGCGCAAAAATCGTACGACACTTTGGAAGAAGTAAAGAAAACCGCAGGCCTCGAAAACCTCCCTATTATTGTTTTTACCGGTACAAATTTGTCGCCTGCCGAGGAGGCCAAAATTAAAACTTACGCCGATACAATTGTAGTAAAAACAGCACATTCGTACCAGCGTATTCTTGATGAGGTATCCTTATTTCTGCACCTGGTAGAAGAAGGCAAAAAAGATGAAAAGTCTTTTAAATACAAACGCTTGGGCGACCTAAGCGAAGTGTTGCAGGGCAAAATTATTTTGGTGGCGGATGACGATGTTCGAAATATTTTTTCGCTTACTAAATCGTTAGAAAACTACGGCGTTAGCGTACTATCGGCAACCGACGGAAAAGAAGCTTTGAAACAATTGGAAGAGGGCGCCAAAATAGACCTGGTGTTAATGGATATGATGATGCCCGAAATGGATGGATACGAATCTACCAGGCGTATTCGTGAAAACACGAAATTCAGGCACCTGCCCATTATTGCTGTAACCGCAAAAGCCATGACAGGAGACCGCGAGAAATGCATAGAGGCGGGCGCATCGGACTATATTACCAAACCGGTTGATGTAGATCAACTGCTTTCGCTCTTGCGCGTTTGGTTGTATAAAGGCAATTCTATGTAACATTCTGATGGTTGAAAAAACCTTATAAAAAGGGTATCGTCGAATGGTAAAAAAGGTTCAAGAAGGGCATCACAGATGAAAAACACCTGGCTCTGAGTAATTCAGAAATGCCTGATCAAATACATTTTTTTTAATTAAAAACCTTTAAAAAAGGGTGCTTTAAAATGGAAAATCCTTTTAAAAAGGGTGCAAATATTTACTTGTGAAATTGGGATTGCAATGACAGAATCCCGGAATAAAAAAAACAATGAGAACCGCGATATTAATAATTGATGATGATAGTCGAAACATTTTTGCTCTCTCGGCTGTGCTCAAAGCCCGGGGTTTTCAAATCTTTTCGGCAGCAAACATGGTAGAAGCTTTTTCAATTATGGAATCCAATCCATCCATTGGCATTATTCTTTTAGACATGATGATGCCCGGTATGGATGGTTACGAAGCGGCTGCGCTGATAAAGAAGAACCCACAATATAGCCACACGCCGGTTATTGCTGTAACAGCGCAGGCCATGCGAGGCGATAAAGAACGTTGCCTGGCAGCCGGCGCAGATGATTATGTTTCGAAACCGGTAGATGTTGATGTGCTGCTGCAAATAATGAAGAAACAACTGAAATAATAAGCGTGGACGGAACGAACATAAAAGAAGAAGAACTGGATTTGCTCTTGAACGAATTGCTTCAAATCTACGGGTATGATTTTACCAATTATGCACGCGCCTCTTTAAAACGACGCGTGAACCGGCTCTTAATTATAGACCGCTTTCCTAGCTTTGCCGAATTTTTTTACCGCGTAAAAACCGATGCCGGTTACCTTACTCATTTGGTGGAAGAACTTACGGTAAACGTAACTGAAATGTTTCGCGATCCGCTGACGTTTAAAGCCATACGAGAGCAGGTTTTGCCGCAAATTGCCACGCAGCCTTTTATCCGCATCTGGCATGCCGGCTGCTCTTCGGGCGAAGAGGTTTATTCCATGGCCATCTTGCTTCACGAAGCCAATCTGTTACATAAATCGTTGTTGTATGCTACCGATTTAAATCCATCTATGGTGGAAAAAGTGCGCCAGGGCGTTTACCCTGTAAGCGCTATGCAGCAGTTTTCAGAAAACTATATTCTGTCGGGCGGAAAGCAGGACTTTTCGCAATATTATACGGCTAAATACAATTGGGTAAAGTTTAATGAAGCCCTGAAACCGAAGATGATTATAGCTACTCACAACCTTGTTTCTGATAGGTCTTTTAATGAGTTTAGTTTAATCTTTTGCCGTAATGTGCTTATTTATTTTGATAAAGATTTGCAGGAAAAAGTACTTACCCTTTTTGATGACAGTCTCGAAACACTGGGTTTTTTAGTATTAGGATCGAAAGAAAATTTACGGTTTTCTAAAGTGGCAAAAAAGTTCAAACAAATAGACAATAAAGAAAAAATATGGCGCAAGGTGGTGTAGCTATTTCGATAGTAGTTATTGGTGGCTCTGCCGGAAGCTTGGAAGCGATATTTAAACTACTTCCCCTCCTTCCACCCGCTGCAGGCGCGGCTTTCGTATTAGTGGTGCACCGTAAAAACGATGCTGAATCGCTGCTGGTTGGCTTGCTTTCAAAAAGAACAACAATGCCTGTAAAAGAGGTGGAAGACAAAGAGCAAATAACAGCAAACACGGTGTACATTGCACCGCCCGATTACCATCTGCTAATTGAAAATAAGAAGACGTTTTCGCTTGATGGCTCCGAAAAAATTCAGTACAGCCGCCCCAGTATAGATGTTACTTTTCAATCGGTTGCCGAGGTGTTTGGCAGCGAAACTATTGGCATCATACTTTCTGGCGCCAATGCCGACGGCGCCGATGGACTAAAAACCATTAAAGATTACGGAGGCTTTACTATTGTTCAGGATCCGGTTTCGGCTGAAGTAGATTATATGCCCAAAAAAGCCATTGAAAGGGCCGGCCCAAACGCGGTGTTGGAGGCCGGCCTTATAGCTCCATTAATTATAAAACTTCTGAGCGAAAAACCGCCAAATTAATTGTTACAAACATTCAGTAGCCTCAAAGCTATTTGTTTTAAATGATCGTAATTTAAAGGCTTGGTAATAAACTCTACGTTCTCTTTTAAAAAAAATAACCGGTCCATCATATTGCCCGAAGTGCTTAAGATCACCACCGGAACTTCGGAAAGCCTTCTGTCGTTTTTAATGATGTTTAGCTCTCGTTTTCCATCCATGAGCGGCATATTAATTTCAAGCACAATCAGGCAAGGCAAGGTAGATTCGGCTTTCATTTTTTCAAGCTGCTTTATTCCTTGTTCTCCGTCGCGAGCCTGCACTATTTCAAAGTTATTGTCAATAGCCTGCACTGCTTGCATCAGCATGTCCAGGTCATCAGGATCGTCATCTACGTGAAGTATTGTATGTTTTTTCAGGGTCTGCATTGTGTATAGCGTTTAGGTAAGTAGTGCAAAACTTCACTTGATTGATGTTAACTAAATGCAAACTTCGTTCAACAGGCAAAAGGCAACGGTAGAAAGAGAATGATACCGACTTCACATAACAGATTGCGATAAAATTGCAGCAATCGAACTATACTGATCACCACAAAAAGCGGTTACTTTTCCGACCTGTTCGCAACAAAAATCATTAAGAAAAAAAGGATACCATGTATATTCCACTTTGATGATGCGAAATCATCGTTTGCTTAAACTGTTTTCCATTGAGGTGGAATGGTGCTGATTCAATTTGCATGTTTACCACTTTGCTGAAGCTTTTAGGAAAAAATGAGCTGAAATGTTTTATATCTCCTCTTGTAAGCTCCGGATAGTTATGTTAGCTTTATGCGTTAATCCACCCTTACAAAAATGAAGAAAGTATCGCTGGTATTCTCCCAACGGGAAGAATTATGGAGTTTCCTTGGCGTGTCCAACGGAGTAAATGTATCTATTCATCACAAGTTGCATTGCTTAACTGCCGAATTTTCGCCCTCAGATATTGAGCTAGCCACTGAAACCTTTAAGGCACAGGTATTTGAAAGTATTCATGCACCAAAGCCGCCCCACCCAAAAGAAGAGCCCGCAAAAGAACAACCCCTCAGGCAGGGCTTCGGCGCAGCGTTGCTGTTGTAAAAGTTCACTCCTTTTCTAATGCGTTGTGTGTTCATCGTTATTTTCAACGGCTCAAAACCTTCAAAAAAGGGTATAGAAAAACGTATGTAATCGATTCGTTACTTTTTATTCATATAAAAACGTTTTACATCTTTAACCTGCGGCACGCCTTTTTTCGTTTACCCCTTTTTTAAGTTTTTTCGCCAATGGCAAGTAAGGCTAAAGTTGAATGCATAGATATGAATGAAATTTTGAACGCATTTATCGGCAACAATTATTAAATTGCTATTCAATACCAATGAAATTTGAATACCACACCTGAGTTTTTGTTTGAAAATGAAGAAGGTTATAAAAGCCTGTTCGATAATGCGCATGACCTTATTCATTTTGTAAGCCCGGCCGGCAAGCTGATTTATGTAAACAAGTCGTGGACGAGCCTGCTTGGTTATACGCAGGAAGAAATAAGGGATAAATCATTGCTTTCGTTTATTGCACCATCGGACAAAGACCGATTTAAAAGGTACCGCGAGGATGTTATTAACGGAAAAAAAGCAGAAGAATCCATCGTTGTTGGTCTGCAAACCAAAAGTGGCAGCCAAATAAAAATAGAAGGTTTTATTTTAGTAGAACATAAAAACAACGAATTTGTATATACTACCGGAATTTTTAGAGATGTCACAAAAAGCCTTGAAAACGAAGCCAAACTAAAGCAATCCAACCAGCAACTGCAACTTAGCCAAAACGATTTACAACAACTGCTTATTCATGCACCCGACGCTGTGATTGTAGTAAACGAACAAGATATTATTCAGTTATGGAACCCGAAAGCAGAAGCTATTTTTGGCTGGACTGCCGGGGAAGCAATCGGGCAATCGCTTGCTAACACCATTGTTCCGCCGCAGCACCGGCAGGCGCACAACTATGGAATAAAAAGGTACCTCGAAACCGGAATTCCACACATATTAAATAAAACTGTCGAAGTATCAGCCTTGCACAAAAGCGGTACGGAGTTTTATATTTCGTTAACCATTTCTAACACACGGCAAAAAGGCGCCGGTGCTTTTATTGCTTTTATCAGGGATATCACTCATCAAAAAAACACTGAAAAAGAGCTGGAAAAAAACCAGGTAGAGCTGCAAACGTCTAACCAGCAGTTAGAGCAGTTTGCACATGTAGCCAGCCACGACATGAAAGAACCGATCCGCAAAATACGAACCTTTGCCGAACGCCTCGCCTGCGAGTTTGAAAGCACATTGCCCGAAACAGCCGCGTTTTATGTAAGCAAAATTCAAAAGTCGGCTTTACGCTTAACAAATATGGTAGATGGGGTTTTAAACTATTCTATTGCAACCGGCAATAACGACCCTTTTGAAGAGGTAAACCTGAATACAATTATAAAAAATATTGAAGAAGACTTAGAATTGCCCATTACCGAAAAAAGCGCACTCATTATTTACGCCAACCTACCCCTTTGCGAAGGTGTTCCGTTTTTAATTTATCAATTATTTTATAATCTTATTAATAATTCGCTTAAGTTTAGCAGGGCGGGCGTACCGCCGGTTATTAGCATTGAAGCGGTTCCTAATTTTGAATATATAAAATCAAATAAAGACCAAAATGTCCAAAAGAATACTATTGTTATTACTGTAAGAGATAATGGCATTGGCTTTGAACAACAGTATGCCGACCGCATATTTAATACATTTGCCCGGCTGAACTCCAAGGATCAATTTGAAGGAACAGGATTAGGTTTAGCTCTTTGCAAAAACATTGCAGAACGCCACGGCGGATATATAAAAGCTAAGGGCGATGTAGACGAGGGCGCTTCTTTTGCTGTTGTATTACCACAAAAGCAATTAAATATAATTTAAGATATTACCCCTTTTTTAAAGGTTTTTTTTCACGCAAAAAGTTTATTTGTTTTGTTGATCTATTTCAACCTTTTCTGCTCCGCATTGTTTTAAAATTATTACCGATTGACCGTTCACCCGCACTTTGCTTATGTAGCTGAAAAAGCGTTCACTTTCCTCCTCGATGTCAGTTGCCGTATCAATTACCTTCACCCAATTGGTGCCGAAAAGAGCAGGTGGAAAGGCAAATAAGAAAGGCTCATTAAATGCATGGAACAACAGGTAAAAAGAATCATCTAAAATAGGTTTGCCCTTTTCATCTACCGATCGCAGCGCTCCGCCATTTAAGTAAATAGCAATTGATTTGGCGGCTGGTTCCCTCCAGCTTTCTTCTTTCATTTCAGCGCCGTCGGGCATAAACCAGGCAATGTCGGGCAACCCGCCATCTTTTGCGGCAGTCCCTTTAAACCAGCGCTTGCGCCAAAAAACGGGGTGCGCTTTGTAAAAGTGTATCAACTTCTTTGTGAATTCTAATAGCGCTCTATCTTTTGTTTGCCAGTTAATCCACGATAGTTCGTTATCCTGGCAATACGCATTATTGTTGCCCCGCTGAGTGCGACCCAGTTCATCGCCGGCAACAAGCATAGGCACACCTTGCGATAAAAACAAAGTAGTTAAAAAGTTGCGCTTTTGCCGGTTTCGGATGGCGGTTATTTCCCTGTCGTCGGTTGGGCCTTCTATTCCGTAATTCCACGATAGACTATGATTATCGCCATCCCGGTTTCCTTCGCCATTTTCTTCATTGTGTTTATGGTTGTAGGATACTAAATCGGTTAGTGTAAAACCATCGTGTGCGGTAATAAAGTTGATGCTTGCAGTTGGGTGGCGATAGTCTTTTTTATACAGGTCGGAGCTGCCGGTAAAGCGTTCTGCAAATTGGGCAAGCATTCCATCGGTACCGCGCCAAAAGTCGCGCATACAATCCCGGTACTTGCCATTCCATTCGGCCCAGCCCGGCGGAAACTTTCCTACCTGGTAACCACCTTCGCCTACATCCCATGGTTCGGCAATTAATTTTACCTGCGATATAACCGGATCCTGATGAATGATATCAAAAAAAGCACTCAGCCTGTCTACATCGTGAAGTTCGCGTGCAAGTGTGGAGGCTAAATCAAACCGAAAACCGTCTACATGCATCTCTAAAACCCAATACCTTAAACTATCCATTATTAACCGAAGCACATTTGGAAGGTTTGCATTTAAGGTGTTTCCGCAGCCGGTATAATCCATGTAAAAACGATTGTCCGTCAGCCGGTAATATCCGGCATTATCAATACCTCTAAACGAAAGCGTGGGACCCAATTCATCTCCTTCGCCGGTATGGTTATACACTACATCCAATATCACTTCTATCCCACCCTTGTGCAACTCTTTTACCATGTTTTTAAACTCTGCTACCTGGCATCCTTCGGCACCGCAGGATGAGTAGCGTACATCGGGCGCAAAATATCCAATGGTGTTATATCCCCAGTAATTGTCAAGACCTTTCTGTTCTAAAAAATAATCCTTTATAAAATGATGTACGGGCATCAACTCAATGGCATTAATACCCAAATCTTTTAAATATGCAATGGTTGCCCCGTGTGCCATGCCGGCATACGTGCCCTGGATATTTTTAGGAATCAGTGGGTTTAATTTGGTGAACCCTTTTACATGTGTTTCGTAAATAATAGTTTGATGATAAGGTATCCGCGGCGGCGTGTCGCCTTCCCAATCAAACGATTGATCTATCACAATGGATTTGGGTATAAACGGTGCACTGTCGGTGGTGCTAAAACTAAGGTCGGCATCGGGGTGGCCCTTCTCGTACCCAAAAAGCGATGAATGCCATTTAATGGTGCCAGACAGCGCTTTAGCATAGGGATCAATCAGCAATTTATTTACGTTAAACCGATGACCTTCATATGGTGCAAAAGGCCCTAGTACCCGAAAGCCGTATAATTGCCCTGGTTGCACGCCCGGCAGGTATATATGCCATACATTATTGGTGCGTTCTTTTACAGCAATGCGTGCCAACTCGGTATGGCCAGTGGCATTGAAAAGGCATAGGTAAACCCCTGTAGCATTTTGAGAATACAAGGCAAAGTTTACACCTCCTTCATCGGGGGTGGCGCCCAACGGAAACGGCTTTCCAGGATAGGTAGATAGGATCATTTACAAATTAGATGTTTAAAAATTAGTTACTTATAAAATGGATAAAAAAGGGGGCTTTTTCAAGGGTTTATTAATCTATCTGGGTAAAGTAAAGACTACGTTTGCTTTTCCGGTATTTTTCCTGGATAATTTGTGAAATGCTCTTGTTCGACACTTTACTTTCAAGCCACGAAATAATATCAAGATAAGCAAATGCCCGACTTTCAAACCTGCTGTTTTCGTATTGTTTTATAGTTGTTAATAGCTTTTCAAATTGGGGCTGCAATTTTTGTGGAGAAGCATTAAAATTGTTTTTAATAAACCGGAACATTTCTTCTTCTATAACAGTGAGATTTTCCATTTTTGCCATAAACCGGTAAACCGATTTTGTTAGGTGCTCCATGATATCGAAATTACGAAGCTCGTAATGAGCCAATAAGTGAAGCAGCCGTGCATAACATTGCAAATCATTTCGAAGATCAACTTTCCAATTAATGATCTTTTGCAGGTAGTCTATACATTTTTCCCAATTGCCATTGCCAAAGTAAAGCGATGCTATTTTGTAATAAAACACCAGTATGCGATGTCTGTCTAAAAACAAATAATACTCGTTTAACTTTTCTTCAAGCTGCGGAATAAGCGTTACCCCTTTTTGAAAGGTTCCTAATAAAAAATGTTGGTTAATACGTGCAGTACTGAGGTAAACAAATGTTTGCACTTCGTTGTTTTTGTTTTGCGTAACAACGGGCAACCTGCTAAAGTCTTCAAAAAGGGTCAGCGTGGCTTCGAACTTTGCATAATTGCGCAAATCAAAATGAGCGTTCAGCAGGTTATGAAGCCCTTTAATATAATGCGCGGTTTCTACCGATATCATTTGCGGCTGCTCGGTAAAAAGTTGAACCCATTTTTGCGTGTAGCGGTAATACATCAAAAAGTCCTGTCGTATAAAACCTAGCCAGCAGTAGCTTTGAAAAAAATATAGTCGTTCGTAAAAGCCCGTTAGTGTTTGCGCATGAGGCGGCAGGTGTTGCCGGAAAAAAGTTTTTACTGCTTCTTCGTCTTTTTCGTTTCGCGCATGCCCATTTTTTATGTACCAGCCATATAACTGCAGCGCAAGATTCGAAAGTTTTGATATAATAATTCGTTTTTCAGCCACGCCATTCGCTTCGGCGGCAAGCTCCTCGGCCCTGTTTTGAAGGCTTCGGGTAATGTGCAGCGTTTCTATTTTCTTTTCAAGCGAAATAATCCGAATTAAAAAACTATCCTGGTTAAAAGAAAGCGCCAGCTCTTTAATGCGTTCCAGTATTTTTAAACTTTGCAAATACAGCCCTTTGTTGTATAAAATACGGGCGTAATCCAGTTGTTCGTGCAGCTGAATATCCAGATCGTCGTTGTTTTTTAGCAGGCGCAAGCTGGAGAGTAGCTCTTTATATAAATGCGCCTTTAAATTAGAAAGCTGCTGTTTTTTTATTGATGGAATGCGTTTTAAAACCAATGTATCATTGTACTCGTTTATCTTTTCCAATACATCAAAAAGCTGCACTATCTTAAGGTCGCCATGAGGGGAGTTTCTTTTAATATAAAGCTTAAAAGCGCGCTTTTCCGATTTTTCAAGTGAGTGAATAAGCTGAAAAAGAGGGTCTGCGGAGCGGTTGGGCATCGTAATTATATTGGCTTGAAAGTCGCTACCAGTAAGCTTTACAATAAAAAGTAAAAGGCTTTACATTGGTAGAAGCAGCAAAAATATGTTTTCAATAGGGTAAATGATCATCCTACTTTTGCTTTAGAAGGATGATCATTAGTAAGCAGGCAATCGTTACGTCCTTTTAATAAGCACGCGTTTTTTGTAATTCATATAGCAAGCAATCGTTACGTCCGCTGTTTCTACAGTGGACTTTTTTTTGTTCGGCACACAAATTAAGTCCTTTTTTTGATTGCTGCAATGGCAAAAACAACGCACGTTTTTTATGTAGCATTAAATTTCATACCGCCAGCAAACTACAGCCGCGTACGTCTGAAGCATCCATGCGGCCAAGCACCTCAAAACTTCCATCCGGGTACAATCGGCCTACATCATCCGTTGCAATAAACGAGCAGGAATAAATATTAGCTAAATCTATAATATTTATAGCACCAGACGTCGGCTTTTCTGTTGTTACTACCATGCTTTTAGCATCGTCTTCTTCCCTAATCACAATTTTTAACCACGGCGGCGTTAAAAACTTGCCTTCCTTAACAGCGTAGGCTTGAGATAAAAGTTCCGTCATGCCGTATTCGGAATGAACAGCCTGTACCCCGAAAGCGGCTTTTAATTCGGCGTGAACTTCGCTTCTAATCATTTCCTTTCTCCGGCCTTTCATGCCACCGGTTTCCATAATTATGGTGTGTTGCAAAGGCTGCGGAAACTGCGCTGCAAAGTGGAGCAAAGCATACGTAACACCAATAAGCAATGTTTTTTGTTTTATGCTTTCAAGATGTGTAATTGTTTGCGCCAGTCCGTTGTAATTGTGCAGATAAAATGCGTTTTGCACATGTTTGCTCCTGTCCATCAACCCTTTTACCATGTTTACCAATGATGATGAACCTTTTTCGAGATACGAAGGCAAGAGCGCCAAAATGCAATAATTACGTGCATCGTCATAAAAGAAATCAAACCCTTTTTCGTACGATTTTTGGTACAAAGCACCTTTTTTTACAAAATGTCTGCTGTTGACAGAACCTGTGGTGCCGCTGCTTTCAAAAACTATTTCGGGGGTAAAAGAAGTGGTTTGTACGCAGTGCGATTTAAAAAAAGAAATGGGTAAAAAAGGTATTTGTTCTATTTTGGTTACGTTCGATACAACACAATTTAAAAGGTCGCAATATCGTTTATAGAGTGCGTTGTTAACGTACTGAAATTGAAACACCTGCAGCGCTGTTTCTTCAAAGTCGTGGCTTTTGCTAATTCCAAAAATGCGCTCTTCGAGTTGTGCAACTTTAGGAATTTTAAATACCATATTAGTGTAAATTTGATGAGAACTAAGAATATGAAAAAAATACTGGCGTTTGTATTGGTTGTAACCATTTTGGCAGCCTGCGGCAAAGATGAATTTCAAACCAAACCGCAAATTAAAATAATCTCAGTTAGCAGCGAAGTTCTTCCAAAGCCTTCGTCCGGAGAAACTTATTTCACTACTATTACCTTACGCTTTACCGACAAAGAAGGCGATGTGGATAGTTCGCTGATTTTTATCAGAGAACGGTTGAACCGCCGTAATACAGTGCCGGTTGCATCGGCAAAATTTACGGTTCCCGAATTCCCAAGCCAAAGCGAGGGAGAAATTGCAGTTAATTTAAACAATAACCAGTTGTCGCAAGGTTTTACCGAAATCAATATCCCCGGCACCGGCGGACAGGTAGAAGCCGATACAATGAAGGTATCGTTTGTGCTCGCCGATAAAAAAGGAAACCGCAGCGACACCGCATCCACCACTATCGTTGTCATTCGCTAAACAAAACCCGGTTGGTTAAAAAGGCATTTGACTTTTTGCTTTTCAGCAGTATTTATATTGCCGTTTGCGCCGTGGTTATGTGCTATTCTACTTACTTAATTTTTAACCTTACGGTAAGCACTTCATTTTTATATTTCGTTTTCTTTGCCACTCTTTGCAGCTATAATTTCCATTGGTACTTTACCTTTTCGAATACCTCATCTTCAAAAAAAGTAAGGTGGAGCTACCGAAATAAAAAGTTGCATGTAATTTTATTTTTCATCAGCGGCTTGCTGGCATTTTATTTTGCTTTTTTGCTAAAACAACATTGGGATTGGCTCTTTGTTAGTGCTGTAATTACCTTTTTGTATTCGGCTCCAAAAATTCCACATAAAACCTTTGATGTTTTAAAAAAAGTGGCTATAGCAAAAACCATTTTTCTGGCTCTTGCCTGGACGCACGTTACCGCCATACTGCCCGTTATTTTTAGCAACACCGAATGGTCGCCGGCGATGGAAGCCTTTGCCGTAAATCGGTTTTTTCTTATCTATCCTATTTGCATTTTATTTGATTATCGCGATCGCCACCAGGATTTAAAAGAAGGCATCAGAAGCATGATTACACATTTTAGCGACAGCGGAATTGATATTATTTTTTGGGGATCGCTGATTACTTTTTTAATTACTAATTTTTTTTTATTCCTTTTAGGAGTACCCTTTTTTACATGTTTTGCCTTATTTGTTCCAGGCGTTGTGTTGGCATTTATGTACAAACCATCAAAAAAGAATGTGGCCGATTACCGCTATTATTTCGTGCTTGATGGGCTCATGATGCTTTCGGGTTTGTTGTTGAGCCCTTTAGCCTTTTTATGATGTATTTTGATGAGTGCAACCCGCCATTTACGTTTCCTGATTATAATATATTTTATAAAATTTGCGGCCATCGTCATCAGTACCCTTTTCTATAAGATCGGTATTGCCATGAATGTAGATATGAAAATTACGATCGAGCTTTAAAACACTTTTAAAAACGCGGCTTTGCTTTTGCACCGCCTGGAGAGATATATCGAAGTTGGAAGTAATATCAAAATCATGTTTTTTAATGTAGAGCGAACCAAAGTTTCGAAAGCTTTCTATGCGCTCTTCATCGCCAAAAACCTCTGACTGAAATTCGCTAATGTCAAAAGTTTCATTGCTTTTAATATAGTTTATAGATTTACTTAGCAATTCTACTTGCTCCTTTTTTTCCACTCCAAAACCCTCTTCCAACGCCCCCGTAATGTATTGTTTTGTTAGGGATAACAAGTGGTTGGTTTGATGAAAGTTTGTCTTTTGCGGTTCTAACCCTAAAAACTTTTCTTTCCAGTATGCCGCTTCATCGCCCCGCGCCTGATTATCGAAGATCAGCACATCAAAACCATCTTCTTTTTTCAGGTTAATAATTAAACAACCTTTGTCTGGCTTCGAAATATCAACACCCTCCTTAAGCTGTAGTTCAAGTACTTTATCTTTTTGCGAAACATTCAAAAAATGGGTTTTGTGTTCGGTTTTAAATAGCCCAATGGCGCTGTGCACGCGGCCTTCTACCGGCAGGCCTTCAAAAAAGCAAACATATAATTCGCCGCTTTTTACTTTTGGATGAGTGGAACTTTCATATAGGTGTTTCGCCATTTTTTTGGATTGCTCCGAAAAAGTTTCTCCCTTTAAAAACAATTCCGAAGCGTAATTATACACTTCGTTGAACTGCAAAGAAGATGGATGCGTGAACCGGTAGGTTTCAAACGAATGGTTGAACTTAGACAAAAAAGCAGCGCCAATAAGCTCCTTATCTTCTTCGCTTATTTGCACTTCTTTCTCGGAAAGCTGCAGCGGATCTAGATTGTTTTTGCTGCCTACATAATGAACAATCACCTTTTTAAGTGTGGCCCGTTTTAATGATGTTTCCATAAAATAATGTGTGTAAAACCGGCTACGGAAGTAATGTTAGTTTCCGCCTAAAAACCTTTAAACAAGGGGTGTAGTTTCAAATTTTGGTAACTGGAATTAAGCCACCACTGCTTTCCTTATTTTTACTAATTGAATCAGCAGATCTTCTAATAAATCTAACCGAAGCATATTAGCGCCGTCGCTTTTTGCGCACGATGGATCCGGGTGCGTTTCAATAAACAATCCATCTGCACCGGCAGCAATAGCCGCCTTTGCAATAGTGCCAATTAATTTTGGGTTTCCGCCCGTAACTCCGCTTGTTTGATTTGGTTGCTGCAGGCTATGTGTGCAATCCATAATTACGGGCACGCCGCTTTCCTGCATAATAGGGATATTGCGATAATCTACCACTAAATCCTGGTAGCCAAACGTAGTGCCTCTTTCGGTAAGCATTACTTTATTGTTGCCCGTGCCCTTAATTTTTTCAACAGCAAAACGCATGGCATCGCCACTTACAAATTGCCCCTTTTTTACATTTATTATTTTGCCTGTTTTGCCGGCAGCAATCAGCAGTTCGGTTTGTCGGCACAAAAAAGCTGGTATTTGCAAAACATCAACAAAAGGGGCGGCCAGATCTGCTTCTCTTTCAGAGTGTATATCGGTAACTGTCGGCAATCCTAATTGATCGCCCACTTTTTTAATTATGCTCAATCCTTCTTCATCGCCAAGGCCTGCAAAAGATGAACCGCTGGTACGGTTTGCCTTTTTATAAGAGGCTTTAAATATAAAGGGAATTTCGTAACGACTGCAGATGTCGGAAACCTTTTGAGCCACTTCAAAAACAAGGCTTTCGCTTTCCACTACGCAAGGTCCGGCAAGCAAAAAAAAGCTTTCTTTATTATAATGCCTGTTTTCAAAAAGATCGCTCAAAAAAGGGTTCATGCCGCAAAGATAAGTGAGTGAGGTGGACAGATGACAGTTGACCTTTGACAGCATTTCTTATATAATGTCTTTGAATTTTGTTGGCAATACTTCAACAAAAAGGCTCTGAACTATTTAAGTGAATATAGAATTGTAAACACCGTCAACTGTCATCTACCAACTGCCAACTACCAGCCAACCAACAACTACAATCAAACACCACTCAACTATTATCTTTGCGGCATGACTAAAGAAAAGATACTTGTCATTGGCGCATCTGGCCAAATAGGTGTTGAACTAACGTTGGCGCTCCGGAAAATATATGGTGACAGCGCCGTAGTTGCTTCTGACCTAAGAGAACAAAATCCTTTGCTGGAAGGTACCGGACCTTATGTAAGCCTGGATGTGATGAATAAAGAAATGCTGCACGTACAGGTCATCAGGCAAAATGTAACACAGATTTATTTGCTGGCGGCCATACTTTCTGCCACCGGCGAAAAAAACCCGGCGCTGGCCTGGCACTTAAATATGCAAGGATTATTAAATGTATTAGATATAGCCCGCGAAGAAAAATTAGCCAAGGTTTATTGGCCAAGTTCCATTGCTGTTTTTGGGCCCACTTCGCCAAAACAAGACTGCCCACAACAAACCATTATAGAACCTACCACAGTGTATGGCATAAGCAAATACGCCGGCGAATTTTGGTGCCATTACTTTAATAGTAAATTTAATGTTGATGTGCGCAGCCTTCGCTACCCAGGACTTATTTCGTACAAATCGGCGCCGGGCGGAGGCACTACAGATTACGCTATTGAAATTTTT
>JBBSRB010000033.1:0-24000 GCA_038243445.1 Chitinophagales bacterium | reverse complement strand
TGGTGGGAGACATACACATAATCAAGGGGCCAACGGAAAAACCACCAATTTGCATTATACGTACTATACATCCCCCTGCCTCTCCTGGTATCTTTCATTTTACTCCGTTTTTCAAACCGCTTCAGGTTGTGGCTCCACCCTACATCATTGAGATCTCCGGCTAAAACAGTAGGCAAACTCTCTTTAGCGATCATATTACCCGCCAGGACTAAAGATTTTTCATCTGCAGTTCCAATATTAGTGGGATGATCGCTGGGGACAGGTGCTACGGGGTGCAGCGCCATCAGCCTGAAGATGTTGCCGCTCTTTAATTGGATTGTGGCAAAAATACTTGGCACGCTATCATGGTTTAAGAAGTATATTTTATGTTGGGGTATGGGCAGTTTTGAATACAGCCCCATTCCGTACGTGTTTGAAACAGGGTAAGCAACCCGGTATGGATAATCGTCGTGGAGCACGGCTAATTTCTCCATCCACCATTGGTCAGGTTCAAGCGTTAAAAGAATGTCTGGTGAAGCTTCGTGTACCGTTTCTAAAAGTTCTTCTGCTTTTCTATTAGTCATCAATACGTTGGCAACCATAATGCTTACGTCGGCAGGTTGGTCCTGTAACGATAGGTCCGCTTCCGGCACCACGTTAGGCGCAAAAAAGGCATATGGGAATATAACGTAAGCCTGTGTAGAGATGGCTGCCAAAACAGTGGCAATAAATAGCTTATTCCCTAAAGAATGCCACTTTTTTAGAACCAAAGTGAAAACGAGGCAAAAAGTCAGGACAATAAAAAAGGCAAGCCTGGGAAAATTCAGCACTTGCAAAAACCAAAATCCAACATCATAAAAAAGGCTTGCTGCGGTTAGCACACTCAGTAGCAGGCCTGCTGCAAGAAGGGCTTTATAAGCAATGTTTTTAAATTTACTCATATCAGCTAGCTAAATTAATGGCAAAAGTGACGAAAGTTTTAAAAATCTGCTTTTGTTTCGATTTATATCAGTGTTTACTGGAATATAGAAAAGTTGGCAGCGGCAGTTTTCTCCGCCTGCTATAAATGTCTTTAAAATAAGAAAATCTATTTGATCTGCGTGAATCTACGCTACCACAAGCCTGGGCTGTGAGAATGGGTTGGTAATTTATTTACACACTCGGAAAGGAGTAAAAACATCCAGATCACCCGCTCATTCACGCGTTACAGTTTTACTCCTGCTCGTTATTTATTGCAAGGCGCACCGTGTAAGCAACAACTACCAAATCCAGTGGTCCAACCGAATGGCATGCACTTACTTTTGTTATTTTTACTGCATGAGTTCCATTCGCAGGCAAAGCATTGTTTCCTCTTTATTAATATATGTAGGCTTTGGTTTTGGTGCGTTAAATACTTATTTGTTTATTAAAGATGGTTTGTTTACACCCGAACAATATGGTTTAACACGGGCTTTTATCGTTATTGGACAGTTTTTTTATGGCTTTGCATCTTTTGGATTAACTTCTGTTTTTTATAAATTTTACCCTTATTATAAAGACAATATTTCGGGCCAAAATAAAAACGATTTATTAAGTATTACGTTACTGGTTGCGTTGGTAGGCTTTTGCCTCACTTTTGCCGGAGGTGTTTTTTTCGAAAGTATTGTTGTTCAAAAATTTATCGCCAAATCGCCGCTGGTGGTAAAATATTTTTATTGGATTTTTCCATTTACTTTTTTTCTGCTTTTCTTTTCGTTGCTGGAAGCCTATGCATGGAGCATTGGAAAAGCTATTTTGCCTAACTTTTTAAAAGAAGCCGGCTTCCGCATTTCCACTACATTAATTATAGTTTTGTTTATTGTAACCGGCAAAAATTTCGACTTGTTTATCAAACTTTTTTCGCTGCTTTATGCGTT
The DNA here is from genome assembly GCA_038243445.1 of Chitinophagales bacterium. GTDB lineage: Bacteria > Bacteroidota > Bacteroidia > Chitinophagales > Chitinophagaceae > Flavisolibacter. The sequence continues at coordinate 22,126 of JBBSRB010000033.1, read as the reverse complement.
TAGTTTCATTGCCCTTTTAACGTATTTAATCCGGTTAAACGAGTTTCATATTGTTACGGAAGTGAGCCGCGTAACCAAGAAATTTTGGAAAAAAATGCTGACGTTAATGGCTTATGTTTATGGCGGTTCGCTGGTAAATATTGGCGCTTCCAGCGTTGATTTTTTGGCAATTGCATCTTTCCAGGGACTGCGCTACGGCGCCGTATTCGACTTTAATTCTTACCTCGCTTCTGTAATTCAGGTACCGCAGCGCAGCCTGATCTCTACAACCATTCCGGTGCTTTCCCGTGCCTGGAAAGAAAAAGATATGGCAACGATTGACCGTATTTACAAACGTTCAAGCTTAAACCTTTTGTTTATATCTATTTTTATATTTTCTATTATCTGGATCAATTATGATGACGCCATTACCGCATTAGATGCAAACCCTATTTTCAGAGAAGGCAAATGGGTTGTGTTTTTTTTAGCCTTGAAAAATATTATTGATATGGGCACTGGCGTAAACGGACAAATTATCGCCACATCCACCTATTGGCGGTTCGATTTCTTCAGCGGCGTGGTACTGTTACTTTTGGCAGTTCCACTGAACATTTACCTTGTAAAAAATTACGGCATTATTGGTTCTGCCTGGTCTAACCTGCTGGCTTATTTTATATACAATACAATTCGCCTTTTGTTTTTAAAACAGAAGTTTAACCTACAGCCTTTTTCGAGGTTTACTGCATCAGTTTTAACGCATGGCATAATTTGCTTTACGCTAACGTATTATTTGTTTAAAGGCTTAAACGGCTGGACGGGCATGATCTCGCGAACCCTTTTCTTTACCTTTTTATCGGGAGCAAGCGCCTGGTATTTTAATATTTCACCAGACATACGACAGGTGTTTGAAACAGTTCAAAAAAGATTAAGGCTTTGATAGTACGGCTGTGCCTGAGGCTTTTTCAATGCGGCCCACACCAACAAAGCGGCGTGCCCAATAATCATCGTCCAGGTCCGATATCATTACGCCATTCGAAGTAGCGGCATGAACAAATTTGTTGTTTTGAAGGTAATACCCAACGTGTGAAATGCCGCCTGTAGTGTTGAAGAAAAGAAGATCACCAGCTTGAATGTCGCTTTTGGACATACGTTCTGCAACCTTATATTGATCGCGAGCCGTGCGCGGCAATGCTATTTCAAAAACTTCGGAAAAAAGAGTTTGCACAAACGCCGAACAATCTATTCCTGATTTAGAATTTCCGCCATACCGATAAGGCGTTCCGTACCAGTCATCAATCATTGCAAAAAGGGGATCGTTATCAATTTCTTCCACATCAACATCCAACAGCTGCCCGTATTTTAATTGAAGCGGCGAGGCCTTTTCTATAGTTTTGCTTTCTTTTACAAAAGGGTTTGCTTTTTCTACGAATGTTTCAGGAGTTGTGATTCCTGGTGCTTTAGGCAAAGAAGTAATCTCGGTTGAAACAGAAGCAAAACTTATTTCGATATCGTCTAAAAACCGGGAAGGTTTGTTTTTCTTTTGTGCGCTTACCGAAGAGAAAGATCCGAGTAGAACGACTATTGCGGCTGCTTGTAAAGTGTTTTTAATCATCTGTTGTTTTTAGTAGGTGGATTGGTTTCGGGCGAAAGTAGGGAACAAATCCCACAAATTGTGCAAATTCCTCAACGAATTTTGTTAACACGATATTGCCTTCCCCCTTTGTAAATTGCAACTTTTCTGCTTTAGAATTTGAAAATTTATTGAAATTAAGAGCTTTAGCCAATGAAATTTTCCCATCTACACGTACACACACAATATTCACTGTTAGATGGAGCCGCCTCCATTTCATCATTATATAAAAAGGCAATCGCCGATGAAATGCCCGCGCTTGCCATCTCCGATCATGGAAATATGTTTGGCGTTTTCGACTTTGTTTCGCAAGCCTACAAAAATGTTGATGAAAAGGGTCAGCCAAAAGTAAAACCCATTGTTGGTTGCGAGTTTTATGTAACCACTGACCGCCACCGGAAAACATTTACCAAAGATGAAAAAGACCCTCGCTTTCATCAAATATTATTAGCCAAAAACGAACAAGGCTACAAAAATTTAATGAAGCTTACTTCACTTGGTTATACCGAGGGTTTGTATAGCAAATATCCACGTATAGATAAAGAACTTATAGAAAGATACCACGAAGGCCTAATAGCTACTACCTGCTGCCTTGGTGCCTTGGTGCCGCAAGCTATTATGCGACGCAGCGAAGCGGAAGCGGAAAAAGAATTTAAATGGTGGTTAGACCTTTTTGGCGAAGATTATTACGTGGAGTTTCAACGCCACGGCATGGCCGATCAGGATAAAGTAAACGAAGTGTTGATAAAGTTTGCCCGCAAGTTTAATGTAAAAATCATTGCTTCTAACGACTCGCATTATGTAGATCAAAGCGATTTTAATGCACATGATATTTTATTGTGTATTAACACCGGCGAAAAGGTTACAACGCCTGCCATGCGTGATTTTGCTGATGATGATGTAAACATGAAAGGCAAACGTTTTGCTTTTCCAAACGACGAATTTTATTTTAAGAAAACGTCGGAAATGATTGACCGTTTTAAAGATCTTCCCGAAGCTATTGATAACACCAATGAAATTGTTAGCAAGGTTGAATTGCTCCACTTAAAGCGCGATATTTTACTACCTGCGTTTCCCATTCCGGCAGCGTTTCAAAAGCATAGTGACAGCAATTTAAACCAGTGGGAGTTTTTAAAACACATTACTTACGAAGGCGCAAAAAACAGGTACAGCGAAATTGGCGAAGACGTTCGCGAAAGGATAGACTTTGAATTATTCACCATTAAAACAATGGGCTTTGCAGGTTACTTTTTAATCGTATCAGATTTTATACAGGCAGGTCGCGATCTTGGTGTTTTTGTAGGTCCTGGCCGTGGTTCGGCCGCAGGCAGCGTTGTAGCGTATTGCATTGGCATTACTAATATTGATCCTATAAAATACAACCTGCTTTTTGAACGTTTTTTAAATCCCGATCGTAAATCAATGCCTGATATTGATACCGACTTTGATGATGAAGGCCGGCAAAAAGTAATAGATTACGTAGTAGATAAATATGGCAAAAACCAGGTGGCGCAAATTGTAACCTATGGTACAATGGCTGCTAAAATGAGCATTAAAGACGTAGCCCGTGTAATGGATCTGCCGCTTTCCGAATCGAATGCTTTAGCTAAATTAGTTTCCGACCGGCCAGGTACCAAGCTTCACCGAATGCTTCATGCGCCACTAACCACACAAGAGGCAAAAGATAAAAACGGGAACGTTTTGGAGAATGAATATTCGCAGGAAGATATTGAAAATGCCCGGAAATTAAGAGAAGTTTACCACGGAAAAAGTTTGCAGAGCGAAGTATTGCACATTGCCGAAAAGCTTGAGGGCTCGGTTCGAAACACAGGTATTCATGCTGCGGGAATTATCATTGCGCCAACAGATTTAACCGAATTGATTCCGGTGTTTGCTTCTAAAGAATCTGATCTATACATAACACAAATTGAAGGAAGTATTATTGAAGATTCCGGCGTAATTAAAATGGATTTTCTGGGGCTAAAAACCTTATCAATTTTAAAAGATGCACTGGAAGTTATTAAATTAAAACATGGTGTTGAAATAGATATTGACACTATTCCTTTAGACGATCAAAAAACGTACGAATTGTACCAGCGCGGCGATACCATTGCTACGTTTCAGTTTGAAAGCCCGGGCATGCAGAAGTATTTAAAAGAATTAAAGCCCGATCAGTTTGCCGATTTAATTGCCATGAACGCTTTGTACCGCCCTGGCCCAATGGCTTATATTCCGCAATATGTTGATAGAAAACATGGCCGCGAAGAAGTTACATACGACTTGCCCCAAATGGAGGAATTTCTTGACGAAACGTATGGCATTACCGTTTACCAGGAGCAGGTAATGTTGCTGGCGCAAAAGATTGCAAACTTTAGTAAAGGCGATGCCGATGTGCTGCGAAAAGCCATGGGAAAAAAAGACCGGAAAACCCTGGACAAAATGAAAAGTCAGTTTATTTCCGGCGCTACCGCAAACGGTCATCCTGCAAAAGAATTGGAAAAAATATGGACCGACTGGGAAGCGTTTGCGCAATACGCATTTAATAAAAGCCATTCAACCTGCTATGCTTTTGTAGCGTATCAAACCGCTTATTTAAAAGCGCATTACCCGGCCGAATATATGGCGGCTGTGTTAAATCATGCAAATGCTATTGAAAAAATGACCTTCTTTATGGAAGAGTGTAAACGCATGGGAATAAAAGTGTTGGGACCTGATATTAACGAATCGCAAAAAGGCTTTGCTGTAAATGCGGCCGGCGAAATTCGCTTTGGATTGGGCGGTTTAAAAGGCGTAGGCGATGCAGCAGTTGAAAGCATAATTATAGAAAGAAACGAAGCTGGTTCATTTAACGATCCGTTTAATTTTATGAAAAGAATTAACCAGCGAACAGTAAACAAAAAAACATTGGAAAGTATAATTTCTGCCGGCGGTTTCGATGCTTTTTCAACACTTCACCGGGCGCAATATTTATGCGTTCCGGAAGGAGAAACGACAACCGGTTTAGAAAAATTAATTAAATACGGCAACATTGTACAATCGCAATCAACATCAAATACAAATACATTGTTTGGCGATTTGCCCACTGTGATGGACATAAAACCGCCGCAAATTGCGGCCTGCACGCAGTGGAGTTTAACCGAACAATTAGATAACGAAAAAGAAATCACCGGCATTTATTTAAGCGGTCATCCGCTCGATCATTACCGTTTCGAGTTCAAGCATTTTGGCATTACCAACATCCAGGATTTTAACGAAGTAAAAGAATCACAACTGCTGGCATCGGCCGCAAAATCATTTAAACTGCTTTGCCTGGTTTCTGTTGCCAACCAAAGAATATCCCGGCAGGGAAACAAGTTCGGCTCTTATATACTCGAAGATTATTCGGGAAAAACAGAAGTGGTGCTTTTTGGCGATGATTATATAAAATTCAGTTCGTATTTGGACCAAGGACAAGCAGTATTAATTTGCGGCGCTTTTCGTCAAAGGCCGTATAAAGACGAATATGAATTTAAATTCAGCTCTATCAATTTGGCCGAAAACGCCAAAAGCCAACTAACAAAACAGCTTTGCCTGAATATAGATGCACGAAATGTAACTATGGAAATCGTTGATTTTTTAGATGAAAACATAAAAACACATCCAGGTTCATCTATATTAAAAATTGCTGTTGTTGAGCCAAAAAACGCTTTAAAAGCCGGTTTTAAAACCTTGGGCAGTGGCTTTGAGATGAATTATGAACTAATTGACTTTTTAGAAACCAGGCCGGAAATTGAAGTGCAGGTAGTGGTTTGAATTAGTTGACAGTTGTCAGATGGTAGTTGACAAAACGTCGTTTGGAATATTAAAATGTATTAGCTACCAGGATTTGGTATGGTGGAAAAAGCTGTTGTAAACTGCCAACAATTCATTTATAAATGCTTGGGCTTAAATTTGCAGGCACAACATATCAATCTACATTTTAGTTTTACATTTTAAATAAGATAAATTATGGCACAAGCATTCACCGATTCAAATTTTCAAACAGAAGTATTAAGTTCCGATAAATTAACCGTTGTAGATTTCTGGGCTGAATGGTGCGGACCATGCAGAGCCATTGGTCCTGTTATTGATGAGCTATCAAAAGAATTCGATGGTAAGGTAAATATTGGAAAAGTAAATGTTGACGAAAACCCTGAGGTAAGTATGAACTATGGCATTACATCTATCCCCGCTATTTTATTTATTAAGAACGGGCAGGTAGTAGATAAGCTGGTAGGTGCACAGCCGAAAGGCAATTTTGTAAAAAAGATTGAAGCCCATATCTAACCCCTTTTTTAAGATTTTTTAAAACTGTTTCGTATTGCGAAACAGTTTTTTTTTGCCCCATTCCACTTTAACGCACTATTTAAATATTTAAATAGATAATTGACACACACCCCTTTTTGAAGCCTTTTTGTTTTTATCAATCGCAAAAAATGTATTGTTTGTATATTGTTGCCCTGAAATTAAAATCAACTGAATGAACGTTGCTTTAACAAACCTTGGCCGTGGCGCAATGGGAATGGCTTTTCTTATTTTTGTTTGTTATCTTTTTAGTAATAATAAAAAAGCAATAGACTGGAAGCTGGTTATAATCGGCATTGTAGCGCAGTTTTGTTTTGCTTTAGGAGTATTAAAAGTAAATTTCATAAAAATTATTTTCGGGTGGGTTTCGGGCAAGTTTGTAGAACTTATAAACATTGGACATAAAGGCATTGAGTTTATTTTTGGAAACCTTGCCGATGCATCGCAAAGCTGGGCTTATGTTTTTGCTATCCAGGTACTGCCAAATATCATATTCTTTTCGGCACTTTCAGCCATGTTTTATTACCTCGGCATTTTACAAAAAGTGGTTTTTGTATTTGCATGGATGCTGCGCAAAATCGGCATTTCAGGTCCGGAAAGCACCTCCACCGCAGCCAATATTTTTTTAGGACAAACGGAAGCGCCTTTGATGATACGTCCCTTTTTGGACAGCCTCACCCGGTCCGAAATGTTGTGCATTATGGTGGGTGGAATGGCCAATACAGCCGGTAGTGTGCTGGCGGCGTATGTAGGTTTTTTGGGCGGATCAGACATTGAACAACAACAATATTTTGCCCTTCACTTGCTTAGTCAGTCTATAATGAGTGCACCGGCTGCTATCGTTGTTTCTAAAATTTTATTTCCACAAACCCAAACGGTAATGACGGAGCTGAAAATTCCCAAAGAAAAAATTGGTGATAATTTTTTAGATGCCATTTCGCTTGGCACAACCGACGGTTTAAAACTGGCCGTGAACGTGGGCGCCATGCTCATTGTATTTACCGCGCTCATGTATTTTGTAAATTGGATTCTGGGTTCAATTGGTTACCGCTTTGGTTTTAACGATGATATTGCACGAATAACCAACGGCCGTTACACCGAATTTTCTATGCAAATGATTTTGGGATATCTCTTCGCCCCTATTGCCTGGCTTATTGGTGTCAGCAGCACCGAAATGGTTGCCATCGGTCAGTTACTCGGCGAAAAAACCGTTTTAAACGAGTTTGTGGCGTTCATTACCTTCGGGCAAATGAAGACGGCAGGGACAATTACAGATCCTAAATCAATTTTAATAGCTACCTATGCACTTAGTGGCTTTGCCAATTTTGCTTCAATAGGCATTCAAATTGGCGGTATTAGCCAGCTGGCGCCAAGCCAGCGCCGAAACCTTACCGAACTTGGACTAAAGGCTCTATTAGGCGGAACCATTGCCTGTTTAATGTGCGGCTGTGTAGCAGGGTCTCTTTTTTAAATGTTTGGTTAAATAGGTTTGCGTCTTACATATTTTGATTATCTTTTCCGTATAAAAAACCGTCAGTTTGAAAAACCTCTTTACCCTGGCAGCCCTTTTTTTCTGCCTGGTATTTGCACAAAATGCATTTGCACAGCCCTCAAAAAAATTGGGCATACTCCGCTGCGGAACGATGGAGTATTACCAACAGCTTTTTAAGGCGCAGCCGAATTTACGCAAGCCTTTTGAGGTCGCTCAAAAAGCCTTAACTGCACGCATTTCCTCTGATGGCATTTCTTTGAAAAAGGGGGTTATTCCGGTAGATACGGTGCCAGTGGTGATACACGTAGTTGCCTCCGCTTCGCTTCAATCGAATATTACCACTGCTATTTTACAAAGCCAGATAGATGTTTTAAATGAAGATTTTGGCGGCTTAAATGCCGATTCCACACGCATACCTGCAGCTTTTAAACCCCTTTTTGGTAAGTCTAACATTGTATTTCTATTAGCCGGCCAAAACCAATATGACGAGCCGTCAAACGGAATTGAACGTCGCGTAAGCAACGCCACTTTTGATGTGGCAAATGCCGACGACGCAAAGCAAACGGCAAGAGGCGGCCTCGATGCCTGGGACGGCTCAAAATTCTTAAACCTTTGGGTTGTTAGCTTTGGCAGCACCAACGTACTCGGCGTTTCGGTTTTTCCCGGCGACCCGCGGCCACTGGGTATGCACGGTTTTGTATGTGATTACCGCGCTTTCGGCCGTGGTGCTTCGTACTTGTACAATGGCTTTCATTTGGGAAGAACAACCACACACGAAATAGGACATTTTTACGGTTTGCGCCATATCTGGGGAGATGACAACGGAAGTTGTGCGGGTGCAGACTTTTCAGATCCTTCTATCGACGATACACCAAACCAAAGCGATGCTACTTATGGAAACCCCGATTCATCGTCAAAAGGTACCCAGCGGTTCGATAAATGCTCCCCTTCCGGCGCCGGCATTATGTATCAAAACTTTATGGATTATACCGATGATGTGGCTCTGGTGATGTTTACAAAAGGGCAGCAGCAGGTAATAGAAAATGCATTGGTCCATTCACCCGACCGTTCGCCCGTTCTTTCCTCAACAACCTACAATACGCCGCCGGTGTATATTGCCGATGCCCGCGTACGAACCATTTCCAGCCCCGCTCCTTCTTCCACCCAATGTGCCTTATTTACGCCTTTAGTAATACTTCGAAACAGCGGCAGCCAGCCTTTAACTTCTGTACAAATAAAATATTCAGTAAACGGCGCTTCGCCACTTATTTACAACTGGACAGGAAGCTTGGATCCATACACAGAAACAGGTGTAACATTACCACAAATTACCACCACAGTAGGCCTGCACTTTTTTACGGCATTTACGTCGGCTCCAAACGGCATCCAAGACGAAAACCAGGGTAACGATACAGCAACTGCCCTTTTTGAGGTGCCTGCGCTCCGGGTATTAAACGGCCGCGTGGAACAAAACTTCGATGCCGGTGTTTTTCCGCCAAAAGATTGGCGCATTACAAATGAAAATGGCGATAAAACCTGGGAATATAAATTAGATGTTGGTAAAAAGGCACCCGGCTCTGCCTGGTTTAACGATTGGAACAACCCAACCAACCACAGGTACGATGACCTGGTAATGCCGGGCTACACTTTTTCAAATGCCGACTCTGTTATTCTAACCTTTCAAGTGGCAGCAGCTGTCTTTTCCAATCCCTTGGAAGGAATTCCAATTGACACACTTAGCGTTTTGCTTACTAAAGATTGCGGCAACACCTTTACAACAGTTTATAAAAAATGGGGCAACGAGCTGCAAACAATTTCTGCGCGGCCAGACTTTGAGTTTTTTCCAGCGTTTGAGTCGCAATGGCGTATGGATTCGGTGAACTTAACGCAATGGCTGGGCGAATCGGAAAAACAATTTCAGCTTATATTTAGAATTGCGGGCAATTACGAAAACAATCTGTTTATAGATGATGTGGCGCTGTACACGAGGCAATTGCCGGCGCAGCTTAAGGAAAAAGGGTACCTTATTTTTCCAACCGTTACTCAAAGTCGTTTTTCGGTTTGGCATTACCGTCAGCCTGCCAACCTACGTTTTATTGGCGTTTACAACGGAAGCGGCGTGTTGGTGTGGAAAAAGAATTTTGTTTCCAATGCAGAAAAACTTATTACGGTAAATTTGCAGGGCCTTGCTGCCGGCGTGTATTTTGTACAACTCGGTTACACCGATAAAAGCAGCATCACCCAAAGAATTATTAAACAATAATGAACACCATTTCTTTAGAATTATTAATAACCCAGGAATCATCTGACCTGCAAATAATTGGCGAAAAAGTTCTGACAAATGCCCGGTTAACAGAACAAGACGGACTGCTTCTTTTTGAAAAAGGAAGCCTTTCGTTTTTAGGTACTTTAGCTAATTATGTGCGCGAGCAAAGGCATGGAAACAAAACTTTCTTCAACCGAAATTTTCATATAGAACCTACAAACGTCTGCGTTTTTTCCTGTCACTTTTGTTCCTACTCACGCTTATATTCTAACCGTGAAGAAGGCTGGGAATTAAGCGTAGATCAAATGATGGATATTGTACGCAAGTACGACGGCAAGCCCGAAACCGAAGTGCATATTGTAGGCGGCGTTCATCCAAAAATGAACTTGTATTTTTTTGTTGATCTGCTAAAACAAATTAAAGCACACCGCCCCGATTTACACATAAAGGGCTTTACCGCCGTGGAACTCGATTACATGTTTCGAAAAGCAAAGCTGAGTGTAGAAGAAGGAATGCAGGTGTTAAAAGAAGCCGGATTAGACTCGCTGCCCGGCGGTGGCGCCGAAATTTTTAATGAAGAGATACGTAAACAAATTTGCGCCGATAAAATAGATGGCGCAGGCTGGTTGCACATACACGAAACAGCGCATAAGCTAAACATGCACACCAATGCAACCATGCTGTACGGACATGTAGAAACGTACGCCGACCGGGTGGACCACATGAGCCGCTTACGCAAATTGCAAGACCGCACCGGAGGTTTTAACACTTTTATTCCATTAAAATTTAGGAACGGTCAAAACGATATGAGCCACATACCGGAAGTAAGTGTTATAGAAGACTTGAGAACCTACGCAGTGGCGCGGCTTTTTCTTGATAATTTTGCGCATGTAAAAGCGTATTGGCCCATGCTGGGCAGAAAAAATGCGCAACTTTCGCTGGCGTTTGGTGTTGATGATATGGATGGGACAATTGACGATACAACAAAAATCTACTCCATGGCTGGTTCAGAAGAACAAAGTCCGGCTATGTCAACCGATGAAATAGTAACCTTAATTAAACAGGTAAACCGGCAGCCAATAGAACGCGGAACTTTGTATAATGTAATTGCAGAATATTAGAAAGAGGCTTAAAAGGATTCACTGAGTAAAAAAAAATCTTACAAAAAAGTGGTGCCAGCAAACCCTTGCTACCCCTTTTTTAAAGGTTTTTCTCTTTTGTTAGCTATGCCTGTATTAGCACTCGCTTAAACTCAACGGTATATTTAAAGCAAGCCCTCCTTCCGAGGTTTCTTTGTATTTACTGTTCATATCAAGCGCTGTTTCCCACATGGTTTCTACTACGGCATCAAGCGAAACTTTTGCAAAATCGGGACTGCCCTGCATGGCCAATTGAGATGCGGTAATGGCTTTTATTGCACCCATTGTATTTCGTTCTATACAAGGCACTTGCACCAGTCCGCCAATGGGGTCGCAGGTCATACCCAGGTGATGCTCCATAGCAATTTCAGCTGCCATCAGAGCCTGCCGTTGCGAACCTCCAAGCGCTTCGGTTAAAGCGGCCGCGGCCATTGAAGACGAAACACCAATTTCTGCCTGACACCCGCCCATTGCTGCAGAAATGGTAGCTCCCTTTTTAAAGATGCTTCCAATTTCAGACGCAGTAAGTAAAAACTGGATGACCTTATCCTCGGTTACTTCTGGAAAAAAAACAAGATAGTAATTCAGCACAGCCGGAATAACACCGGCAGCTCCGTTTGTAGGCGCCGTAACCACTCTGCTAAAGGAAGCGTTCTCTTCGTTTACGGCTAATGCCCAACAGCTTACCCAATCAAGTATATATTGAAAATGCGAGCCGCCTGAACGAATAGCTTCAATCCATTCGGCGTACCCGTTGTACGTTTTACCTTTTAGCAAACGTTTGTTCAGCGCGGCAGCTCGGCGGGTTACATTTAGTCCGCCCGGCAAAGTGCCTTCGGTATGTGCTCCGCGGTACATACAATCTTTCATTACCTGCCAAATAGCCAACATGCCGGACTTTGTTTCTCCCTCAGTGCGCCACGCGCCTTCGTTTTCCAGCACAACTTCATTTATTGAGAGGCCGGTTTTGCGGCACCAGTGCAGCAAGTCCTCGGCGGTATTTATAGGGAATGAAAGTGTTTTTTGTGCTACGGCCGCCTCCTCTCCTTCTTTTACAACAAAGCCGCCGCCAATGGAATAATATGTTTCAGCAATAGAGTTACCATCGCTAAACTGGGCTAAAAAGGTGAGTGCATTGGGGTGAAAAGGAAGCGATTCAGACATTAAAAACTCAATATCTGCCTGCGGCGAAAACAAGATTGCTTTTTTATAGCCCAATTTAATGGACTGTTCCAGTTCGATAGCGGCAATTTTCGGGTATAATTGCGTTACATCAAACGTTACCGGGTCATCGCCACAAAGCCCCAACTGTACCGCTACATCGGTACCGTGCCCTTTGCCTGTTTTTGCCAGTGAGCCATACAATATCACCTTTACCTGTGTAACTTCTTGTAACAGCCCTTTTTCTTCTAACGTATGTAAAAACCTCTGCGCCGCCCGCCATGGACCAAGCGTGTGGGAACTGGAAGGTCCAATGCCAATTTTAAACATATCGAAAACCGAGATCGCTTCGTGTGCCAACGTAAACCCTTTTTGTAAAATTACGTTGTTTTGCCCGCCTCCGCTCCTTATTGTACTACTGTTAGCTCAAGGTCGAAAATAAGAACGGAATTTGCAGGAATTGATCCGTTTGCACGGTTGCCGTACCCTAATGTGGGCGGAAGAAATAGTCGGATCTTTCCGCCTTGTTTGATTAACGGAAGTGTATTTGCCCAACCTCTTATAAGACCTGACAAAGGATACAATTGTGGAAAAGTGCCCTGGTCAAATACGGTTCCGTCGGTAAGCATACCCACATACTTTGTGTTTATATACGAGCAGATGTCGGGCGTGGCGCCAGTGCCCATTTCGTCTATAATATAAAAAGCACCGCTGCAATGCTGGGTAGCTGTAAGTCCTTTTGCGGTTAAATAATCTTCTACCTGTTTAATTTCCGAAGCAGGGGCTTTCAGCGCACAAGCGTCGTACTCGCAAGGGTCCATTTGATCTTTTTTCTTACAACCTGAAAACACAAAACCAAACGCTAAAACAAAGAACAATAACTTGCGCATATAATTTTTCTTTTAAAGACCTCTAAAAGCTTTATAAAGCTGCACTTTCTTTTTCTTGTTTGAATAAAAGTTCGCGGTACCGCTGCTCGTGCTGCTCCCATTTGTGCCGAACCGAAAACACTGTTATAAAAACAACTATGGCTATTGAGGCAACTAAAATGGTAATTATTAAAGATCCGTTGCTTTGCAAAACAGAAGCCGCCCTTTTATGCCAACCCGAAATAATATTTACAAAAAGAAGAACTATTATCAAAACGCCCATTGGCAAGCCAATAGTGTACTGAAAAAAAGAACGCTTCTTTTTTTCGCGGTTTGCTTTCCAATACACTAAAAAGTCTTTTTCTTCTGTTGTCATCATAATAAAAAACCCGCCGGTTAGCGGGAGTTTATGAGGTACCGAGCAGATTCGAACTGCTGTAGCAGCTTTTGCAGAGCTGAGCCTAGCCACTCGGCCACGGTACCTTTTTGCCGCTCAAAACCGATCTTTTGAACCAGCGCGAAAATAGGATATTTTTACCAAGTTAATCCATCATTTAGTCACCTCTCGATTCAACTTTTTTCATGCAGCCAATTGCTCCTTCCGAACTAATTATAAACAACCGAGGCGCTATTTACCATTTAAACCTTCTTCCGCAACAGTTGGCCCAAACCGTAATTACCGTTGGCGACCCCGACCGCGTAAAGGAAGTAAGTAAGCATTTTGATTCCATTGAAGTAAAAGCCCAACACCGGGAGTTTGTAACACATACCGGAACTATTGGCGGAAAAAAGTTAAGCGTTGTTAGCACCGGAATTGGCCCCGATAACATTGATATTGTATTGAACGAATTGGATGCTTTGGTAAATATTGATTTTGCAACCAGAACGATAAAAGAAAACCTCACTACTTTAAATATTATTCGAATTGGCACTTCAGGATCACTGCAGGATTCCATTCCGGCAGATTCATTTGTAGCTTCTACGCACGGGCTTGGTTTAGACAATTTGCTGAATTTTTACCGGGCAGAAAATAATGACGAAGAACTTCAGCTACTACAAGCTTTTACCACTCATACCGGGTTGCTTTCAAACAGTACGCAACCTTACATCAGCAGCGCAAGCGCGGCTTTATTAAAACATTTTGTAGCCGATTTTTATCACGGCATAACGGTAACCTGTCCGGGCTTTTATGGACCGCAAGGCCGCGTTTTGCGGCTTGGCATAAAAAATCCAAACCTTATTGACAGGCTCACGAATTTTAGTTTTGGGCCGCACCATATTACCAATTTTGAGATGGAAACATCGGCTATTTACGGGCTTGGACGACTGCTGAATCATCAGTGCCTTTCGCTAAGCGCAATTGTAGCAAACCGCGTACAAAAAACCTTTTCTAAAGATGGCGCTGCACTTACCGAACGTTTAATAAAACATTCATTAGACATCCTCTGCACAATGCCTTAACCATGGAACTTTTCTTTTATAAATACCAGGGAACCGGAAACGACTTTGTTATTCTTGATAACAGAACGGGCGCCTACAATTTTCTAACCAGGGAGCAGGTGGCATTTGTATGCAACCGCCGCTTTGGCATTGGCGCCGATGGTTTGATGTTGCTGCAAGCAGCACCGCATTTTGATTTTGAAATGAAATATTATAATGCCGACGGGGGCGAAAGCACCATGTGCGGCAATGGTGGTCGGTGCCTTGTGCAAGCAGCAGCCGATTTAGGTATAAGAAAAGACGAATACACGTTTTTAGCAATAGATGGTGCGCACCAGGCAGTAATAAAAGAGCGCGGAATAGTTGCACTGAAGATGAACAACGTTAAAAACATTGAAAAAAGGGGTAATGATTTTATTTTAGATACCGGCTCGCCGCATTTTGTGCAGCTAACGCCAAACGTTCAGGATCTTGATGTGGTTAAACGCGGCAGCGAAATACGGCACAGCGCTGCTTTTGCAACAGAAGGCATTAACGTAAACTTTGTAGAGCAAACAGGCAACAAAAACAAGCTTTCTGTACGTACGTACGAGCGTGGCGTGGAAGATGAAACTTTTTCTTGTGGCACTGGCGTGACGGCCGCTGCGCTTGTTTGTTATTACAACAACGAGGGATTTAACCGTCTTTTTGTACGAACAAAAGGCGGACAACTTAGTGTTGAATTTGAGATGAGTGAAAGCGGTTATCAAAATATCTGGCTCATAGGCCCAGCCAAAAAAGTATTTAGCGGAACGCTTGAACTACCCCTTTTTTAAAGGTTTTTGGGGTGAAAAGAAACAAAATAAATAAAGGTTGATGTTTCCATTTAACGTGCGGGTGTATGGCATTTTAATAAACACAAAAAACGAAGTGTTGGTTAGCGACGAATGGATAAGAGGGAAAAAATATACCAAGTTCCCGGGCGGCGGATTGGAATTTGGAGAAGGAACCCGAGACTGTTTGAAACGTGAATTTTTGGAGGAAATGAGGTTAGATGTTGACGTAACAGAACACCTTTATACCACCGACTACTTTCAGCCTTCGGCCTTTGATGACCAGCACCAGTTGATCTCTATTTACTATTTTGTAAACCCTTTGGCAGAAGTACAGACCGCTGCTTTAAACGGATATTTTTCAAATAGCGAGGAAGGCACAAACATCAGGCAGCCTGAAAGCTTTCGGTTTATTTGCTTAGATGATTTTGGGGAAGAAAGTGTTTCGCTACCAGTAGATAAAATTGTAGCTCTTTTAATAAAACATTCAAAAAAGGGGTAATAATTATTTCGTAAAAAAGCCTTCAAAACATTCAAAAAAGAGGTACAGAAATTACCAGTTGTTTACTTTAACACATCCAGCACTTTATACATTTTTTGTACCAGCGCCGATGCCGATCCGTTGTAATTATTTACAATAAATGATAAAGTATAGCTCTTTCCATCTTTGCTTGTGTGATAGCCACAAAAACCTTTTACACCATTGATGGTTCCGCTTTTTAATTTCATGCCGTTATATTCCGGCAACGAATGATAAAAACCATCAAACCAGGGCTGCGCTTTTGCATGTTGTAAAATTTGCACTTGTGCGTGCGTGGTTACACGGTTTAACGGCGAAAGTCCAGACCCGTCAACCATGTTCAATTCCCAGTTTTCAACACCTTTGCTTTTCCAGAGCGCTTTAATCCTCTTCACGCCAACATCTGTAGAACCAACGCCCGTTTTTTGATGCGCTATTGTTTTTACCAGGGCTTCGCCATATAGATTTATGCTCTTTTTATTAAACCAATAAATAACGCTGTCCAGCGGCGGCGACGTTTCGGTATGCAAAAGCGTGAAGTTTGTAGCCTCTGCCAAAGTACCCGTCTCAACAGGTATAGTCACAATGCCTCTCGCTTTCAAACTATCTTCTAATGTGGCGGCAAATTGTTTTTGAGGAGAAGGCATTGCACCCGAAATCACAAACTTTGCCTCTTCAACCGGTATGGTTCCCCGAACCTGGATAGCATTGGCGCCCGGCACAAAATAAATGTACGCATTATCGCCGGTACCTTTTGCAGCGCTTTTTACATGAGTTGTAATCTCCACACCATACAGTTTCGGCTTTGTTGCGGCTATAGATACGGCACCGCCAATAGAATTTCCAGATTGCAATGCAAGATCATATTGATTTTCGCGCCAGTTCAATCCCGCTGCGCCTGCACCATAATAGTTACCTATATCCTGCCACATCCAACCGTCCGGAATGGCCTCGCCGGCCCACTCGCTTACATCTACCGCTACTCCGTTGTATTTTTTTATGCCGGCTTTTTCAATAGAACTCAATACCCGCTGTACCACTTTTATTTCATTGGTGGTTTGCCAACGCCAGCTACCAAATGTTGGGTCGCCGGAAGGTTTTATCAGCAGAACGCCTTTCAGTTCGTTGCCTATAAGTGCCCCCGAATAACCAAAGCTTGTTTTGTACTTAAATTGTTTTCCCAATAATTCGTAAGCGGAAGCACTGGTGATTATTTTTTGTGTAGAAGCCGGGGCTAAACCCATAGTGCTGTTTTTCGAAAAAACAATTTCTCCGGTTTTTGCGTTTGTTACATATAAAGAGGCAACGGCGCCACGTAGCTGCGGATCAGCTTCAAAAATTTTAAAAGTTGTTTCTAACCTGTTTGTAATTGTTTGAGACCAAACTACAGAACAGGCAAGAGTGCACAACAAAAGGACCGAAATTCTTTTCATAGATAGTAACATTGCATTAAAATTAAGCAATACCATTATGAAGGAGGTGCATGCTTCTATAATAACTATTGGCGATGAACTTTTAATCGGACAAACTGTAGATACCAACAGCGCTTTTATTGCTCAAAAACTTAACGAAAAGGGTATTTGGGTAAAAAAACGAATTGCTGTTGGCGATGTAAAAGAAGAGATTTTGAGCACTTTATCAGAACAAGCGCGCACCTGCAGTTTGATTATAATTACGGGCGGCTTAGGTCCTACTGCCGATGATATTACAAAGCCGGCGCTTTGCGAATACTTTGGTTCAAAGCTGGTTTTAAATAAAGAAGTTGAAAACCAGGTCGCCGAAATCTTTGCCCGAAGCAATCGGCCGGTAACCGCCAGAAATAAAACGCAGGCGGAAGTGCCCGACAATTGCATTGTGCTGCATAACAAACGAGGAACCGCACCCGGAATGTGGTTTGAAAAAGACGGCGTAGTGTATATTTCCCTTCCCGGCGTGCCAGCAGAAATGGAAGGCTTAATGGAAGCTGAGGTACTTCCAAAGTTGCAGGAACACTTTACAACTTCGGCCATATTACATAAAACAATTGTCACTTTCGGGCAGGCCGAATCGGCACTTGCAGATGCATTAAAAGACTTTGAAAAGGGGTTGCCCTCTTATATAAAGCTGGCTTATTTGCCTAATCATCGAATGGTAAAATTGCGCTTAACCGGCCGGGCAGAAATTAAGGAAATTTTACAAACCGAAATGGCACAACAGTTTGAAACCCTGAAAAAAGGGGTTGCCGAATGGCTGATTGCAGAAGAAGACAGTTCGATTGCAGAAATTGTTGGGAACCTTTTGGGTACCTATAAATATTTTGTTGCATCTGCCGAAAGTTGCACGGGTGGCTATATTGCGCATTTGCTTACAACACGTTCCGGCTCTTCGGGTTCGTTTAAAGGCGGCGTAGTTAGCTATTCAAACGATGTAAAAGAAAGCGCTTTGGGCGTGCAACATTCAACGCTTGTAAAATACGGTGCCGTTAGTGAAGAAACAATTGTTGAAATGGTTACCGGTGTTTTAGAACGAATGAATGTAGATTACGCGGTGGCTACTTCGGGCATTATGGGACCAAACGGTGGCACTAAAGAAAAACCCGTTGGCACCGTGTGGATAGCCGTTGCAAATAAAAACAAAGTAGTAGCCAAAAAGCATTTTGTACACCTTAACCGCAAACGAAATATTGAATTGACAGCTTCTATTGCAATAAATATGCTGCGCCAGTTCATTGTAGAAGAAAATGAATAAAAACGTATTACCGGGCTTTCCTTAAATTTGGCGGCTGAAAGTTGACAGATGACAGATGACAGATGACAGATGACAGATGACAGTTGATAGTTGACAGTTGAGAGTTGAGAGTTGAGAATTGACAGATGAGAATTGGTTGGTGGTGGTTTTTTTTGCAGGAAAGGCAAATGCTCAAGTTTTTACTAAAGCACAAGTGTGCGACGCAAGGGACGATGAACAGAGATTTGTTGCTGGTTACCTAAATAAAAGATATTTTAAATTAGAAATTTTGATATATGGCTACAGTTGATTTGGTAATGCCTAAAATGGGTGAGAGTATAATGGAAGCCACCATTTTGAAATGGTATAAAAACGCCGGCGAATCCATAAACATGGATGAAACCCTACTTGAAATTGCAACTGATAAAGTAGATACTGAAGTGCCTTCAACAGCCGCAGGCATTGTGGAAGAAGTGCTTTTTGCCGTAAACGATGTAGTGCCCATTGGAGCTGTAATTGCACGCATTAAAACAAGCGCTGCAGCAGGTAGCGAACCGCAGAACAAGGAACAAGGAATTTTGAACGAAGAAATAAAGCCCGCTGTAAATAATGCGCGTGATGAAATTAAAAAAGATGATGCAGAAGGTGCAAATTCATCCTCTCGTTTTTATTCGCCACTGGTGCTAAACATTGCCGCGCAGGAAGGCGTAAGTATGAGCGCCCTCGAAAACATAAAGGGAACCGGAAACGAAGGACGCGTAACTAAAAAAGATATTCTGCAATTTGTAAGCGATAAAAAGGGGTCAAAAGACAGCAACGAACAACAACAAACAATCAACGAACAACAGCCAACCGCCGGCAACCAACAATCAACGGCCAACAACCCACCTAAAACGGTAAACGCGGTTCCGCAAAAAACAGAAAATCAGCCCGAAACCAGACATTCCGGCAATGTAGAAATTATAGAAATGGACCGCATGCGCAGGCTTATTGCCGACCACATGGTGCGCAGCAAACATACCAGCCCGCATGTAACTTCTTTTACCGAAGCCGACGTAACCAACCTGGTAATGTGGCGCGATAAAGTGAAGAAAGAATTTGAAAAGCGGGAAGGAACAAAGATTACGTACACACCTTTATTTATAGAAGCGATTGTGCGTTGCATTAAGCGCTTTCCAATGATCAATTCATCGCTGGATGGAAACAACATTATTATAAAAAAAGATATCAACATTGGAATGGCGGCTGCACTGCCTTCGGGAAATTTAATTGTGCCGGTGATTAAAGGTGCCGATGGTTTGAATTTAGTAGGACTGGCAAAAAAGGTAAACGGATTGGCTGAAGCTGCCCGCAACAGCAAATTGAAACCTGAAGATATTGCCGACGGAACATTTACGCTAACCAACGTGGGTACGTTTGGCAGCCTGATGGGAACACCAATTATAAACCAACCGCAGGTTGCTATTTTGGCTGTTGGCGCAATTAAAAAACGTCCGGTGGTAATTGAAACACCACACGGCGATAGCATTGCCATCCGCCATATGATGTACCTTTCTATGAGTTACGATCACCGGATTGTAGACGGAAGCCTGGGCGCTACTTTTTTAACGGCTGTAGGAAGAGAGTTGGAGAATTTTGATTTGAACAGAGATTATTGAACAATTAATAAGTTACGATTGATAAATGCCTTGCTACTGCAGGGCATTTTTATTTACCATAAGTTTTTCTTATTAACCTGAAAGTATTTCCATTTTTCTTTATAATAAATAAGTTGTTGTATTCGGTTTCAGGTAGATCCTGCAACAACGTTTTGTTCAAAAAAATATTCACCACGTTATCTACTGTGTTCGAATGTCCTACAATTAACACATTGCCTTTCATACCCTTTTTTAAGGCTTTCACAAATGCTGTGTCGGTTGCATTATATGTTTGAACAGGAATTTGCAACGCATCACTCAAGGGTTGCGCTGTTGTTTTTGTTCGAACCATGTTTGTTGAAAAAATGTGCCTGATATCTTTATCTATAAGGATATCTTTTAATTCTTTGGCTCGTTCTTTCCCCGCTGGCGATAAGTTTACATCGCTAATCATATTCATATTTGATGTTTCTTTTTCGCCGTGGCGCACCACGTAATAGGTAGTGCCGCAAGATGAAAAGATAATCGTTAACAAAACAAAAAAAGCTTTACTCATTGTTGTTTAATTTAACAAATTAAAGGTACTGGGTTTGGCATTTCCATTGTCTTTTTATAAATTGGAATTACAAACAAAATCGTTACCATGAAAAACTTATCTGAAACCTGGTTTGCCGAAGGTTATATTGATTTTGAATTAAAAAAATATACGCTGCTGGCTTATTTAAAAGAAATTAATGGCCATTTTAGCGAATGTAAACTTTACCCGCAATTGGCCGATCTGATCTTTCATTACAACAATATTGTGGCTTTCCGCGAAAACAAAAAACACTTGCAGGAGCACTTTCCAAAAAAGCTCACCGGCATTCAAATAGAAAAACTACAAATATTGTATCAGCAGATTATAGAAGACGATGACCTGATGCTGCAACTGGAAGAGATTATCAACTACTCGGCCGGCGAAATGAAAACTACCATTAGTTGCGGCGCAGAAATATACGAGTTTGTAGAAAATCAATTAACTATTAATCCCATTGGTTTAGTGCCTTTGGATATTCAGGAAGGATACTTTTTCTTAACCACCGGGAACAATAAAGCCGTAAACATATATCGATACCAGCTTTCAATGTTTGAAAAGCATGACGAAAAATACCGCAGCATGAAAACAACTTATTTATCTATGTGGCAACGAAGTTTTGTCAACACATTCGAACACATAAAATATAATCTTATTAAACAAAATACGTCGTTGCCAAACCCTGCGGTATATGCTATTGAAACGGGCCTGTCTTTTCCCATAGAAGAAACGCTGCTGCCCATTGCAAAAAGAAGTTTGGTAAAGTTTATTTCGGCTATTGCATAAGTTTTGCTGTTTTGCCACAATTGCCCGAAGGAGCGCAGAGCACTTAAAAGCAATGATGCCCCTTTTTTAAGGGTTTTATAACCTTTAAAAAAGGGGTACACAGAGCCACTGAAAACAGCTCTAATTAATTATTTCCAATCCCCAGTCTTTTCCTTTTTTTGTTGCTGGAACGCCTTCAACTATCCATTTGGCGGGCTTTGCGCCTTTCAAGTAATAATCAAAAAACTGCTGCTGGCGTATTTGAATGTCTTTACGGTTTTTTCGTTCTACCAGGTTGTGCGCTTCGCCATTATAATTCAGCATCCATACTTTTTTATTTAAGCGGCGCAAGGCTGTAAACATTTCAATGCCTTGCTGCCAGGGCACGGCTCCATCTGCATCATTTGCCATTATAACTACTGGAGTGGTAACTTTAGGAAGGTAAAAAAGTGGCGAGTTTTCTATATACAAAGCCTGTTTATCCCAAATATTAAACCCAATGCGACTTTGTCCTTTTTCATACTGCGATTGGCGATTAATTCCACTCTCCCAGCGGACGCCGCCATAAGCACTTGTCATATTCACCACTGGTGCACCTGCCCAAGCTGCTTTAAACATATTGGTTCGCGTAATTAAATGAGCTACCTGGTAGCCGCCCCAACTTTGCCCTTGTATGGCCATGTTATTTGCATCTACCCAATTGTTTTTAGCCAGCGCCTGCGCACCGCTCACAATATAATCGTACGCATCTTTACCTGGCCCGGCGCCACCTCGTGTGTAACTAATATCGGGCGCAAAAACAAGGTAGCCACG